>DASUCO010000253.1:0-23513 GCA_036275955.1 Acidimicrobiales bacterium
CAGATGGAGGCCACCGACGCCCGCATGGCGTTCCCGTGCTGGGACGAACCCGACCTCAAGGCGGTCTTCGAGGTCACGCTCGTCGTCGCCGAGGGGCTGCTGGCCATCTCGAACGCGGCCGAGGTGGAGCGCACGCCGACCGGTGACGGCCGCGTGGCGGTGCGCTTCGCCGAGACCATCCCCATGTCGACGTACCTGGTGGCGTTCGTCGTGGGTCCGCTCGAGGTGACCGACCCGATCGACGTCGACGGCGTGCCGCTGCGCGTCGTGCACGTGCCGGGCAAGGCCCACCTGGCGCCGTTCGCGCTGGACGTCGGTGCGTTCTGCCTGCGGTGGTTCGCCGAGTGGTACGGCATCCCGTACCCGGGCGACAAGGTCGACCTCATCGCGCTGCCCGACTTCGCCGCCGGCGCCATGGAGAACCTGGGTGCCATCACCTTCCGCGAGGCGGTGCTGCTCATCGACCCAGAGCAGTCCACGCAGGTCGAGCAGCAGCGCGTGGCCGACGTCGTGGCTCACGAGCTGGCGCACATGTGGTTCGGCGACCTGGTGACGATGAAGTGGTGGAACGGCCTGTGGCTCAACGAGGCGTTCGCGACGTTCATGGAGCTGGCCGCGGTCGACGCCTACAAGCCCGAGTGGCAGCGCTGGGTGGCGTTCACGAACGAGCGTGCCGCCGCGTTCGCCGTCGACTCGCTGGCCAGCACGCGCCCGATCGAGTACCCGGTGCTCTCACCGGCCGACGCCGACGGGATGTTCGACGTGCTGACGTACCAGAAGGGCGCGTCGGTCCTCCGCATGCTGGAGCAGTTCCTGGGCGAGGACGGCTTCCGGGCCGGCATCCGGCTCTACCTCAAGAGCCGCGAGTACGGGAACGCGGAGACGACGGACCTGTGGGATGCCATCGAGGAGGCCACCGGCGAGCCGGTGCGCCACATCATGGACACCTGGATCTTCCAGGGCGGCCACCCGATGGTGGGCGTCGACGTCGACGGTGACGACGTCACGTTCAGCCAGCACCTGTTCCGTTTCGTCAAGACCGACGACGCGGCGCGCTGGGCCGTCCCGCTGCTGGCCCGCGTCGGGGGCGAGACGCACAAGGTGCTGCTCGACGACGCGTCGACCACGACGGCACTGACCGGAGCCGGCGGTGGCGTCATCGCCAACGCCGGCGGCCACGGCTTCTACCGGGTGCGCTACTCGGCGGCCCTGCTCGAGGCGCTGCGGCCGACGGTCATGGACCTGGCGCCGGTCGAGCGGGCCCTGCTGGTCGACGACACGTGGGCCGCCGTGCTGGCCGGCGACACCGAGGCCATCGTGCTGCTCGACCTGCTGCGCGGCTACGTCGACGAGACCGACCCCGCGGTGTGGTCGACCATCGCCGCCGTGCTCGGCGGCGTCGACCGCATCCTCGAGGGTGACGGCCGCACCGCCTTCCAGGGCTACGTGCGCGACCTGGTCGGTCCCGCACTCGATCGCTTCGGCTGGGAGCCGGCGCCAGGCGAGGACGAGCTGGCCAGCCAGGCGCGGCAGATCGTCCTGGCGTCGCTGGGCACGACGGGCGCGGATCCGACGGTGCGGGCCCACGCCCGCGAGGTGCACGACTCGGTGCTCAAGGGCGACGACGTCGACCCCAACGTGGCGGCCGCCGTGGTCGCCATCACCGCGGCGTCGGGCACGGCCGAGGACCACGAGACGTTCCTCGACCGGTACAAGACGTCGCCGTCACCGCAGGAGCAGCTGCGCTACCTCTACGCACTCGGCGGGTTCCCGAGCGCCGAGCTGGCGCAGGAGACGCTGACGCTCACGCTGAGCGACACGGTGCGCTCGCAGAACGCGCCGTTCCTCATCCAGCTGCTGCTGCAGAACCGTGAGGTGAACGAGCTGGCGTGGGAGTTCGTGAAGGGCGAGTGGGACGCGATCAACGCCCGCTTCCCCGACAACACGATCCCCCGCCTGCTGGGCGGCGTCACGACGCTGAACACGCGCGAGCTGGCCGCCGACGTCGAGCAGTTCCTGTCGACGCACCCCGTGCCCCAGGCCGTCAAGACGATCGAGCAGCACCTGGAGCGCCTCAAGGTCAACGTGGCGCTGCGCGAGCGCGAGTCGGCGCGGCTCGGCGAGGCACTGGCCCGAGCGGCCACCTGAGCGGGAACCACGAGACGTCGGTAGAGGTCTTCGCACTCGACGTCGGGTGCCGGCAGGAGATCCAGCGCACGAGCGCCGGCGTCGTCGCGCGCGATGTCGAGGGCGTCGGGCTGGCGCCACCGCCGGGCGAGGAGCTGTTCCGGCTGGCGACCGTGAGCGACACCCACATCGGGCTCGAGCACTTCGGGTTCCTGCCGACGGTGCACGACCCGCTCGACCTCCCCGACCCGCCGTCGGTGCGGTGCCTGCGCGCCGCCGTGCACGAGGCCGAGGCGTGGGGCGCGCGCCTGCTCGTGGCCAAGGGCGACATCACCCAGCACGGCACCATCCGCGAGGCCGAGATCGCCGTCCGCGAGCTCACGTCGACGTCGATGGAGGTGGAGACGTTCGTCGGCAACCACGAGGTCACACCTCGCGGCGAGCCGCTGGCGGACACCTTCGACATCGACGGCATGACGATCCTCCGCGACGGGGTGCGGGTGGTCGACGTTCCCGGCATCCGCATCGTCCAGCTCGACTCGACGGTGCCGGGCAAGCACGTGGGCACCTACGCCCGGTACGCGGACGACGTGGTCGATGCCGTGGCCGAGGCGGACGGACCGGTGCTGCTGCTGACCCACCACCACCCCCAGCCCCTGCCGGTGCTGCACCACTGGCCGCCCGGCGTCCCGTCGCCCGAGGCCAACCGGTTCTTCGACCGCGTGGTGCGGGCCAACCGGCGCGTGCTCATGAGCTGCGGCCACACCCACCGCCACCGGCGACATGACCACGGCCCGATGGTGATCACCGAGGTCGGCAGCACGCAGCACTTCCCGGGCACGTGGGCCGGCTACGCCGTGCACGAGGGCGGCATCCGTCAGGTGGTACGGCGCGTGGCGGCGCCCGACGCGATCGCGTGGACGGAGGCGACGGCGCGCAGCGTGCTGCGGGTGTGGAAGCGGTGGTCGCCCGGGCGAATTGGCGACCGCTGCTTCAGCATCACCTGGTAGGTGTTGGCAATGACATCGACGCCGCTGTTCCAGGTCGACGCCTTCACCGATCGCGCCTTCGCCGGCAACCCGGCCGGCGTGGCGCTGCTCGACGCACCTGCGGACGAGTCGTGGATGCTCGACGTGGCGGCCGAGATGAACCTGGCCGAGACGGCGTTCCTCGTCCGCGCCGCCGCTGGTCGCTACGGCCTGCGCTGGTTCTCACCCACGGTCGAGATCGACCTGTGCGGCCACGCCACGCTGGCGTCTGCACACGTGCTGTGGACCGAGGGCCGCGACGACAGCGACGTGCTGGCGTTCGACACCAAGAGCGGCGAGCTCCGGGCACGTCGCGTGGAGGACGGGCGCATCGAGCTCGACTTCCCGGCCAACACCGCCGTCGATGCTGAGCTGGATCCGCGCGTGCTCGGCAGCCTGGCGGTGACGCCCGTGCGCACGGCCACGACGACGAACGGCTGGGTACTCGCCGAGTTGCCCACGGCAGACGACGTGCGCAAGGCGTCGCCGGACCTCGTGGCGCTCGGGGCGTGCACCGAGCACGCGGTGGTCATCACGGCGGCGGGCGACGGCGACGCCGACATCGTCTCCCGCGTCTTCGCGCCTGCGTCGGGCATCCCCGAGGACCCGGTGACGGGCTCGGCCCACTGCCTGCTGGCCACGTGGTGGTGGGACCGCGTCGGCAAGGACCAGATCGACGCCGAGCAGGCGTCGGGGCGGGGCGGCCGGCTGCTCGTCACCCTCGACGGCGACCGGGTGCGCCTGCGCGGCCGGGCCGTGACGACGATCCGCGGCGAGCTGCTGGTGTAGGACGCGACCCGGCCCGCCGAGGGGAGCGGCGGGCCGAAGTCAGTGGGGCGCAGACGAGGGGTCCTCGCCTTCCTTCCGGCGTCCAGGGAGACGGAGGAGCGCCGGCGGGGTTGACGCCCGACAGGGTTGTGGCGGCCTCTCTTCCCCTGACGTCCCTCGGCCAAACCACGGCGCGACGATCTGCCCATGGACCTCGTCGTACGTGGCCGCCGAACGCTGCTCCTCTCGGCGATGGCGGTCTTCGTGTTCACCGTCGGCATCGGCATCCTCAACGGGACCGACGCCTACGAGCCCGACCACGACGTGCTCATGGCGCACGTGCACTCGGGGACACTGGGCTGGATCAGCCTCAGCGTGCTCGCCGCCGCCCTCGGCCTCTTCGGCGCCGGGCTGACGGGCTGGCACGCGTCGGTGATGCGCTGGCTGCCGGCGGCGACGGCGGCCGCTGTGGTCGGCTACGTGGTCGCGTTCGTCTTCAGCCACAGCGTCGTGCGCCCCATCGTCGGCATCGGCACGTTGGCCGTCGTCGTCGTGTGGTTCGCCTGGGTGATCGACCGGCGCGCCACCCAGCCGCTGAGCGTCCCGCGGCTCGCGGTGCTGGCCGCCATCACGTCCCTGCTCGTCGGCGCCGTGCTCGGCATCCTCCTCGGCCTGAAGATCGCCGGCCACGACGTGCTGCCCGATGGCGGCGAGGACGCCCATCCCGCGGCCATGGTCATCGGCTTCCTCATCCCCATCGGCATGGCCGTCGCCGAGTGGCGTCTGCGACCGGAGCTGGTCGAGACCGAGGCCGACCGCGCCGGCCGACTGCAGATCGCGCTGCCGTTCGTGGGCGGGCTCAGCGTGATGATCGGCCTGCTCGCCGACGTCGATCCGCTGGTCATGCTGAGCCTGCCGTTCGAGATCATCGGCGTCGGCATCTTCGTGCGGCGCATGTGGCCGGCGATCGCTGCACTCGACTGGCGCACCGGAGGCTGGGCCCGCGGCGGCGCGCTGACGGTGCTCTACCTCGTCGTGAACATCGGGTTCTTCGTCTACATCGTGTCGAAGTACGCCGAGGACCTCGACGCCGCGCCCGCTCGCCTGTTCCTCGCCCTCGACCACCTGATGTTCGTCGGCGTCATGACCAACTCGCTCTTCGGCCTGCTCGACGGCATGGCCACGCGCCGCGTGTGGGCACGCGTCGACGACTGGGTGCTGGCCGGCATGAACGTCGGCCTCGTCATCTTCGTGATCGGGCTGCTGCAGGAGGAGGCGTCGATCAAGCGCATCGGCACCCCGATCATGGGCACGGCCATCCTCGTCGGGCTGGCGACGTTCGCGGCCCGGCTCAATGCCGTCAGGACCGAGCCCGCAACCGTGGCATCTCGATAGCTGGGCATCGGTCCATCACCACGAGCAGTCCGGCGTCGGCGGCACGGGCGGCCGCCGCGTCGTCGATCACGCCCAGCTGCATCCACACGCCACGCGCTCCTCGCTCGATGGCCTCGTCGACGTGGGCACCGGCCAGCTCGCTGCGGCGGAAGACGTCGACCACGTCGACCTCGATGTCGGCCGGGATGTCGCCAACGGACGCGTACACAGGCTCGCCGAGGATCTCCTCACCGGCGCACTGCGCGTTCACGGGGATGACGCGGAAGCCCCAGGACTGGAGCAGCCCGGCGATCTCGTGGCTGTCGCGGGCCGGGTTGGGGGAGCAGCCGACGACGGCCCAGGTGGTGGTGTCGGTGAGCAGCGCCTCGACGGCGTCCCTCACGCGGCGCTGGCGTCCTTTGCCTGACGACGCTCGGCCGTGCGACGGCCGGCCTTGCGAACGCGCGCGAGGTGGGCGAGCGTCTTGTCCCGCGCCTGCTCGGCATCGCTGTCGAGGCCGGTGACCTCGGCCAGCTTCCATGCGTCCTCGAGCATGGGGGCGAGGATCGAATCGGCGTGCACGGCGAAGTCGTAGATGCCGACCGCGGCGATGCGCTTGGCGTGGCTGCCGAAGCCCTCGATGCCGGTGCCGGGCATCTCGAAGTCGAGCACGGCGTCGGCGATCGCCTTGACCGCGGTCGAGGGATCGAGCTCGAGCATGGCGATGACCATGTCCCGGTAGAAGACGTGGTGCAGCTGCTCGTCGCCGGCGACGCGCGCCATCACCTTGCGGCCGGCGTCGTCACCCATGAAGCGGCCGGTGTTGCCGTGGGCGACGCGCGTGGCCAGCTCCTGGATCGCGACGTACGCCAGGCCGTGCGCGGGGGTGACCGGGCGCGGCACCTGGCCGAGGCTGACCTGGCGCATGCGACCCCGCTCGAGCGCGATCGGATCGACCGACTTGGTGACGGTCAGGTAGTCGCGGATCACGATCGAGTGGCGGCCCTCTTCGGCCGTCCAGCGACGCGTCCACTCGCCCCAGGTGCCCTGGTCACCGAACATGCCGTCGATCGTCTGGAAGTAGTGCGGCAGGTTGTCCTCGGTGAGGAGGTTCACGAGCAGCGCCGACCGGATGCCGTCGGGCATCGGCGTCAGCTCCTCGGACCACGGGTCCCGGGGATCGCCGTCGGCCACCCGGTCCCACGGCACGAGCTCGTGGGGGAACCACTCCTTGGCGCTCGTGAGATGGCGCTCGTAGAGGCGCTCGACGACAGGCGTGAGCTCGGCGAGGAGATGGGCTGCTTCCATCACCCCCACCATAGCCCAACTCTCTACCTACCGGTAGGTAGAGCCTGGCCTCAGCCCCCGGCGGCGTCCCGCAGCGACGTGCGCACGGCGGTGCTGGCCCGGGTGGCGCTGCCGACGACGACCACCCGCACCGGTGCCGTCGCCGTGCCGCCCGCGGCCCGGACGGCATCGAGCGTCGCCGTCGGCGCCGACGTCGGGGACACGCCCAGCTGGGGCCCGCCGACCAGCGCGGACAGCGAGCCGGCGGCCAGGGCCCACGCCCACCCGTCGGCCGAGGCGAGGTCGACGGCGACGGCATCGCGCTCGATGGATCCCCACAGCCGGGTGGCGATCGCCGTCGCCGTGGCGTAGCGGTCGGTCCCGGCGGCGCGGTCGACGGTGAAGCCCGACGCGCGCAGCTCGCTCACCACCTGTTCGCTCACCGCCGCCGTGCCGCCGAGCACCACGGCAGTGCGTGGCCCGAGGGAGGCGATGTCGTTGCGCAGCGACTGCGACATGGACGCCGTCGGCGTCAGCACCAGTGGCCGGTGTCCGGCGCCGGCCGCCGCGCCACCGGTGAGCGCGTCGGCCGGCGAGACGTAGCCGCGGGCGACGAGCACCTCGGTGGCCGACGAGTCGATGCGGCGCACCTCTCGCGCGATGGCGATCGCCGTCGACAGGCGATCCGTTCCGGCCAGACGGCTCGGTCGGAACCCGGCGGCGGTCACGGCTGCCTCCACCGCGGGCGAGAGGGCGGCGGTCCCGCCCAGGAGGTAGACGGTGTCGCCCGCAGCCAGCACCCGCTGCAGCTCGGTGCGGGTCGCGTCCGGCAACGTCCCGGTGGCGCCGCCGTCCGCGTACAAGATCGGTCCCCAGTCCCCGGCCAGCGCGGCGCCGGCGAGCGAGTCGGCCCAGTCGTCGTCGCGAGCCAGCACCGCGTGACGCGCGCCGTCGTCGCCGAACACGACCCGGGACAGCTGGATGCCGACCTCCTGCTCGGTGGTGGCGTCAGCGGCGACGCGCGGCGCCGGCGAGCGGTCGGCGGAGAGCTCGGTCGGCCGGAACGTCGAGTCGCGCTCCACGATGGCGCCCGTGTCGGCGTCGGCCAACACGGCCTCGGTGGCGCGGGCCTGGAACTGCTGGCTCGTCGTGTACGACGGGAACACCTGCGTCGGCGTACGCAGGGTCGGCAGCCACGCGGTGAACACCGCGGCCTCGCCGCCGGGATCGGTGGCCGCCGCAAACACGCGGTCGGCGTACGCGGCGGCCGCGGCACCGGTGCCGTTGTACCGGTACGCCGCCGCCCACCAGTTCTCCAGCAGGTCGGGGTCGTCGGCGCCGAGCGCAGCCGGGTTGGCGGCCTGCGAGTCGTCCCACTTCTGCGCCAGCACCTGGGCCCCGGCGTCGAGGTTGTACTCCCAGTCGGCGCCGAGTCGGGTCTCGTCGAAGTCGGCGGTGTCGGTCACCTGCATGAGGCCGATGCCGCAGTCGGCGCTCACGATGGGCGAGCCGTCGGCCTCGAAGTGCACCCAGTTGCGCGCCGTCGCCGGGTCGTAGCCCTCGACGTAGGCGATGGCGGCGAGGATCGGCACCGGCACGTCGCGGACGGCAGCGACCTCGGCAATGACCGCGGCCAGCTCACTCGGGGACGGGTTGCGCCCGTCCACGCCGTCGTACGTCGGGCACTCGGCACCCGCCGCCGGGACCGCGGTGACAGCCAGCAGGACTGCGGACACCAGGAGCACTCGAACCGCCGCCATCGGCCGATGGTACGGAAACGACCGGACGCGGCGCAGGCCGACACGTAGCGTCCCGCTCCCTATGGGAGCGATCGAGGTCGCACACCTCGGGTTCCGCTTCCCGGGGGGCGGGCAGCTGTTCGACGACGTCTCCTTCCGCGTCGGGATGGGCGACAAGGTCGCGCTCGTCGGCGCCAACGGTGCCGGCAAGACCACGCTCGTGCGGCTCATCGCCGGCGACGAGGTCGGCGCCACCGGCACCCTCACCATCGACGGCCGGCTCGGGATCATGCGCCAGTTCATCGGGTCGATCCGCGACGCGACGACCGTGCGCGACCTCCTGATCTCGATCTCGGCGCCGGCGGTGCGGGCCGCGGCGGAACGGCTGGCGCGCGCCGAGCGCGACGCGGCGGCAGCGCCGACGGCGGAGAACGGGATGAAGGTGGCCGAGGCGTGGGCGGCGTGGGCCGACGCCGGCGGCACCGAGGCCGAGGTGCTGTGGGACACCTGCGCCCACGCCGCGCTCCGCGAGAACCTGGCGGCCGTCGGGGACCGGCTCGTGTCGACGCTCTCGGGCGGCGAGCAGAAGCGGCTGGCGCTCGAGGCGCTCCTGCGCGGCACCGACGACGTGCTGCTGCTCGACGAGCCCGACAACTACCTCGACGTGCCCGGCAAGGAGTGGCTCGAGGACCAGCTGCGCTCGACCAAGAAGACGGTGCTGTTCGTCAGCCACGACCGCGAGCTGCTGGCGCGCACGGCGACGAAGGTGGTGACGCTCGAGGGCCGTGGTGCGTGGACCCACGGCGGGTCGTTCGCCACGTGGCACGAGGCCCGCCAAGCGCGCCTCGACCGGCTCGACGAGGAGCACCGGCGCTGGAGCGAGGAGCGCAAGAAGATGGAGGAGCAGGTCCGCCAGCTCCGCGTCTGGGTGCAGCGCAACGACAAGTTCGCGTCGAAGCTGCGGGCCACGAAGTCGAAGATCGAGCGCCACGAGGCCAACGCGCCGCGCGAGCGGCCGAAGGACCAGAACGTCTCCATCAAGCTCGAGGGTGGCCGCACCGGGAAGCGGGCGATCGTGGTCGAGGGCCTGGGCTTCCCCGGCATCGTCGAGCCGTTCGACGCCGAGGTGCTCTTCAACGAACGGATCGGCGTGCTCGGCCTCAACGGCACGGGCAAGAGCCACTTCCTTCGCCTGCTCGCCGGCCACGACGTCCGCCATGTGGGCGAGGCGCGGCTCGGCGCCCGGGTCGTGCCCGGTCACTTCTCCCAGACGCACGAGCATCCGGAGCTGCTCGGTCGCCAGCTGCTCGACGTGCTGCTGGCCAAGGGGCTGGCGCGCGGGCAGGCCATGGCGTCGCTGCGCCGCTACGAGCTGGACGGCGCGTGGAACCAGCCGTTCGAGACGCTCTCGGGTGGCCAGCAGGCGCGCGTGCAGGTGCTGCTGCTCGAGCTGGCCGGCTCGACGCTGCTGCTGCTCGACGAGCCGACCGACAACCTCGACGTCGTCTCGGCCGAGGCGCTGGAGACCGCGATCGCGTCGTACACGGGCACGGTGCTGGCGGTGACGCATGATCGCTGGTTCATGGCGTCCTTCGATCGCTTCCTCGTGTTCCACCGCGACGGCACCGTGTCCGAGGAGCTCGAACCGGTCTGGACGTGACATTGCCTGCGCTCCGAGGCGTCCGCTCCCCTTCGGGGTTCCAGCCCACCGCTCCGGCGAACCTGCACCTGCGCGCGTCCGCGGCGTCGGTCCGGGGCCTTCGGCGATCCCCGACTTGCTCGTCAACTCGCGCGTGACGGAGGCGCGGCGGGTCGTCGTCGTGCGGGCGCTGCGCGGGTTCGCGGACGGGTTCGTGAGCGTGCTGCTGGCCGACCACCTCCTCGACCTCGGCTACTCGCCGTTGCGGGTCGGCATCATCGTGACCGGCACGCTGGTCGGATCGGCCGTGCTCACGCTCGTCGTCGGGCTGACGGGACACCGGGTGCCGTTCCGCACACTGCTCCTGGCAGCCAGCGCGCTGATGCTGCTGACCGGCGTCGGGTTCCTGACCGTCACCGCGTTCGTCCCGCTGCTGGTGATCGCGGTGGTCGGAACGCTCAACCCGTCGGCCGGCGACGTCAGCGTGTTCCTGCCGACCGAGCAGGCGTTCCTCGCCGGCCATGCCACCGGTCACGAGCGCACTCGCCTGTACGCGCTCTACAACGTCGGCGGCAACGTGGCCGGCGCGCTGGGCGCGCTGCTGACCGCGGTGGTGGAGGGCCGGGCCGGCTTCGTCGTCTACATCGCGGTGGCCGCCGTCGCCGCCCTCGTCTACCGGGGCCTGCCGAAGGACACGCCCGCTCCATCTGGCCTGACGCGACCGCTGCAGCACTCACGCCGGGTGGTGCTCTCGCTGGCCGCCCTGTTCAGCCTCGACGCGGCCGGCGGCGGGATGGTGGTGCAGTCGCTGCTGGTGCTGTGGCTGCACCTGAAGTTCGACCTGTCCACCGCGACCACCGGCAGCGTCTTCTTCGTGCTCGGCACCCTTGCCGCGTTCTCGCAGCTCCTGGCGCCACGCCTGGCAGCGCGCATCGGGCTCATCCGCACGATGGCGTTCACGCACCTGCCGGCGAACGGGTTCCTGATCCTGGCCGCGTTCGCACCGACCGCCGGCCTGGCCGTGGCACTGCTGATGGCCCGGGCGCTGCTGTCCCAGATGGACGTGCCGGCCCGCCAAGCGTTCGTCATGGCCGTGGTGCGGCCCGAGGAGCGGCAGGCGGCGGCCAGCGTCACCAACGTCCCCCGGTCGCTGGCGGCAGCGTCCACCCCCGCCCTCGCCGGCTGGCTGCTCTCGAGCGGGCACCTGGGCTGGCCGCTGATCCTGGGCGGCGCCGCCAAGGCCGTCTACGACGTGCTGCTGCTGGTCAAGTTCCGCGACGTCGAGGTCGATGTGCACTGAATGTGGTTCCTGCGCGCCCCGGTGGTGGCGGTGCTCGTCTTGGCCTTGGTGCTGGTCGGCGCCGCCTTCGACCGTGACGACGAGGAGACCGCGGTCGCGTCGGAGCCCTTCATGAAGTCGACGACCTCGACGACGTCCACGACGTCGACCACCGTCGTCGTTCGGACCACGGTGGTGCTGCTGCCCACGACGACGACCACCGTGCCCGAGTGGATCGCCGGCGACGACGACCCCGCCGCCATCGACAACCGGACGTGGACGTGGGACCAGCTGGCCGACTGCGAGTCCGGCTCGTGGGGGGCGAACAAGGTGCCCAACCCGGGAACCGCGCGCTGGGACGTGACCCGCGACATCTACCAGGGCGGTCTGCAGTTCGCGGCAGGGACGTGGGACCACTACAAGGAGCCCGAGTTCCCAGCCGACGCCCACCTCGCCACCCGCGAGCAGCAGATCGTCGTGGCCGAGAAGGTCATCGCCCGCCAGGGCCCGCGGGCGTGGCCGACCTGCGCGCCCCGCCTGGGCATGATCGGCCCCGACCTCCCCCTCGACGATCCGATCACCCCCTCGGTCCCGCTCGCCGAACCCCTCCCCTAGCGGTTCTGGCAGTGATCCAACGCGCCCTGGCGCGATGGATCACTGCCAGAACACGGGGTCAGGTGCCGAACTTCTGGTGGTGGGCGCCGATCAGGAAGACGGCGAGGTGGCACGGCTCGGTGCCGGGGTTCTTCCACCGGTGGCGGGTGCCGTTCTGGACGACGGTGTCGCCGACCTCGAGCGTGACCTCGGCGCCGTCGTCGAGCTCGAGCACGCACGAGCCGGACAGGATCACCTCGAAGTCGATGGTGTCCGTGGTGTGCATCCCGGGGGCGTCGGGCTCCATGTAGGAGAGCATCCCCGGCAGCTTCTGGTCGACCTCGGCCATGGCCGCAGCGATGTCGTCGATCTCCGGCGCCGGACCGCCTTCGGGAGGGATGGTGAACATCCCGAACCGGAACCCGCCGACGGGCGGGAAGTACGTGGGCTGGGCCGGCGGCGCGCCGTCGTCGGGGAACGACGGCGCCTCGTCCGCGCCCCACAGCCGATGGAACTCGCTGCCCGGCATCACGGCCAGCGTCACTGGCTCCACCCGCTCGTCGCTGGCGAACACCGCCTTGCCGCTCGAGTCGTGCCCGGTCACCACGCGTCGAACCATGCGTCCAGCCATGCCGCGATCCTCGCGCGACGCGCTGAGCCAGCTCGCAGGAGGCTCTCGGCGATCTCTGAGGTTGCCGCGGCAGCGTGCCGCCATGGTCGACGTCGACACCCCGCCCTACGCCGACGAGGTACCTCGTGGCGAATCCTTTCGTCCGACGAAAGCACCCGCCACGAGACGCGGTCCGATCGTCGTCGCCGTGCTGGCGCTCGTCGTCGCGATCGTGGCGGCCACCGTCGAGGTGGCCACGCCGGCGTCACGGACGCTGGACGGCGAGCGGCTCGACGTGGCGGCCGTGGTCGCCGCCGTGAAGCCCTCGGTCGTCTCGATCGAGACCGAGATCGTGGGCCGCCGCGGGCGAGGGTCGGGAGCCGGCACCGGCGTCGTCATCCACGACGGCCTGGTCCTCACCAACGCTCATGTCATCGATGGCGCCGACCGGGTGACGGTGACCGGCGCCGACGGGCGCGCCCGCGACGCGCTGATCGTGGCCGGCAGCGTCGCCGACGACATCGCCGTCCTGCGCGTCCGTGATGCAACCGGGCTGGTTCCCGCCACCCTGGGCACGGATGACACGGTGGCGGTGGGCGACGACGTGGTCGCCATCGGCAACGCCCTGGCCCTCGAGGGTGGACTCACGGTCACTCGGGGCATCGTCTCCGCACTGGATCGATCCATCGAGACCGGAACCGGAACGCTCACCGGCCTCGTTCAGACCGATGCCGCCATCAGCTCGGGCAACTCGGGGGGAGCGCTCGTGAACGCCGCCGGCCACGTCATCGGGATCAACACCGCCGTCGCCGCCAGCGGCGGGCCCGTCACCGCATCGAACATCGGCTTCGCCATCTCCATCGACCACGCCATGGCGACGGTCGAGCGTCTCCTCGAGGAGCACCCATGACCCGCCTCTCCGCTGCCACCCCCACCCCGCCCGAGCGCATCCTCGAGGACGCGCTGTTCGAGGCCAAGCGGGTGCTCGTCGGCCAGGACCGCATGATCGAGCGCCTCTTCGTGTGCTGGCTGGCCCGGGGGCACGTGCTGCTCGAGGGTGCCCCCGGCCTGGCCAAGACGCTGGCGGCCGAGACCGTCGCCCGCATCCTCGGCGGCAGCTTCGCCCGATTGCAGTTCACGCCCGACCTGGTGCCGGCCGACCTCGTCGGCACCCGCATCTACCGGCCCTCGACCGAGGCCTTCGACGTCGAGCTGGGCCCGGTGTTCGCCAACGTCGTGCTGGCCGACGAGATCAACCGGGCTCCGGCCAAGGTGCAGTCGGCCCTCCTCGAGGTCATGGGCGAGGGCCACGTGTCCATCGGCGGCGTCACCCACGAGGTGCCCAAGCCGTTCCTCGTGCTCGCCACCCAGAACCCGATCGAGAGCGAGGGCGTGTACCCGCTGCCCGAGGCGCAGCGCGATCGCTTCCTCATGAAGGTGCTCGTCGACTACCCGACGGCGGCCGAGGAGGCCCAGATCGTGCGTCGCATGAGCGTCGACCCGCCCCGCGCCGAGCAGGTGCTCGACGCCCACCAGCTGGTCGACCTGCAGCACGCCGCCGACGAGGTGTTCGTGCACGACGCCGTCCTCGACTACGCCGTGCGTCTGGTGCTCGCCACCCGCGAGCCGAAGGCGCACGGGCTCGCCGACGTGGCGGAGCAGATCGCGCACGGCGCCAGTCCCCGAGCCACGCTCGGTCTCGTCGCCAGCTCGCGCGCGCTGGCCCTGCTGCGTGGCCGTCGCTATGCGCTCCCCCAGGACGTCTACGACGTGGCTCGGGACGTCCTCCGACACCGCGTGCTGCTGTCGTACGAGGCGCTGGCCGATGGCGTCGACGTCGAGCAGGTCGTCGAGCGCGTCGTGCGCACCGTGCTCGCGCCGCGCGTCACGCCGACGCAGGACGACCGCATCGTGATCGCGACGGAGGCAACCGCGTGAGCGGTGCCCTCGCCGAGGGCGAGATGACGCTGCGGCGCCTGGAGCTGACCGTGACGCGCACCCTCGACGGGCTCCTGCACGGCGACCACCGCGGCCTGGTGCCCGGCGCCGGCAGCGAGGCCGGCGAAGGCCGGCTCTACCAGCCCGGTGACGACGTGCGCCGCATCGACTGGAACCTCACGGCCCGCACCACCGTGCCGCACGTGCGGGACACCATCGCCGAGCGCGAGCTGGAGATGTGGTTCGTCGTCGACGGCACGGCCAGCCTCGACTTCGGCACGGCGCGCTACGAGAAGCGGTGGCTGGCGATGACGGCCGTCGCCGCGTTCGGCTTCCTCGCCGCCCGCGGCGGCAACCGCGTCGGCGCCGTCATCTACGACGGCGACGGGACGCACGTGCTCCCGCCCCGCTCCGGCCGGGCGGCCGTGCACGGCCTCCTCCGGCGGCTGGAGCGGCGCGAGCGCGCCGGTGAGGGCACCACCCCGCTCGCCGACGCGCTGCGCAAGGTCCGCCACCTCGCCCGCCGGCGCGGCCTCGTGGTCGTCGTCTCCGACCTGCTCGATCCCGGCGACTGGCCGCGCGAGCTGCGTGCGCTCACGGCCCGGCACGACGTCGTCGTCGCCCAGCCCCGTGACCCGCGCGAGGACGAGCTGCCGCCCGTCGGCCTGCTGACGCTCGTCGATCCCGAGACCGGGGTCCGGCGCGAGGTGCAGACGTCGTCCAGGAAGCTGCGCGAGCGCTTCGCCGAGGCCGCGGCGAAGCAGCGGGCGGAGACGTCGTCGAAGGTGCGCGGCGCGGGAGCCACCCACCTCGACCTGTCCACCGACCGCGACTGGCTGCTCGACGTCGTCCGCTTCGTCGTCGCTCGCCGGAGGCGCCGGTGACGCTCCTCGATCCCGGCCGGCTGTGGCTGCTGCTGGTGGTGGCGGCGCTGGCCGCCGGCTACGTCGTGCTGCAGCGCCGCCGTCGCCACTACGCGGTCCGCTTCACGAACATCGCCCTGCTGGACTCGGTGGCGCCCAAGCGACCGGGGTGGCGTCGCCACGTGGCGGCCGCCGCGGCGCTGGTGGCGCTGGTCGCCATGGTGATCGGCCTGGCCCGCCCGGCGCGGGACGAGAAGGTGCCGCGCGAGGACGCGGTCGTCATGCTCGCCATCGACGTGTCGCGCTCGATGACGGCCACCGACGTCAGCCCCAGCCGCCTGGACTCCGCGATCGCCGCCGCCCGCGACTTCATCGGCGACGTGCCGAGGGGCTTCCGGCTCGGGCTCGTGGCCTTCGACGACGAAGCCCGCATCCTGGCCACACCGACGTTGGAGCACCAGGTGGTGATCGACGCGCTCGGCCGCCTGCAACCGGGCCGTGGGACGGCAGCAGGCGACGCCATCGAGGCGGCGCTCGATGCCATCGCCACCGTGCTCGATCCGGCGGCGACGACCGAGGGTGACGACCAGGACTTCGCAGCCACCATCGTGCTGCTGTCCGACGGCGCCACCACCTCCGGCATCGACCCGGCCACCGCGGCCGAAGCAGCGGCCGACGCCGGCGTGCCGGTCACCACGATCGCCTACGGCACCGATGCGGGGATCGTCGAGATCGAAGGTGAGATCGTGCCGGTGCCCGCCGATCCGATCGCCATGCGGAACATCGCCGAGACCACTGAGGGACAGTTCTTCGAGGCGGCCTCGGCGTCGGAGCTGCGCCAGGTCTACGAGGACATCCAGGGACGTGTCGGGTTCACCGTCGAGCAGCGCGAGATCGTCCTCTGGTTCCTCACCATCGGGCTGGTGGCGCTCATGCTGGCGCTCGGTGCGTCGATGCTGTGGAACGCGCGCTTCATCTGACGCCGAGGGCGCGCGGCAGCTCCTGGCGGTAGTCGCGGGTCACCGAGCGCTTCACGAGCGGGCGCTGCAGCGGGGCGAGCAGCTGCAGGAAGCCGCTGGCGTCGCCGCCCACGATCGCCGTGACGCGGCAGCCCTCGCCCCGCGCCTCGACGATGCGCGTCTCCTCGATGGGGAACGGGCCCGACGTGCTCTCGATCTTCACGCGGTGCCCCGGCGCGTGCTCGACGACGACGAAGCTCGAGACGATCTCGCGGCCGAGGAAGTGCGCGACCTGGTCGTAGGTCGAGCCGACGCCGTGGGGCGGCGGCGAGGTCCAGACGCAGGACCGCATGCCCTTCTGGAACCTCGGGTTGTTCTCGAAGTCCGAGAGGAACGCGAAGACCTCCGACGCCGGCAGGTCGAGGTCGACGGTGACGGTGATCGGCTTCACGCCGCCAGCATGTCCCGTCGGTACAGGCGCCACCCGACGATGCCCGTCGCCAGCGCGCCGACGATCTCGATGGCGACGACGGTCCACGACATCCAGCTCATCGACTGGTCGATGAACGAGTCGCTCAGCGCCGTGCTCCACTCCGGCAGCAGGTGCACGGCGGCGACGCCGATGGCGATCGGGAAGCCGAACGCCACCGCGGCCGCCGGCGCCAGCCGGTGGCTGGTGAGGATCAGCGCAACTGCGGCCAGCCCCATCGCGGTCGACACGTTGCCGGCCCAGAAGACGTGCTCGGTCACAGCATCGAAGCCCCGGCGGAGGTGATCGGCGGTGTGGAGCGCCAGTCCGCCGAGGTACAGGAGCGCCGCCGTCTGCAGCTTCCGTTCGTCGGTCATGTCGACCTCCACCGTGGTTCTGGCTACCCCACGACGCTAGGAGCGGTGCCGCCTCGTCGCCAAAGCGCGCGTCATGCGACGCGACTGATGCCGACGCCGCCGAGCGTGTCGGCACCGAAGCGCTCGATGTCGCGCTGCAGGTCCAGCGGCTTCATGGCCGGCACGTCGGCGTCGGTCTTGAGCGCAGCCGGGATGATCCAGGTCAGCTCGAACTCGATGCCGTCGGGGTCCTTGGCATAGACGGCACGTGTGGTGCCGTGGTCGGTGGCGCCCACGAGGGCGCCGGCCTTGGCCAGGTTGTCGCGCAGGCGGACCAGGTCGGCCAGCGTGTCGACCTCCCACGCCAGGTGGTAGAGGCCGACGGCGCTGCGCCCGGCGGGCGAGTCGGCGGCGGCGTCACCGATGGAGAACAGGGCGAGGTCGTGGTCGTTGGTCGAGCCCTCAGCGCGGAGGAAGACCCCGCCCGGGATCTCGTCGTAGGCGTCGATGGGCATGAACCCGAGGTTGTCGGCATAGAACTGCGCGCTGCGCTTGGCGTCGCGCACGTAGAGCACGGCGTGGTTCAGACGGTTGATGGGCATGCCACCTCCAACAGTAGTTGCGCGTGCAACATTCCCGTTCGCGTAGCCTCGCACGCGTGACGAGCTGGGTCGAGCGCAGTCGCGCCCACCGCGCCACTGTGCCATCCAGCGCGGGCGTGGCGCGGCTGTCCGCCGCGCTCGGCGAGCCCGTCGAGCTCGAGGGGCCGCTCCACGGCGGCGTCGCCGCCTCGACGTGGGCGATCCGCACGCCGACGCGGCGGCTGGTGCTGAAGCGCTTCCGGCCCGACGACGACACCGGGCCCCTCGAGTGGGTCCGGCTGCAGATCGCCGTCGACACACCGGTGCCGACGCCCGAGCCGATCGCATTCGATCCCGACGGCGAGTGGTTCGGCGTCCAGAGCCTGGTCATGTCGCACCTCCCAGGCGCGGTCGTGTACCCGCCGGTGGTGGAGGAGCTGGCGCGGACGCTCGCCGCGCTGCACTCGACCGTCGTTCCCGAACCGGTGCCCGAGGAGCTGCGACGCCCCGGGCTCTGGACCCGCTGGGAGCAGACGGCACCGGTGCCGGACGGTGTGCTCGACGCGCTGGCCGACCTGCTGGCGATCGCCGAGCGTCAGGAGCACGTGCTCTGCCACTGCGACTTCCACCCCGGCAACGTCCTCGTCGAGAACGGTGCGGTCACCGGCGTGCTCGACTGGTCCAGCGCCCGGTTCGCGCCTCGCGCCTTCGACGTGGCGCTCATGCGGTGCGACCTCGCCATCGAGCCCGGCGGCGACGCACCCCGCCAGCTCCTCGCCGCCTACGAGAAGGCGGCCGGCGTGCGGCTCGAGCACCTCGGTGCCTGGGACGTCCTCGCCGCCGCCCGCGCCATCGAGGACGGCGCCGGGTGGGTGGACGCGTGGAGCGATGCCGGCGTCGAGATGACCGCCCAGAAGATCCACGACCGCGCGTGGGCGTTCGCCGAGGCAGCCCTGTCGTAACGTCGCCGGTCGTGGAGTTCGGCACCGAGGACACGCACGAGGCGATCCGCGAGGGCGTCCGCCGGGTGTGCTCGAAGTTCGACGACGCCTACTGGCGCCGGTGCGACGCCGAGCACGAGTTCCCGTGGGCGTTCTACGACGCCATGGCCGAGGGCGGCTGGGTCGGCATCGCCATCCCCGAGGAGTGGGGCGGCGGCGGGCAGGGCATCACCGAGGCGTCGATCGTGCTCGAGGAGGTGGCCGCATCCGGCGCGGCCATGAACGGGTGCAGCGCGCTGCACCTGTCGATCTTCGGGATGAACCCGGTCGTGAAGCACGGCAGCGACTGGATGAAGGCGACGTACCTGCCCCAGGTCGTCGACGGCTCGCTGCACGTCGCCTTCGGCGTGACCGAGCCCGATGCCGGCACCGACACGACGTCGATCACCACGACCGCCCGCAAGGTCGATGGCGGCTACCTCGTGCGCGGTCGCAAGGTGTGGACCACCAAGGCGCTGCTCTGCCAGAAGGTGCTGCTGCTGGTTCGCACCACGCCGCTGGCCGAGGTCACGCGCCGCACCGACGGCATGACGCTGTTCCTGGCCGACCTGCAGAAGCCTGAGGTCGACATCCGCGCCATCGACAAGCTCGGCCGCAACGCGGTCGTGTCGTGCGAGGTCCGCTACGACGACCTGTTCGTCGCCGAGGATGACCGGGTCGGCGAGGAGGGACGCGGGTTCTCCTACCTGCTCGACGGCCTGAACCCCGAGCGCATCCTCGTCGCCGCCGAGGCGCTCGGCATCGGGCGCGTCGCCATCAAGCGCGCCGTGCAGTACGCCAACGATCGCGTCGTGTTCGGCCGGCCCATCGGCAAGAACCAGGGCATCGCGTTCCCGCTGGCGCAGTCGCACGCCGCCCTGCACGCCGCCGAGCTCGTCATCCGCGAGGCCAGCTGGCGCTACGACAACGGCCTGCCGTGCGCCGAGCACGCCAACACCGCCAAGCTGCTCGCCGCCGAGGCCGCGTTCGACGCCGCCGACCGCGCCCTGCAGACCCACGGCGGCATGGGCTACGCCAAGGAGTACGACGTCGAGCGCTACTGGCGCGAGGCCCGCCTGATGAAGATCGCCCCCATCTCCCAGGAGATGGTCCTCAACTACCTGGCCGAGCACGTCCTCGGCCTCCCGAGGTCGTACTAGGCGGGTTCTCGTCGTACGCAGCGGCGCATCGCGCCGCTGCGTACGACGAGATCTTGATCAGCCCTGGCGCTTCAGACGGCCGGTGCGCTTGGCCCAGCGCTCGGCCGCCTTGAAGACGGCGATGGAGACGGGGATGAGCACGACGGCGAAGAGCACCATCGCCCCGAGGTCGCCGGCCAGGTCGCCGAGCCCGGCGCCGTCGATGAGCGCCGTGCGGGAGGCGCGCAGCAGGTACGTCGCCGGCGACAGCGTCGACACGACCTGCAGCCAGCCCGGCAGCGTCTCCACCGAGTAGTACACGCCGGAGACGAGCAGCACGACCGCCTGCAGCATGAACGACAGCTGCTCGCCGCGCTCGGGATAGATCATCGGCAGCACGCCAGCGAGGATCCCGAGCCCGATGAGCGAGAAGCTGCCGACGAGCACGACGATGGCCGCCGTGCCCCAGCTCGCGGCGCCGAGGTCGACGTGGAAGAACGGCAGCGAGAACGCCATGATCAGCGACGTCCGCACCATGGCGTGCAGCACGCCGAACACGGCGGTGCCGACCAGCTGCGCGACGCGGGGCACCGGCGCCATGAGCGTGTGCTCGATCGTCCCCTCCCACCGCTCCCAGGTGATGACCAGGGAGATGTCGTCGAGCACCGCTGACAGATACGCCCACACCAGCGTGCCGATCAGCAGGAACAGGACGAGGTCGTTGGCGGCGTCGCCGGAGACGACGCCCTCGTTGGTGAGCTGCTTGGCGATGAACGTGATGGCCAGCGTGTTGACCACGCCGTAGAGCAGCCACACCACCTCCCACGCCCAGTGGCGCTTCCACAGGTTGGCCTGGCGCTCGACGAACGCCCACCCGAGGTGGATCTGCTTGCCGATCGTGAAGGTCGGTGTCGTCAGCATCAGACCGTCACCTCCTCCTCGTCATCCTCGACCGACTTGCCGGTGAGGGCCATGAACACGTCCTCCATGTCGATGTCCTCGACCGGCCGACCGTCGGCCACCATCGACCGCAGCTCGAGCGGCGTCCCCACCGCCACGATGCGGCCGCCGACGAGGAACGCGATGCGGTCGCACAGCGCCTCGGCCTCGGCCATGTCGTGGGTGGTGAGGAAGATCGTTGCGTCGTGGTCGCGCTGGACCTCGCGCACGAACGTCTGCACGTCGCGCTTGCTGCGGGGGTCGAGACCGGTGGTGGGCTCGTCGAGCAGCATCAGCACCGGCGAGGTGAGGAAGGCCCGGGCCACGGCGATCTTCTGCTGCTGGCCGCGGGAGAGCTCCTTCACCATCGATCGCTGCTGCGGTGCCTCGAGGCCGAGGCGGTCGAGGATCTCCTTCGACCGCACCCTGATGTCGCCGGCGGCCAACCCGTAGACCCGCCCGAAGAAGAGCAGGTTCTCGAGCGCGGTCATCTGGCCGAAGAACGACGGGTCGGCGGACACGCGGTTGATGAGCTGGCGCACCGCCATCGAGTCGTCCTCGACGTCGTAGCCGAACACCTTCACCTCGCCGGCGTCGGCGAGGACGAGGGTCGACAGCGTGCGGATCAGCGTGGACTTGCCGGAGCCGTTGGCGCCGATGAGCCCGAAGATCGTGTTGCGCTCGACGTCGAAGGAGACGTCGTCGATGGCGCGCACACGGCGTCGGGGCTTCTTCGACCAGGGCGGTCGGAAGCCCGACGTGTAGGTCTTGGACAGCCCGCGCACCTCCAGGGGGCGGGCACCAGTGGGAACGTGCATGGCAGAACCTCTTCCGATCGAGAGACGCGCGGGATGGGCGTGTTGACCGGGAGGACTGCGACTACGTGCGAGCCGCCCCGTGTCGGGGCGGCGCAGGACCTAGACGAAGCCCTCCGCGTCGATCCGCTTCCGACCCGGAACGAAGTGGATGTCTGCCATGGGCGGCAGCGTAGGACGGCACGCGACGGGCGCCAGCGATTTGACTGGCCCCATGACGGAACGGGTCCTGTACGACGTCGACGGCCGGGTCGCCCACCTCACGCTCAACCGGCCGGAGGTGAAGAACGCCCAGTCCGGCCACCTCCTGCGCGAGCTGGACGCCGCATTCACCCGAGCGGCCGAGGACCAGGCCGTGCGGGTGATCGTGCTCAGCGGCAACGGGGACTCGTTCTCCTCCGGCCACGACCTCGGCTCGCCGGAACAGGTCGAGGAGCGTGAGGCACGGACGTCGAGGTTCCACACCGACGTGGAGGACCGCTTCGACTACTCGTGGGACCACTTCGTCGACTTCGGTCGGCGTTGGCGGGACATCGCCAAGCCGACGATCGCCCAGGTGCACGGCTGGTGCATCTTCGGCGGCTGGATGATCGCCTCGTCGATGGATCTCATCGTCGCCGCCGACGACGCCCGCTTCCTCACCAACCTGCTGCAGTACTTCACGCTCCCCTACGACGTCGGGCCCCGGAAGGCGAAGGAGCTCCTGTTCGACAACAAGGTGCTGACCGCGGCGGACGCCCACGCCGCCGGGTTCGTCAACCGCGTCGTGCCCCGTGACCAGCTCGCGGCCGAGACGGCGGCGCTGGCAGCACGCATCGCCGAGCAGCCGTCGTTCCTGCTGCGGGCCATGAAGCTGGCCGTCAACAACGCGCAGGACGCCATGGGGTTCCAGGCCAGCGTGAGCGCGGCGCACTCCCACTACCAGCTGTCCGAGCAGAGCAACCTGCAGTGGCGTCGGCGCCAGGGCCAGGACGCGCAGCCGACGTCGCTCGTCCGCCACCTCGTCCAGCGAGAGGGCGACTAGGAGGCGAGAAGGTCCTGGTACTCCGGGTGCTTGTCGATCCAGCCGGCGACGTAGGCGCACTCGGCGACGACGGGCTCGTCCCAGCCCCGCACCTGGTCGAGCGCGCCCCGCACCAGCTTCGACGCCAGGCCCTGCCCCTCGTAGGCATCGTCGATCTCGGTGTGCACGAAGTGGGCCTTGCCGTCGCGGCGCCGGTACTGCGTGAGCCCCGCGACCTTCCCGTCGACGACGATCTCGAACTGGCCCTCGTCCGGGTTGTCCCGCACCTCGGTCGTCATGCGTCCTTGAACCCCGCTTCCTGGTGGGAGCCGTCACACAACGGCTTGGTGGCAGAGTGCCCGCAGCGGCACAACGTCACACGGTTGCGAGCTTCGATCCCCTCGATGGGGACGCTGCCCATCACCCACAGCGGGCCGTCGTCGATGACCGCGATCGCCGGCTCGAGCAGCGACTCCGTCGCGTAGGTCAGCGCCCCGGACGGGCACCTGTCGATCATGGCGGTGACCTCGGCGAGGTCCGGCTCGCCCTTCATCAGCTTCCAGACGCTGGTGACGCGGTTCGTGCAGAACGCCGCGTGCACGCAGATCGACCGGTCGTCGCGCACGGTGATCTCGCTGTCGCCGAGGACCTTTGCGCGCTCGTCGTAGGAACCGGAGGCGACCTCCTCGGCCCAATCGCCGCGCGACTCGTGGGTGCCGTCGCAGAACGGCTTGGTCGCCGATCCACCGCATCGACACAGGAGCACCTCCTCCGGCGCGTCCAGCTCCGCCGTCGTCTCCCAGTCGAGCGACTCGCCGGCGTCGGACGTGACGATGCGCCGGCGGGTGATCGCCGGCGCATCGCTCACGACGTAGGGCCCGTTGGGACGGACCTCGATGCTCGTCACGCGGCGAACGCTACGCCCAGCACGTCGTCGAGCGTCGTGGCCAGGTGGAACGTCATCTCGTCGCGCACCGCGGCGGGGACGTCGTCGAGGTCGCCCTCGTTGCCGACCGGGAGCACGAC
>DASUCO010000254.1:0-6216 GCA_036275955.1 Acidimicrobiales bacterium
GCGCGACGGGTCGCAGCTCGAGGGCATCAGCCTCACCGTCGACGACAAGCTGCGCATCGCCGAGCAGCTCGACCACCTCGGCGTCACCTACATCGAGGGCGGCTACCCGGGCGCCAACCCGAAGGACGCCGAGTTCTTCGACCGCATGCACCGCGAGCTCGACCTGACGACGTCGACGATGGTGGCGTTCGGCTCGACGCGCCGCCCGCTGGGCAAGGTCGACGACGACGACACGCTGCGCACGCTGGTGAAGGCGGGCACGTCCGCGGTGTGCATCGTCGGCAAGTGCTGGGACTACCACGTGCTCGAGGCGCTGCAGACCACGCTCGAGGAGGGCGTGGCGATGGTGGCCGACTCCGTGGACTTCCTGCACGGTCACGGGCTCAACGTCATGTACGACGCCGAGCACTTCTTCGACGGCTTCAAGCGCAACCCCGAGTTCTCCCTGCGCGTGCTCGAGGCGGCAGCCGAGAAGGGCGCGTCGACGCTCGTGCTGTGCGACACCAACGGTGGGGCCCTGCCCCACGAGGTGAGCGCCGCCGTCGAAGCCGTCGTGGCGCACCTCGGGCGCGACGTGCGGATCGGCATCCACACCCACGACGACGCCGGGTGCGCGGTGGCCAACGCCATCGCCGCGGTGAACGCGGGCGCCGGCCAGGTGCAGGGCACGGTCAACGGCTACGGCGAGCGGACCGGCAACTGCAACCTGACCACGGTGATCCCCAACCTGACGCTGAAGATGGGCATCCGCACCATCCCCGACGATCGGCTCGAGCGGCTGACGCCGGTGAGCCACCACGTGGCCGAGCTGGTCAACCTGACGCTCAACCCGCAGGCGCCGTACGTCGGCACCTCGGCGTTCGCCCACAAGGCGGGCCTGCACGTGTCGGCCATCTCCAAGCGGCCGGACGCGTACGAGCACATCCCGCCCGACAAGGTCGGCAACGGCACCCGCTTCGTGGTCTCGGAGCAGTCGGGCAAGGCGACCATGCAGCTCAAGGCCAAGGAGCTCGGCATCGAGCTCGACGGCAAGCCGCTGGTCGACTTCGTCAACCTCATCAAGGAGAAGGAGCACCAGGGCTTCCACTTCGAGGCGGCCGACGGCACGTTCGAGCTGCTGATGCGGCGAGCCGCCGGCTGGGAGCAGGACTACTTCACGCTCGAGTCGTTCCGGGTGACGGTGGACGACGGTGATCCCGGCGTGTCGACCGAGGCCACGGTGAAGGTGCGGGTCGATGGCGAGCGCATCATCCGCACCGCCGAGGGCAACGGCCCGGTCAACGCCCTCGACCGCGCGCTGCGCGATGCGATCGGCTCGAAGTACCCGCAGCTGGCGTCGATCCACCTCACCGACTACAAGGTGCGCGTGCTCGACACCCAGAAGGCGACGGGTGCGGTCACCCGCGTGCTGCTCGACTCCACCAACGGCGAGCGGCAGTGGACCACCATCGGCGTGTCGGAGAACATCATCGACGCCTCCTGGCAGGCGCTGTTCGACTCGATCGTCTACGGGCTCCTGCACGCGCCTGACGTACAGTCCTAGACCTCATGGCAGCGCCGGAGTTCGTCCCGACCACGAAGGACCAGCAGCCGCGGCGCGGGCTGGGGCTGCCGCCGTCTCGCCCGTGGGTGGCTGGCCGCCCCGGTGAGCTGGGCGCCGCCCAGCCCGAGGGGCGCACGCTGGGCCACCCCGGTCCCGACCAGGGCTATGCGCTCAAGCTGGCGCGCCGGTTCAGCGATCGGCTCGTGCTCGACGGCGTGCACGCCGAGGATGCGGTGGCCGGTTGCCTCGGCGTCGGCCTCCACCGCGCCTCGCTGTTCGGCCGGGCGCCCATGATCCACGACCTCGACATCGCGTTCCGCGTGTGGGGCTTCCTCGGTGACGCGCCGGCCGAGCTGGTTGCTCTGCGAGCCCCGCTCTTCGAGGCCGCGTCGCACCACTACTGGGACCAGCGCGCCATCGTCGACCGCGTGCCGGAGTCCACGTTGCGGCTTTCGCACCAGACCGTCGCCTCGCGCTTCCCGGCCGACTGGCGCGACCTCATCTCGGTCTGACTCCCTCGTAGCGTCGCGTCCATGTCGAAGACGTGGACGCTGCTCGTCGCCCTGCTCGTCGGGGCCGGGATGCTGGTCGGCTGCGGTGGTGACGACGACGATGCCGGCGCAGACGCTGCCGCCGAGGCGGCCGACGAAGCCGAGCAGGGCGTCGACGACGACGTCGATCTCGACGACGTCGAGGACTTCGCGTTCGGCAGCGAGGAGTGCCTCGAGGCGTCCGCCGCGTTCCTGTCGGCGGCCGGCGGCGCGGCCGCGCTCTTCGGTGGCGGCGACGAAGAGCTCGAGCGCTCGCTGGCCGAGCTCCAGGAGCTGGGCGACGACGTTCCCGACGAGATCGCGGACGACTTCGACGTGTTCGTCGAGGTCTACGCCGACCTGGCCGACGAGCTCGCCGACCTGGACTACGACCCCTCGAGCGGCGAGGCGCCCGACGACGAGACCATGGCCGCGCTCCAGGAGCTGGGCGAGCGCTTCGAGGACAGCGACTTCCAGGCCGCGTCCGACCGCATCCAGGCGTGGTTCACCGAGAACTGCGAGATGAGCGACGCCGGCTGATCAGCGCCGGAAGGGCCCCGTCACCTCGTAGGTGACGCCCTGCCACGAGCTCTGCATCGCCTTGTCCGGTGCGTCGTAGGCCAGGTCCGGCCCGCGCTGCGACGAGAAGTAGAGGCGGGTGCCGTCGGGCGAGAACGCCGGGCCGGTGACCTCCGACGCGGTGTGGCCGACGATCTGCACGATCGGCGCGACGGTCCGCTCGGCGCGCCGACGCCTGCTGGTGGCCAGCACGCAGATCTGCATGTCGCCGCCGTCCTCGGCCACGAGCACATCGCCGTTGGACGCGACCGTGACGTTGTCGACGCCGCGCAGCGGCGCGTCGACCATCGTGTCGTCGTACGCGATCTCGAGCGTCTGCGAGGCGCAGTCGAGCGCCCACACGCGGTTGTCGCCCTTGGTGGTGAACCAGACGACGCCATCGTGGTAGTAGATGCCCTCGCCCCCGTCGAACGCGGTGCTGCTCGGCACCTGCGAGCGCGTCGGCGCGAACGGCGTTCCGTTCGGATCGATCGGCGTCCACGTCACCGCGCCGCCGTCGGGCGTGGCCACCGTCGCCACCTCGAGCTGGCCGGCGGTCAGGTCGCCCGGCGTGTCAGGTGTGAAGCGGTAGAAGCGTCCGTCGCCCTGGTCCTCGGTCAGGTACACGTGATGGCGGACCGGGTCGACGATGGCGGCCTCGTGCTTGAAGATGCCCAGCGCCGGGCGGGGGACGCCCTCGCCCACACCGTGCGGGTCGCACTCCCAGATCATCCCGCCGTCGTGCTCCTCGCCCGACAGCCACGTGCCCCACGGGGTAGGGCCGCCACCGCAGTTGAGGCTGGTGCCAGTGAGGATGCGGTGGGCGCCGACGACGTTCGCGCCGGCGTCGAAGACGACCGCGCCGGCACCGCCCATCAGCGGCACCTCGCTGTTCGACACGTACACCCACCCGCCGTCGGGCCTGGCGAACGTGGCACCGCCATCCGGCGCCGGGTGCCACACGTAGCCGGAGGTGCCGACCATCGCGCCGCTGGTGGCGATGACGCGCGAGGTGAAGCCGGCCGGCAGGCGCAGGCCGTTCTCGTCGGGCTCGCCGAGCGGACCGTAGGGGCTGTCGCCACTGGCGACCGGCTTGGCGATGGCCGTGCGCAGGACACCTGGGCTCACCGAGAGGGTCACCGCGCCGATGAGGCCGCGGCGGAGGAAGTCGCGTCGGTTCACCCCTGGTGCTTCTGGACGCGACTGGGCGGATCCTGTCGAGTGCGGCCTAGGTTCCGCCGGTGGACACCGTGCAGATCCCCGAGCTCTCGCCGTACCGGCGCGTCCGCGCAGACCCAGCCGACTGGTTCGACGCCGAGGAGATCGCGCGTGGCCGGGCGTACGTCCGGCCACTCCGCCGCCTGGGTCACGTGCAGCGCGTGCTCAGCCTCGCCGTCTCGATCGCGTTCGTCGTCGGTGATGGCGGCCCGCGCCTGCTCGACGCGCTCGACCTGTCGGGATGGGCGCTCGAGCTGATCGTGGTCGTCGTCGTGTTCCTGTCGCTCGACCTGCTCATCTCGCCGTGGTTCGACGCCTGGCGGGAGCTCGTGTGGGACAAGCGGTGGGAGATGAGCACGCAGACCGTGCGCGGCTTCGCGACCGACCAGGTGAAGAACGCGGTGCTGACGCCGGTGCTCCTGCTCCTGCTGCTGCTCCCGGTGTGGGTGCTGGTGCGCACGACAGGTCTGTGGTGGGCGTGGGGGTGGCTGGTGCTGGCCGGCTTCACGCTGCTGGCTGGGACGCTCGGTCCCGTCGTGCTGGCACCGATCTTCAACAAGTACACGCCGATGGAGGATCAGGCGCTGCGCCAGCGACTGCTCGACGTTGCGCGCACCGCCGGGCTCGACGTGGACGAGGTGCTGGTCGCCGACGCCTCACGCCGCACCCGAGCGGCGAACGCGCACGTCTCCGGGCTGGGCAAGACGCGCCGGGTCGTCGTGTTCGACACGCTGCTCGACTGGGAGCCCGAGCACCTCGAGCAGATCGTCGGTCACGAGCTCGGGCACTGGCACCTGAAGCACCTCCGCCGTCGTGTGCCCGTCGTCGTCGCCGCTCAGGGCTTGGCGCTCGTCTTCACGGCGGTCGTGCTGCAGTGGGACTGGGTGCTGGACGTGGCCGGCGTCACCACCGAGCGCGATCCGGCGGCGGCACCGCTGTTCCTCCTGTCGTTCAACGTGGGCTTCATGCTCTCGACGCTCGTCACGTCGTGGTTGTCGCGCGCTGACGAGCGCGCCGCCGACATCTACGCGCTGCAGCTGCTTGGCGACCCTGACGCGTTCGCCGCCGCGTTCCGCAAGCTGGTCGAGGTGAACAAGGCCGAGATCGACCCGCCGCTGTGGAAGCGCATCACCCACACCCACCCGCCCCTGGCGGAGCGGGTTGCGATGGCCGCCGCCTACGAGCCGAAGTAGAGCGACTCGAGCCGGACAGCGCGGTACACGCTCCAGCCCGACGGCCCCGGCAGCGGGCCCGGTTCGCCGGTGCCGACGAGCAGGTCGAACACGACCTCGTCGGCTGAGCCGTCCGGCGCGTCGCCCGGCACGTACTCCACCAGCTTGGCCTGCAGCACGCCGTTCGCGGCGCTGCCGCCGCCGTGGGTCACGAGCACGTTGCCGTTGGACTCGACGTCCACGTCGCCGAGGAACGGCGTGAACACCGGGCGGCCGTCGGCCCAGGCGTCGCGGTGCTCCCAGAGCTGCCGGGCGGTGCCGTTCTCGAGGTCCAGCTCGTAGGCGACGACCCGACTGAACGGCGGCGCGTCGCCGCCGCCGACCGTGGTGCCCGGCCGGAAGTTGCCGTTGTCGTAGAGCACGAGGGTGTTGCCGTGGAGCTCCATGGCGTGCTGGTGGTATGGCGGCTCGCCGTCGAGCTCGAGCGTGCCGTCGGTGCCGAGCGACCACAGCCGCTCGCCCGCCTTGCCCTCGTCGTCGTCGTGGTAGCGCAGCGCAGTGATCTCGTTGAGATGGCGCGACGACACCAGCAGCACGTTCTCGTCCTCGTGCACCTCGACGGCGTTGGCGTGCGTCCAGTCCCGAGTCGGTGAGCGCTCCGGATAGAACCAGTTGGGCGGGGCCAGGAGCATGCCCTGGATGCACATCTCCGCGCCCGGCGTCTCGGCCGGGTCGTAGATGTCCGACAGCGGCCACTCCTGGACGACCTCGCCGTCCGGCGACAGCTCGACGACGATGTCACCGACGACCGTCGCCTCCGGGTTCTCGGGACACAGGCGCTGGGCGTCAGCCTCGTCGAGCTCGATGACCTCGGTGCTGAGCGTGATGATGTTGCCGTTCGGCAGCTCGGTCACCTCGTGGTGCGCGCTGTCGATGTCGATGGGCTCGGTGTCGGGACCGGCCAGCGGTCGACCCTGGAGGTCTTCGCCGGGCACGCCGGTGGCGATGCGGGTGCCCCACTCCTTCGTGACCGCACCGAACAGGTCGATCTCCTGGAGCAGCGCCTCGCCCGCGGTCGCGATGAAGGTGCCGCGCGACGTGGTGTCGACGTCGAGGATCTGGTGCGACAGGCGCTGGTACCAGACCACCTGGCCCTCGCCGTCCACGGCGAGGATGAAGCCGGCGTCGGGCGGTG
>DASUCO010000255.1:0-3578 GCA_036275955.1 Acidimicrobiales bacterium
GGGCGCCCAGCTGGCCCGCATGGAGGGCCGGGCGTTCTACCGGGAGCTGCTGCCGCGCCTGCGGTCCATCGAGCTGGCCGGCGAGCCGTCGTACATGCAGACGCTGTTCGTCGGCGGTCCCAAGCACCTGCCGATCAGGTACGAGATCGACTGACGCAGCGGCGAGGCGATGACGGGGGATCGCGTCTCGCCGTCCCCGTAGCCTCGGTGCGCATGGCGACCGAACCGACCGACAGCACGAGCGAGAGCGAGAACCCGGCGATCGATGCCCCGGAGGCCAAGACCGGGACCCGGCCGAGGCGGAACCAGGACTGGTGGCCGAACCAGCTGGACCTGTCGGTGCTGCACCAGCACTCGCCGCGCGCCAACCCGCTGGGCGAGGAGTTCGACTACGCCGAGGCGTTCGCCGGCCTCGACGTCGACGCGCTGAAGCGCGACATCGTCGAGGTGATGCACACCTCGCAGGACTGGTGGCCGGCCGACTACGGGCACTACGGCCCGCTGTTGATCCGCATGACGTGGCACCAGGCCGGGACGTACCGCATCGCCGACGGTCGCGGTGGTGGCGGCGACGGCGGCCAGCGGTTCGCGCCGCTCAACAGCTGGCCCGACAACGCCAACCTCGACAAGGCGCGACGCCTGCTGTGGCCGGTCAAGCAGAAGTACGGGCAGCGGATCTCGTGGGCCGACCTGCTGGTGCTGGCCGGCAACGTCGCGCTCGAGGACATGGGGTTCACGACGTTCGGCTTCGGGTTCGGCCGCGAGGACATCTGGGAGCCCGAGGAGATCTTCTGGGGGCCGGAGGACACCTGGCTCGGTGACGAGCGCTACGTCGACGACAGCCCGCTCGACCTCAGCGACGACCCGTTCGGCGCCGTCACCATGGGCCTGATCTACGTGAACCCGGAAGGCCCGCGCGGCGTGCCCGATCCGCTCGCCGCCGCCCACGACATCCGCGAGACCTTCCGCCGCATGGCGATGAACGACGAGGAGACCGTCGCACTCATCGCCGGCGGGCACACGTTCGGCAAGACGCACGGCGCCGGCGACCCCGACCTCGTTGGCACCGAACCCGAGGGCTGCCCGGTGCACTCGATGGGCCTGGGCTGGATGAGCTCGTACGGCACCGGCAAGGGCGCCGACACGATCACCAGCGGCCTCGAGGGCGCATGGACGCCGACGCCCATCCAGTGGGACAACAGCTTCTGGGACACGCTGTTCGCCTACGAGTGGGAGCTCACCCGGAGCCCGGCCGGCGCCAAGCAGTGGAAGCCGGTGGGGGATGGCGGTGCGGGCACCGTCCCCGACGCGCACCGTGCCGACGTGCGGCACCAGCCGATGATGGCGACGACCGACCTGGCGCTGATCAGGGACCCGTCGTACCGCGCCATCGCCGAGCGGTTCCGCGACGACCCGGCGGCGTTCGCCGACGCGTTCGCGCGGGCCTGGTACAAGCTGTTGCACCGCGACATGGGACCGGTGTCGCGCTACCTCGGCCCGTGGGTGGCCGAGCCTCAGCTGTGGCAGGACCCGGTGCCGGCGGTCGACCACGAGCTCATCGGTGACGACGACATCGCCGCGCTCAAGTCGGCGGTGCTCGACGCCGGCCTGTCCGTCTCCGATCTGGTGTTCACCGCGTGGTCCTCGGCGGCGAGCTTCCGCGGGACCGACAAGCGCGGCGGCGCCAACGGCGCCCGCATCCGTCTGGCGCCGCAGAAGGACTGGCCGGTCAACGACCCCGCCCGGCTGCAGTCGGTGCTGCCGGTCCTCGAGCACATCAAGCGCGACTTCGACGCCGGACAGTCGGGCGGCACGCGGGTGTCGCTGGCCGACCTCATCGTGCTCGCCGGCTGCGCGGCTGTGGAGAGGGCAGCACGCGACGCGGGCCACGACGTCACCGTGCCGTTCACCCCGGGACGGACCGACGCCACGCAGGAGCTGACGGACGTGGAGACGTTCGAGGTGCTCGAGCCCCGCGCTGACGGGTTCCGGAACCACGTGCGGCCGGGGGAGAAGCTGCCGCCCGAGCAGCTGCTGCTCGACAAGGCGAACCTCCTGACCCTGACCGCACCCGAGATGACGGTGCTCATCGGCGGCCTGCGCTCGCTCGGCGCCAACACCGCGTCGTCACCGCACGGCGTGCTCACCGACCGGCCCGGCGTCCTCACCAACGACGTCTTCGTGCACCTCCTCGACGCGTCCACCGAGTGGACGACGTCGACGGAAGAGGGCGTCTACGAAGGCCGCGATCGGGCGACCGGCGAGGCGAGGTGGACGGCGACCGCGGTCGACCTCGTCTTCGGATCGAGCTCGCAGCTGCGCGCCATCGCCGAGGTCTACGCGTCGGAGGACGGCAGCGACAGGTTCGTCCGCGACTTCGTCCGTGCGTGGGACAAGGTGATGATGCTCGACCGCTTCGACGTGCGCTGACCGAAGAGATGCGCTGCGTCACCTGGGGGGACTTCCGATCGCGTGAGCCGGAGCTGGCCGCGCTCGTCGCCGGTCGGCTGACGGCGAGCCTCTGCTACCTGGCGACCGTCCGCACCGACGGGCATCCGCGCGTGCACCCGGTGGGCGTGAACCCGCGCGATGACCGGCTGATCGTGCCGATGCAGCCATCGTCGCCGAAAGGCCACGATCTCCGGCGCACCGGCCGCTTCGCGGTGCACTGTGCCGTCGAGGACAGCAACGGTGGCGCCGGCGAGGTCCTCGTCACTGGCCTCGCGCACGAGTGCGACGCGGCCGAGGAGTTCAGCAGCCGAGGCTGGATCACCTTCGACCTCGGCATCGGCGAAGTGCTCGTCGTCACGAACGACGGGTCCGGCGCTCGCGTCACCCGCTGGCGCGCCGACGGCGACTGAGTCAGCTCGCCGTCAGTGCTGATCGGGCAGGCTCTGGACGTGGCGACGGTGCCCGCGATCACGGCCGACTTCGACCGACGCCAGGTGGGGCGGCTGTTCCTCGACGACGAGCAGACCTGGGGCGGCATGCGGTACCGCGTGAACCTCCGGCTCGGCGAGGAGCTCCCGCCGGTGCAGCACGTCTCAGCGGCGCACTGCATCGGATTCGACGGCGACCGAGTGGTGCTCGCCAAGCACGTCGATCGCGAGTGGACCATCCCCGGCGGTCGGATCGAGCCCGGCGAGACACCCCTCGAATGCCTCGTCCGGGAGGCGCGGGAGGAGGCGGGACTCGTGATCGCCGATCCTCGTGTCGTCGCCCACAACCGGCTCGAGCTGCTCGACGAGGCGCCGGACGGCTGGCCGTATCCCTTCCCGGCCTACCAGGTCTTCTACGTCGCCCGCGTCGTCGAGCTGGGCGAGATCACCGCGCTCGACGAGTGCACCGAAGCGCGCCTGTTCACCGTGGAGGAAGCGCTCGCCGCGCCGGGCTGGCCGCGCGAGCACCCCGAGTTCGCGGCCGCGTTGCTGGGTCTCCGACCGTGATCGAGGTGCTGCTCCCGGCCATCGTGCTCGCCGTCCTCGTCGGGCTGGCGGCCGCGTACGTCGGACGCCCGCCGGCCGAGGTGCGCGTCGAGGACGACGTCGTCCGCGTCCGCCTGCGCGGCACGTGGCCGA
>DASUCO010000256.1:0-3250 GCA_036275955.1 Acidimicrobiales bacterium
AGGGCGTCGCCGCGCGCGCCGTCGAGGCCGGGGCGCTCGTCGCTGCCGATGGCGAGGACGAACGTGGTGTCCTTCCAGGTGCCGGGGTTGTAGCCGGCGACGCCATCGGGGTCGACGTCGACCTTCGACAGCACGATGTCGGCGTTCGCGTGATCGCGCCACAGCTGCGCCGTCCAGATCATGGACGCGGCGAGGAGGAGGGCGAGTGCGCGCCTCATCCGCTCTCCGCCGTGGTCGTCGTCGTCTCGTCGTCGACGGTGCGGGTCACGGCGAGGACGTACGCGCCGATCTTCCACTCGCCGCCGTCTCGGACGAGGTGCAGCTCACCCTTGCGCTCGATGCGGTCCGACGGCCGCTCCATGCTCGCGACCGACCAGTGGTACACGGCGACCACGAGCGAGGTCGCCGGGTCCATGGAGCCGGCCAGGCCCATGAGCTCCAGCGTCGCCTCGTCCTGCCGGAGCTCGCCGAAGCGCGGCACCTCCTCGTCGAACACGACGTCGCGATCGTCACCGGCGGCGCGGGCGCCGGCATCCGGGGTGAACAGGTCGGCGAACCCGCCGCCCGCCTTGCCGACGCTGAGCGGACCGGCCGAGGTGATGAGCAGCAGGTCCTCGACGAGCTCGGTGACCTCGGTCTTCGTGGGCTCCTCGAGCGGGCTCAGCGGCCGGTGGGGGCTGACCAGGTCGGCCTTGACGACCTCGAGCTCGACGGCGGGCTTGGCGAACTCGGCCGACGACGTCTCGGCGTCGCCCTTCTCGGCGGCGGTGTCGTCGTCGTCGCCGCCGGAGCAGCCGGTCACCGCCAGCGCGAGCGCGACCGCGATCGATGCGAGTCGTGTGGGGGGCACGGGGCCCCAGTGTTACAAGCGATCGAGCGCCTGCTGCACGTCGGCCAGCAGATCGGCCGGATCCTCGAGCCCGACCGAGTAGCGGATGCAGCCCTCGTCGATGCCCATGGCCGCGCGTTCCTCCTCGGTGAGGTTGGCGGCGGTGGTCGACGCCACGTGCGTCACCAGCGTCTCCGGTCCGCCGAAGCTCGGCGCCAGGTGCGCGAGCCGGAGGTGCTCGACGACGGCGCGCCCGGCGTCCCACCCGCCTTCGACGTCGAAGCTGAGGACACCGCCACCCAGCGCCATCTGCCGCTTGGCCAGGTCGTGCTGCGGATGGCTGTCGAGGCCCGGGTAGTACACGCGCTTGATCTTCGGGTGTCCCTCGAGCTGCTCCGCCAGGTGCAGCGCGCTGGCCGACTGGTGACGCACGCGCACGCCGAGCGTGCGGATGCCGCGCAGGCCGTTGAGCGCGTCGAACGGGCTCGCCGTCGCGCCGTGGATGGTGTGGTAGCTCCAGATCCAGCTGATGAGGTCGCTTGTCCCGGCGACCACGCCGAGGGTGGCGTCGTTGTGCCCGGCGATGCTCTTCGTGGCCGAGTGCATGACGAGGTCGAAGCCGTGCTCCAGCGGTCGCTGGATGATCGGTCCGCCCATCGTCGAGTCGCACACCTTGATGGGCCCCATGATCTGCCCGACCGCCTCGAGGTCGACGACGTTCAGCAGCGGGTTGGCCGGCGTCTCCACGAACAGCAGGCGCGTCTGGTTCGGTCGCACGGCGGCGGCGATGGCCTCGGTGTCGGTGCCGTCGACGATCGTCGCCTCGATGCCGAAGCGCTGGCACACCGGACCGAACAGCAGCTGCGTCGTCGAGAACGTCTGGTGCTGGGCGACGATGTGATCGCCCTGGCTGCACATGGCCAGCACCAGCGTGGTGATGGCGCCCATGCCCGACGCGAACGCCTGCGCCGCCTCGGCACCTTCGAGCGCGGCCACCGCGTCCTCGAACGCGTTGACCGTCGGGTTGCCGTAGCGGCTGTAGAACTCGCGCGCCTTGGGCGTCGTGGCCGCCTTCAGGCTGGCGGGCACGTCGTCGGTCTCGAACGTGCTCGACGCCCACAGCGGCGTCGCCAGCGCGTGGCCGTTGGCCGAGCGACCGGCGGTGACGGCGATCGTGTCCGGCTGGTCCTGGTGCTCGTCGGTCATTCGTCCTTCTCGATGGCGGTGAGGAAGTCGGCCACGGGCGGGCCGATGGCGTCGGGCTCGATCAGGAAGCCGTCGTGGCCGTGGGGGCTGTCGATCTCGACGTAGTCGCAGGGCGTGCCGTTGCTCGCGAGCAGATCGGCGATCTGCCGCTGCTGGTAGGGCGGGTAGAGGATGTCGGAGCTCGTGCCCATCACGAGCGTGGGGCTCGTGATGCGCGCCGCCGCCGCCTCGAGGCTGCCGCGACCGCGGGCGATGTCGTGGAGGTCCATCGCCTTCGTGAGGATCAGGTACGAGTTGGCGTCGAACCGGCGGACCAGCTTGTCGCCGTGGTACTCGAGGTAGCGCTCGACCTGGAAGCGCTGCCACAGCTCGAAGCCGCCGTCGAGCGGCTCCACGACCTCGCGGCCGAACCGCTCGGTGAACACGTCGTCGGAGCGGAACGTGATCTGGCTGATCATGCGGGCGATGCCGAGACCCTCGCTCGGCCCGTCGCCCGGCGCCGCGCCGTAGTAGTCGCCGCCCCGCCACTTCGGGTCGAGGTGGATGGCACGACGACCGGTCGACCACCACGCGATCTGCTGGGCGCTGGCCGCCACCGCCGTGCTCATGGCGATGAGGCTGCGGCAGCGCTCGGGGAACATCACGCCCCACTCGAGGACCTGCATGCCGCCCATCGAGCCGCCCACGACGGCCAGCCACTGCTTCACGCCGAGCTCGTTGGCCACCGCCACCTGGCTGCGGACCATGTCGCGGATGGAGACGACCGGGAAGCGCGAGCCGTAGGGCTCGAGGGCGGTCGTGCCCGGCACCAGCGACGCCGGGCCGGTGCTGCCCTGGCAGCCGCCGAGGACGTTGGCGCACACCACGAAGAAGCGGTCGGTGTCGATCGGCATGCCGGGACCGATGAGGGCGTTCCACCAGCCGGGGGTCGGGTGGCCGGGCTCGAGCTCGCCGTAGGCGTGGGAGTCGCCGGTCAGCGCGTGGCACACGAGGATGGCGTTGCTGGCGTCGCCGTTCAGCTCGCCCCACGTCTCGTACGCGATGGCGACGTCCTCGAGCGTCCCGCCGCCCTCCAGCACGAACGGCCGGTCGGTGCCCAGGTAGACGAAGCGGCGCCGGCCCGGGTGGTCACCGGGACGCCATGCCCCGGAGACGGGCAGGAGGGGCCGCAACATGCGGCAAGCGTACGGTCAGCGATCGCGCACGGCTTGGACT
>DASUCO010000257.1:0-3755 GCA_036275955.1 Acidimicrobiales bacterium
GGTGAGGACGTCGCCGCCGACAGCAAGATGCCGACGCCGGGCACCGGCGGCGCGGACATCGCGGCGGCCATCGCCGCCATCGTGCAGAAGATGGGTCTCGACGGCGTCGAGCGCATCGGCATCGGCGCGCCGGGTGTCATCGATCGCGAGCGAGGTGCCGTGCTCGCAGCACCGAACCTCGCCATCTCGTCGTCGGTGCCGCTGACCGAGCTGGTGGCGGACGCGGTGGGGATCGACCGCGACGCGGTGCGGCTCGACAACGACGTGAACGCGGCGACGCTGGCCGAGCACCGGCTGGGCGCCGCCATGGGTGCGCGCGACGCGCTGTGCGTCTTCGTCGGCACCGGCGTCGGTGGCGGCCTGGTGCTCGACGGCGAGCTGCGCCGTGGCGCGCGGGGGCTGACGGGCGAGATCGGCCACGTCGTCGTGCGTGACGGGGGGCGGCGCTGCGGCTGCGGTGGGTTCGGGCACCTGGAGGCCTACGCCGGACGACGGCGACTCGAGGAGACGGCGCGCGAGCTGCACGAGGCTGGACGGGAGACGGCGCTCGTCCGAATCGCCGGTGACGGGCGAATGAAGTCTTCGGTGTTCGACAAGGCTCTGGCCGAGGGCGACGCGGTGGCGGTCGAGCTGCTCGACGAGGCGATCGAGGCGCTCGGCGCCGCGCTCGCGTCAGCGGTGGCGCTGGTCGATCTCGAGGTGATCGTGCTGGGTGGCGGCCTTGCCGGACGTCTGGGCGAGCCGTTCACCGAGCGTGTCCGGGACGCCGTGCAACGCCGTCTGTTCGTCCCCACGCTGCCGCTCGAAGTGCGCTCGGCCGCGCTCGGCGACCTCGGCGGGGCCGTGGGCGCCGCCCTGCTCTGGTCGTCGCCCTCCTAGCCTGAGAGGGTGGCTGCGCACCTCGAGGACTTCATCGAGGGATCGCACCACCTCGCGTTCCACCCGCTGGTGGGCGCCCCGGAGCAGCGGTACTTGAACCGCGAGCTGTCCTGGCTCGACTTCAACGCGCGGGTGCTCGCCCTGGCCGACCAGGCCGGCACGCCGCTGCTCGAGCGGGCCAAGTTCCTGGCCATCTTCAGCCAGAACCTCGACGAGTTCTTCCAGGTCCGCGTGGCCGGGCTCAAGGACCAGGTCGCCGCCGGCCTCGGGCGCACCAGCGACGACGGGCTCACGCCCGACGAGCAGCTGGAGGCCATCCGCTCGCGGGTCCACGAGCTGCTCGACCACGAGACGCGCATCTTCACCGAGGAGGTGGCGCCGGGTCTGGCCGAGGTCGGCATCCGCTTCTCGAGCTGGGACGAGCTGGACGACGATGACCGCGAGCACCTGGTCTCCTACTTCGAGCAGCAGGTGTTCCCCGTGCTGACGCCGCTGGCCGTCGATCCCGGCCACCCGTTCCCGTACATCTCCAACCTGTCGCTGAACCTGGCCGTGATGGTGCGCGACCCGGACTCGCTCGAGCGTCGCTTCGCGCGCGTGAAGGTGCCGAACCTCCTGCCGCGATTCGTCGTGATGCCCGACGGCGAGCGCTACGTCCCGCTCGAGCAGGTCATCGCCGAGCACCTGTCGAGCCTGTTTCCGGGCATGGTCGTCGAGGGCCATCACCCGTTCCGGGTCACCCGCAACGCCGACCTCACGCTCGAGGAGGACGAGGCCGACGACCTGCTCATGGCGGTCGAGGTCGAGCTGCGCCGGCGCCGCTTCGGACGTGCGGTGCGCCTCGAGGTGCCGTCGACCATGGACGAGGAGATCCTCGACCTGCTGGTCCGCGAGCTCGACATCACCGACGACGACGTCTACGTGTCCGACGCGCCGCTCGACCTCGGTGGGCTGTGGGGCCTGCACGCGCTGGCCCGCCCCGACCTGAAGGACGAGCCTCGCCAGTCGGTGACGCCGGCGCGCCTCGCGGGGGCCGACGACGAGCCGGTCGACCTGTTCGCCCGCATCCGTGCCGGCGACATCCTCGTGCACCACCCGTACGAGTCGTTCACGAAGTCGGTCGAGGCGTTCGTGCGCCAGGCGGCGACCGATCCCAAGGTGCTGGCCATCAAGCAGACGCTCTACCGGACGTCGGCCAGCAGCCCGATCGCGGCATCGCTCATCCGCGCCAGCGAGGCGGGCAAGCAGGTGGCGGTGCTGATCGAGGTGAAGGCCCGCTTCGACGAGCAGGCCAACGTGGCGTGGGCCCGCGCGCTGGAGCAGGCGGGGGTGCACGTCGTCTACGGCTTGGTCGGTCTGAAGACGCACACCAAGACGGTGCTCGTCGTGCGCCAGGAGGACGACGGCATCCGTCGCTACTGCCACATCGGCACGGGCAACTACAACGAGAAGACGGCGCGGGCGTACGAGGACCTCGGGCTGCTCACGTGCGATCCGGAGATCGGTGCCGACCTCACGCAGCTGTTCAACTACCTGACCGGCTACGGGCGCCAGGAGCGCTTCCGGCGGCTGCTGGTGGCGCCCGGTCAGCTGCGGCCCAAGCTGCTGCAGCTCATCGCCAACGAGGAGCGGGCCGGCACCTCGGGCCGCATCACGCTGAAGATGAACAGCCTCGTCGACGACGACATGATCGAGGCCTTGTACGAGGCGTCGCAGGCCGGCGTGAAGGTCGACCTCATCATCCGCGGCATCTGCTGCCTGCGACCGGGCGTGCCGGGGCTGTCGGAGAACATCCGCGTGCGATCGATCGTCGGTCGCTACCTCGAGCACTCGCGCATCTTCTGCTTCGCCAACGGACACGGTGACGGGAAGGCGGCGTTCTACATCGGCTCCGCCGACCTCATGCCCCGCAACCTCGACCGGCGCGTCGAGGCGCTGGTGCCGGTGGACGACCGCGGCATGCAGATGCGCCTGCGCGAGATCCTCGACGTCAACCTGGCCGACGACGAGCTGGCGTGGGAGCTGCTGCCCGACGGCTCGTGGCGCAAGGTGCAGAACCGACACGGCGTGAACACGCATCGCGAGCTGGCGCAGCTGGCCAAGGACCGTGCCAAGAGCGACATGCGGGTCGTGTGATCCGCTGGGTCCGCCGATTGCTGTCGCGGCGTCGGTACGTTCCGGACGTGGCCCAGCCGCAACGAGCCGCTCGTGTCGTGCGCGCCGGCGGCGGCATCGTCTCCCGCGTCACGCCCGACGGTGACGTCGAGCTGCTCGTCGTGCACCGCCCCAAGTACGACGACTGGACGTTCCCCAAGGGCAAGACCGAGCGCGGCGAGCACGACATCGATGCGGCCCGCCGCGAGGTGGAGGAGGAGACCGGCTTCCGCTGCGCGGTGGGACGCGAGCTCACGTCCACCACGTACGTCGATCGGAAGGGCCGGCCCAAGGAGGTCCGGTACTGGCTGATGACGGTCGAGGCCGGCGAGTTCACGCCGACGGACGAGGTCGACGAGCTGCGCTGGGTCGCACCTGACCAGGCCCGTTGGTTGCTGTCCTACGACCGCGACCGCGACGTCCTCGACGCGTTCCTGCGGATCGCCGAGTAGCGACGATCCGTGGCCGCACCTCGCGGTCTGCGGTGAGTTCACCCGGCGGACGCAACGCCGTCATGGTCGGTCCCTCGACAGTTGGGACACGCTTCACCTCCCGTTCACCTGTGGTCGGCTCGCCGGTCACCAGGCCTCCTTACGTTGCTCGTGGTGTCCAACGGAGACACACGACGACCCAGGAGGGTTCCCCTTGCGATTCTTCGAGCAGCGCATCGCTCGACTGCTGGCAGTGCTGCTGGCGCTCACCCTCGTCGCCGCCGCGTGCGG
>DASUCO010000258.1:0-17517 GCA_036275955.1 Acidimicrobiales bacterium
TGGTGCTGACGGGCAACGACCTCGCCATCGACATGGTGATGTGGGGCTCGGACTACCTGCTCGGGCTGTCGACGTTCGCGCCTGAGGCGTTCGCCCGGCGCGACCGCCTGTGGGCCGAGGGCGATCCGGCGTTCCACGAGCTCAACGACGTCCTGCAGTACCTCGGCCAGCTCGCGTTCCGGCCGCCGGTGCCGGCGTACCGCCACGACGCGGCGATGTTCTTCGAGCTGCGGGGGTGGGCGTCGAGCGACGTCACCCCGCCGGGTGTGCCGCGCCGCCCGGCCTCTGACCGCGAGCTGCTGGCCGACATCCTCGACCGGCTGTCGTGAGGTACCCGCAGGTCAAGAACATCGGGAGCGCCGACGCCCTGCGCGCCCGGTTGGACGAGCTCGGCGTGTCGATCCCGGTCGACGACGACGTCGACCCGAACGGTGTCTTGGCGACCGCGTCGGCGTCCGCGCCGAACCGGTTCGCCATCCTCCCGATGGAGGGATGGGACGGCGACGAGCACGGTCGACCGACCGACCTCGTGCGCCGGCGGTGGGGGCGGTTCGGCCGGAGCGGGTGCGGACTGGTGTGGGGCGAGGCCACCGCCGTGCGCTCGGACGGCCGCGCCAACCCCAACCAGCTGGTGCTGGACGAGTCGACGGTCGACGACATCGCCGCGCTCCGCGAGCTGCTCGACCCGTCCCAGACGACGGGGCTCCAGCTGACCCACTCGGGCCGGTGGTGCCGGCCCGGTCCGCCGCGCACCGCGTACGCACATCCGGTGCTCGACCAGCGCGTGGCTGGCGACGTGCTGACCGACGACGAGCTCGACGAGCTGGCCGCGCAGTACGTCGATGCCGCCGTGCTCGTGCAGCAAGCCGGGTTCGACTTCGTCGACGTGAAGCACTGCCACGGGTACCTGCTGCACGAGCTGCTCAGCGCGCACGAGCGTCCCGGTCGGTACGGCGGCGACCTCGACGGGCGCACCGCGTTCCTGCGCACGGTCGTGGCCGGCATCCGCGACCGCGCCCCGGGACTGACGGTCGCGGTGCGGCTGTCGGCGTTCGACCTGATGCCGTTCGTGCCCGGCGACGACCGCGTCGGTCGACCGGCCGTCGACGGCGACTACAGGTACGCGTTCGGCGGTGACGGCACCGGCCTCGGCGTCGATCTCACCGAGACGCACGCGCTGCTCGATCTGCTCACGTCGCTGGGCGTCACGATCGTCGGCACCACCGCCGGCAGCCCGTACTACAACCCGCACGTCCAGCGGCCGGCGTACTTCCCGCCGTCGGACGGCTACCAGCCGCCCGAGGACCCGCTCGTGGGGGTGGCCCGGCAGCTGGCGGCCACCGCCGAGCTCGCCGCCGCCCATCCGGCGCTGACGATCGTGGCCGGAGGCTGCTCGTACCTGCAGGACTGGCTGCCCAACGTGGCCCAGGCCGTCGTGCGCTCCGGCGGCGCGTCGATGGTGGGCCTGGGCCGGATGGCGCTGTCGTATCCCGACCTGGCCGCTGACGTGCTCGCTGGTCGACCACTGCAACGGCGACTCGTGTGCAGGACCTTCAGCGACTGCACGACGGCGCCCCGCAACGGGCTCGTGTCGGGCTGCTACCCGCTCGACCCGTTCTACAAGGAGCATCCGCAGCGGGTGCTCCTGACAAGGGCCAAGCAGGCCGCTCGGTAGCGTCGCCCGCCATGGATCTGGACGAGGCGACGGCGCACACGCCGCTGGGCGACGGCCGCTACGCCGTCGACCTCCGCGAGGAGTTCGCCATCGGTGGCAACAAGCCCAACGGCGGGTACCTGCTGGCGTGCCTGGGGCGCGCCGCGCTGGCGGCGGCACACGAGGCCGGTGCCGCCCAGCCCTACGTCGTCGCCGCCGGCATCCAGTACGTGCTGTCGCCCGACCTCGGTCCGGCGGTGATCGAGACCGAGGTGCTGCGCGTCGGTCGCACCGCGTCACAGGTCTCGGCCCGCACCGCAGGTGTCGCGGCGCGGTTCACGCTCGGCACGCTGCACGACGGCAGCACGCCGCACTGGGGCGCGGTGTCACCGGTGGAGATCGCACCGATGGACGACTGCCCGCCGATGGTGCACCCGCAACGAACGGGGCGGGGCGGCATCGAGGTGCGCTTCGATCCCGGGCACCGGCTGGAGTTCAGCGAGGCCGGACCGTCCGGCGTCGGCGACGGCGAGCTGCGGGCGTGGATGACGTTCGACGGCGGTCGCGCGGTCACGCCGGCGGAGCTGCTGTACGTCGTCGACTCGCTGCCGCCGGCCACGTTCACGGTGCTCGCCACCGGCTGGGTGCCGACGCTCGACCTCAGCGTCTACGTGCGCGCCGTCCCCGCGCCGGGGCCGCTGCGCGTGCGCTTCCGGGCCCAGGTCATCCAGGACGGCTTCGCCGACGAGGTGTTCGACGTCTGGGACTCCAGCGACCGTCTCGTCGCGCAGTCCACCCAGCTCACCGCGCTCCGCATGCCCTAGCCGTTAGGTTCCGGCCCATGCCCCCGCATCCCGTTCGCGCCCTCGGCACGCTGGTCGAGCCGCTCGCCGCCGCCGTCTACTTCGCGCCCGAGGCGCACGAGCGGTACACGGCGCTGGGTGCGCCGGCCGACTTCTGGGCGCCGTACTACTGCAGCCGCGGCGCGTGCCTCGGCGTGACGCCGGCGCCCGTCGTGGCCGCCGCGTTCGGCGTCTTCAACCCCGAGCACATGGCCGAGCAGCTGGCCATCGGGTGGGAGGCCGCCGTCCCGGCGCGCTGGTGGGACGCGCGCGTCGAGGGCGCCACCGCCCAGCTCGAGCGACTGCTGGGACCGGAGCCCGACGGTGCCGACCGGGCGACGGAGCTGCTGAAGAAGATCGCCGACGGATCGCAGGTCGCCGGTCGCCCGTTCTTCGCCGGCCTGTCCGGGCAGGCGTGGCCGGGCACGCTGCTCGGGGACCTGTGGCACGCGGCCGACCTCGTGCGCGAGCACCGCGGCGACACGCACACCGCGGCGTGGACGAGCGCCGGGTTCACCGCACCGCAGATCATGATGCTCACCGAGCTGTGGTGGGGCCTGCCCCACGGCATGTACCTGGCCAGCCGGCACTGGCCGGCGTCAGCGGTGGGCGAGGGGCTGGCCGTCCTGCGCGAGCGCGGGTACGTCGACGGCGACCCGCCGACGATCACCGACGCCGGCATCACGGCGCGCGTGGCGCTGGAGACGGCCACCGACGAGGCCGAGAAGCACGTGCTCGACGCCATCAGCGAGGCGGAGCGCGACGAGCTGTTCGCCATCCTCAGGCCGATGGCGGCCACGATCGTCGCCGGCGGCGGCTACCCGGCCGACCCGAACGAGCGGACGCTGCCCGGCGTCGACTGATCAGCTGATCCGGTACGACCAGCGGTAGGCGCCCGGTCCGACCCGGTGGTCGGGCGCAGTGTCGGGGCCGACGGCGCCGGAGCCCACGCCGCGGTGGGCGGCGTCGATCCACACGTAGCACTCGTCCCGCGTCGGCAGGTCCTCGAGGTGACGAGCGTCGGCCAGCTCCTCGTCGGTGACGCGGGCGACGGTGACGTCGAGGTCGTCGAGGTCCTCGATGGTGACGACGACGTTGCCGTCGGCGTCGAGGAAGCGCAGCCAGCGCACGTCGGTGCGGTTGCCGTTCGCCTGTGGGTGCACGTACGGCGTGCCCCACTCGTCCACCAGCGTGTGCCACCGACCGACGCGGGCACCGGCCTTGCGATCCGAGTAGCACTCGTGCGGTCCGCGCCCCAGCCAGTCGACCGAGTGGATGCCGGGACCGAGCGCCAGGCGCACGCCGACCCGCGGGATGTCGTCGAGGTCGACCGTCACCTCGTGGGTGACGAGGTCGCCGTCGACGGTCGTGTGCAGCTCGGCGTGCGTCGACGCATCCCGCAGCCCCATCGCCTCCCACCGCTCCGCGTGCGTGCTTCCCGCTCCCACCGCCGCTCGGGCGGGCCCAAAGGTCTCGTTGTCGATCGGCGCCCGCCACAGGCACAGGAGCTGGGTTCTCGTCGTACCTGAGGGCGCAGAACGCCCTTCAGTACGACGAGATCTTGTGAGCTCGGTCTGCTCCCAGGCGACCTCGTGGCCGGTGGCGTCGGAGAAGGAGAGGGTGAGGTGGGCGATCTGGCCCGGCGCCAGCGCGGGCACGTCGTGGGGGATCGTCACCGTGGTCGTCTCACCCGGGCCGAGCACCAGCGGGTCGAGCGTGCCGGACTGCACCTCGTCCCCGTCGACGGTGACCGTCCACGACGGCCGCAGGTGCGACAGGTCGAGGAAGTCGTGCTCGTCGTGCACCTCGAAGCCGCCCTCGACGGCGCGCAGCTGCACCGGCTGGATCACCTTGGCCAGCTCGAACAGCGACGGGTGCGGCGTGCGGTCGGCGTCGACGAGGCCGTTGAGGCAGAACGGCCCGTCGTTGGGCTGGTCACCGAAGTCGCCGCCGTACCCCATCGTGCCGTCGGGCAGCACCAGCGCCTGGTCGACCCAGTCCCACACGAACCCGCCCTGCAACCCGCGGTGGGTGCGAATGGCCCGCCAGTACTCGTCGAGCCCGCCGCACGAGTTGTTCATGGCGTGGATGTACTCGCACATGATCAGCGGCCGGTCCGGCTCGGCGCGCGTCGCCCAGGTCACGATGTCCTCCACCGACGGGTACATCGGCGCGATCACGTCGGTCTCCGCACGCGGCCGCGCCAGCGCGTCCGGCATCGACAGGCCGCGATAGAGATCCTCGGTGATGCCGCTCTCGTAGTGCACAGGTCGCGTCGGGTCGTACGTGCGCAGCCACGACGCGGCGGCCACGTGGGCCGGTGACACCCCGCTCTCGTTGCCGAGCGACCACAGGATGATGGACGGGTGGTTCTTGTCCCGCTGCGCCATGCGGGTCACCCGGTCGAGGATGGCCGGCGCCCACACGGGGTCCTTCGACAGCGAGCGGAGGTACGCGTGCGTCTCGAGGTTGGCCTCGTCGATGACGTACATGCCGAGCCGGTCGCACACGTCGTAGAGGTGCGCGTCGTTCGGGTAGTGCGACGTGCGCACGGCGTTGATGTTGAAGCGCTTCATCAGCTCGATGTCGCGCTCGATCGACTCCCGCGTCACCGCCTTGCCCCGCCGCGGATCGTGGTCGTGGCGGTTGACGCCCTTGATGAGCACCGGCCGACCGTTGACCAGCAGCTCGGGGCCGACGATCTCGACGGTCCGGAACCCGATCGACAGCGAGACGGCGTCGACCTCGCTGCCGTCGTCGTCGACCAGCACCACGTGCAGCGGGTGCAGGTTCGGGGTCTCGGCCGACCACGGCGCCACGCCCGGGATCGTCGTCTCGAGCACCGCGCCTCGGCCTTCGAAGAGCGCCATGTTCACGCCGATGCTCGTGGCGTGCTCGAAGCGCACGTCACCGGTGAGGGTCTGGCCGCACACCTCGGCCCGCACCGTCCACCCCCGCTGCGGTGGCCCGTCGACCGCCACCCGCACCGTCAGTGCCCCGTCGTGCTGCGCGATCGCGTGCACGTCCGCGAGGTGCGTCGGCGGCGTGGCGTAGAGGAAGACCGAGCGGTGCAGGCCGGCGTGATACCAGTGGTCCTGGTCCTCGAGGTACGTGGCGTCGCTCCACCGCACGACCGTGAGCGTGAGCTCGAACGGCTCGCCCGGCGTGACGACGGGGGAGAGGTCGTACTCCTGGGGCAGGCGCGAGTCCTTGCCCATGCCCACCGGCGCGCCGTCCACGTGGACGTAGAGCACGGACTCGGCACCGGCAACGTGCAGGATCACGCGCTGCCCCGTCCACGACGCCGGCACCGACACGGTGCGCCGGTAGCAGGCGACCTGCGGGTCGTCGGGCACGCTCGGCGGCGGTCCGGGAAACGGCATCTGCACGTTCGTGTAGATCGGGCGGTCGAAGCCCTGCATCGTCCAGCAACCGGGGACCTCGATCGGGACGTCGGCGGCACCGCCGAACGAGAAGTCCCACGCGCCGTCGAGCGACACGACGTCGGGTCGGGCCAGGTACGTGGTCATCGGTCGCCGCCCGAACGACACGCACTCGGGCCGCGCCCACGTGCGCGGCCCGAAGTCGTCGATCCCCATCAGCGCGGCCAGGTGGGCACGGCGCCCGGCGGCAGCGGCACCTCGAACGCGTTCAGCGTGAAGCAGATGAGCGTGTAGTAGCCGCACAGGGCGACGAGCTCGACCATCCCGGCGTCGCCCAGCAGCGCCTGCGCGGCGGCGTACGTCTCGGCGTCGATGCGACCAGACGTGCCGAGCTGCACCGCCACCGCGTGCACCGTCCTCTCGTCGTCCCGCACGAACGGCGGGTCGTCACCCCTCGCGATCGCATCGATGACGTCGTCCCTCACGTCGTGCTCGCGTGCCATGCGGGCGTGGGCCCACCACTCGAACTCGGACTGCCAGCGGGCGCCGACGGTGATGATGGCGATCTCCAGCAACCGCCGGTCGATCGAGGTCTGGAAGCGAAGGATGCCGCCCAGGTCGGCCAGCCGGGTCCCGACCTCGGGGGCGGTCACGAACGCGTTGAACGGTCCGATCAGCCCACCCTCGGTCCCGACGACGCCGGCGCCTCGTGTCGCCGCCAGCGTGTCCCACAGGGCCTGCCCCGACGGGTCGAGGGCGTCCCGGGGCAGCGGCGGCAGGCGCGACATCGCAGCAGCCAACCACCACTTCTCATTGCGGTTCCGTTACGGTCGGGGTGTGCGATGGGTCCGGTTGCTGGTGGTCGCCCTCCTCGTCGCGTCCTCGGCCGGGATCGCCGACCTCGCCACCGCCGCCGGTGGGAGCACCCGCGCCGAGCGGGAGCGGGTCCGTCGGGAGCAGGCCCAGAAGGCGGCCGAGCTCGACGTCCTGCGGGCCGAGGACACCAAGGTGGAGGCGGCGCTGGCCGCCATGAACCGCCAGGTGGCCGCGGAGCAGCGGCAGCTGGCGAGCGCCGAGCAGGCGGTGGCCGCCGCCGAAGCAGCGGCGGCCGAGGCCAAGGCGGCGGAGACCGCCATCGAGCAGCAGGTGGCCCTGCTGCAGGCGTCACTGCGCGACATGGCGGTGCAGGAGTTCATCACCGGCGGGCGCCTCAAGGTCGACGAGCTCGCGTACTCCGACGATCTCAGCGAGGCGGCGCGCCGGTCGGTCCTGGCCGACATCGCCGTCGGCAGCGCCACCGTCGTCGGTCAGCAGCTGCGCGCTGCGAGCGAGGATCTGACGTTGGCGCGCCAGCGAGCCGAGGAGGCGGCCGACGCCGCCGTCGTGAAGCGCAACGCCGTGGACGCCCACCTCGGCGAGCTGGCCGCCGCTCGCGACCAGCAGGCGGCCTTCGCGTCCAAGCTCGACGAGCGCATCGAGTCGCGACTGGCGGAGTCGGCTGCGCTCTCAGCACTCGACGCCAAGCTCAGCGCCGAGATCGCGCGACAGCAGGCGGCGCTGGCGCGCGCCAACGTCGGCGCCCGTCGCACCTCGACACGCTCGTACGTGCGGGGCGACGTGCGACTGCGCACCGTGCGCGGCATCACCGTGGCCGAGTCGATCGCCGACGAGCTCGACCGCATGATGGGCGCGGCCGAGGCCGACGGGATCGTCTTCGGCGGTGGCGGCTACCGCGACCCGGCACAGCAGCAGGCGCTGCGCGACGCTCACTGCCCCTCGGACGACTCGCCCTCGACGGCGTGCCGCCCGCCCACGGCGCGGCCCGGTCACTCCATGCACGAGCGGGGGCTGGCCGTCGACTTCACCGTGAACGGGCGGACGCTGACCTCCGGCAGCCCCGGGTACCGCTGGCTGCAGGCGCACGCCGCCGCGTACGGCTTCTACAACCTGCCCGGCGAGCCGTGGCACTGGTCCACGAACGGGAACTGACCCAGACTGACCCGGTGAGCGAACGCCGGGTGGAGGTCGTCGAGCACACCGATCCGTGGTGCTCGGTGGCGTGGGGGACCGAGCCGCTGCTGCGCCGCCTGCGCTGGCGCTACGGCGATCGCCTGGCGTGGCGAACGGTCATGGGCGACCTCGTGGCCGACCGGCGACTCGGGCGTCCCGACTTCGACCAGGTGCTGGCGGCACCCAAGCTGGCCGAGTACTGGCGTGCCGCCTACGAGCACACCGGCATGACGTGGCCGGCGCGACTGCGGTGGGCGCCGATGCAGAGCGCCATCGCGGCGAGGGCGGTGAAGGCGGCAGAGCAGCAGGGCGCCGGCGACGTGCTGCTGCGCGCGCTGCGCGAGTCGTGCTTCGTGCACTCGGCGCCGGCCGACGACGAGGAGCGCATCGCCGCGCTCGCACGTCGCGTCGACGGCGTCGACGCCGACCGGCTCATGGCCGACCTCGACGCTGTCGACGACGCCTTCGCCCGCGATCGCGCCGAGACGCGCGCGCCCAACGAGCACGCTCTCACCATCCGCGAGACCCAGTGGGGCAAGGGCGATGCCAAGCCCGACGGTGACGGCTGGCGGTACGTGTTCCCGACGCTGCTGTTCCGCGGTCCCGGAGGCGAGCACACGGTGGCCGGTTGGCACCCGTGGGAGCACTACGTGGCGGCGATGGAGGCGGCGGTGCCGGGCAGCACCGCGGCCCCTCGGCCGGATCCGAACCCGGACGAGGCGCTGGCCGCCTGGCCGCTCCTGACCGAGCGCGAGCTCGAGGTGCTGTGCGGACCCGGCGCCGCACCGCCGGCGTCGGCCAAGCCCTACGACTGGGGCGGCGGCACGGCGTGGCTCCGCGGCGAGCCGCTCATCGACTGACGTTCGCTCGGAACTCCTCGACCGCCTCGGCGATCAGGGGCTCGACGTCGCGCGGCAGCACCACGCCGGCCTTCTCACTGGCGCGTGCCGCCTGCTCGACCTTGGCCGCGTACGTGGCCTCGTCGCCGTAGAGGTCGATGAGCTTCGACGCCGGGAACGGGTAGCTCGACCCCTGTAGCAGCGGGTAGATGCCGGGTCCCAGTGGGATGGCGGAGTTGGTGGCCACCGGGACCTCGGCCGCCGGCAGCCGGATCCCACCGACGGCGATCCCGTGCTCGTCGCGCACGACCTCGCCGCCGGCGAACTCGATCTTCGGCTGCGTCGGCGGCGCGCCGTCGCCGCTGACCCACGAGTGCAGGTGATGGATGGCGGCGTCGTAGACAGGCAGCATCGAGATCCGGTTCATGCCCGGCGTCACCGGCAGCTCCTGGCCGAACTCGCGCTCGTACTTGCGCGCTCGCGGACCTTGCACCTGGGCGGACACGTGGCTGGTGCCGGCCACCTCCCAGTAGCGGAACGTGTCGGTGTCGGGTTGGCGCACGTCGAGGCACGCCATCGCCTCGAGCTCGGAGTTCACCACGAACACCGGCACGCCGTCGTCGCGCAGCCGATTGCGGCCGCGCATGGCGTTGGCCGTCGTGCGCGCCAGCGCCGGCGCGTTGAGGTCCACGACCGCATCGCCGACCTCCAGCTGCGTGCCCGTCCCGAAGTAGATCGTGAGGAGGAACCCGTCGAACACGTGCTCGAGCGGCTGGATGGCGTTGACGTACGCGGCCAGCCGACCTGCCGACTGCGACGCGCCCATGGCGACGACGCGTCGCACGTCGAGCCCGTCGAGCTGGCGAGCGGCCCGTCCCGCCTGCGTGAAGATGTCGAACGAGAAGTCGTCGCCAGGATGCGACAGCGAGCCGTAGCGCTCGGGATCCCACGCCGCCAGGCCCATCGGCGTGGGTGGCAGCCCCTCGATGCCGACGCGCTGCACGGTGGCGCCGACGAACGCGTAGCCGCCCTCGAGGATCTCCGCCGTGTCGCCGCCGAAGAGCTCGTAGCCGGCGCTGACGTTGTTCCACGACACGATGACCGTGCCGTTGAACGCGGTCGGGTCGATGGGCCGGTACACGAGCAGGCGCGTCCGGTATGTCGCGGTCCCAGCCGGCTCCGCGTCCCAGTGCCCATCCTCGCCGAGCTCGGTCCCGGGCGCGGCGCGGAAGCGCGTCGCCTCGCCCTCCATGAGCAGCTCCTCGGCGCGGTACCCGGCGTCGGCGAGGTCGGCGAGCGGCTCGCCGAACGCCCAGCCGTGCGCGCCCCCGGTGATCGGACCTGTGACACCCATCACGACACCCCCTCGGGCGCAACGTAGCAAGATGCCTCGCGATGCCTGCCGTGCTCGTCCATGGAGTCCCCGAGACCGACGCGCTGTGGGACGGCCTCGTGCCGCTGCTCGGTCGGGACGACGTCGTCACCCTCCAGCTGCCCGGGTTCGGCTGTCCCCGCCCCGACGGCTTCGGCGCGACGAAGGAGGAGTACGTCGACTGGCTGGTCGCCGAGCTCGAGCGCAGGCAGGCCGACGGCCCCATCGATCTCCTCGGTCACGACTGGGGCGGCGGCTTCGTGGTGCGCCTCGTCAGCATCCGGCCCGACCTGGTGCGCTCGTGGGCGACCGACGGCGCCGGGCTCGGTGACATCGAGTTCGAGTGGCACGACTTCGCCAAGATCTGGCAGACGCCGGAGGAGGGCGAGCGGTTCTGGTCCGAGCAGCTGGCGACGCCGATCGAGGAGCGCGCCGGCGTGTTCGAGCTGTTCGGCCTCTCGCACGACAGTGCGGTGAAGCTCTCCGGCATGGTCGACGAGACCATGGCCGGCTGCATCCTCCCCCTCTACCGATCGGCCGTCGACGTGGGCAAGGAGTGGGGTCCCGACTTCCGCGACATCCCCAAGCCCGGGCTCGTGCTCGCCGCCACTGAGGATGCGTTCCTCTCGCTCGAGCGCAGCCGCGTCGGCGCCCAGCTCGCCGGCGCCCGCTTCGAGGTGCTCGAGGGGCTCGGGCACTGGTGGATGCTGCAGGACCCGGCGACGGCGGCGGCCGTCATCAGGGACTTCTGGGCGTCGTGCTGATCGAGTCTGGCTTGGAGGGCATGGCCGAGGTGTTCGAGGCCGCGTGAACTTCGTCGCCCATGCGGTCGTCGCCGGCGAGCCGGCGCCGTTCGCGTTCGGGGCGATGGTGCCTGATCTGCTGAAGCTGGTGCGCGGCGCGCCGCTCGAGACCGACTCCGACGAGGTCGCCGCCGGCGTGCGCGCGCATCACGCGGTCGACAGCGCCTTCCACGACCACGCCACGTTCAAGGCGTGGATGCGCGTCGTGCGCGCCGAGCTGGGCGGCACCCGCATCGCGTTCGCCGCCGCCCACGTCGGTGTCGAGCTGGCGATGGACGGCGTGCTGCTCGAGCGATCGAGGACCGTCGCGTTCGACGGCGCCCTGGATTGGGCGCGTGACGAGCTGGACGGCCCCTGGCGAGAGCTGGCCGAGCGGGCGCCGGAGGTGGTCGACGCCTACCGCACGCCCGCGGGCGTGGCCCGCCGCACGGCGGGCGCCATCAGCCGCCGTCCCCGCCTGTCCCGCCTGACGCTGGACGAGCGCGACCTGGCGCGCGCCATCGGCGTCGTGCTCCCCGACATCGAGTCCGGCCTCGACGCCGTGCTCGACGACTGCTCGCGTTGAGCGACGTCCATCCGATCCTCGATGCAGGCGTGCAGGCGGCGGTCACAGCGGCGGCCTCCCGTCATCGCGGTCGGCCGTGGGTGGCGACCGGCTTCACCGACCTGAACGACCGGGCGTCGCACGCCTGCGGCATCCTCCACGGCCAGCCGTTCTCGGTGTTCGCCAAGCTCGGGCTGGACGGCGAGGCGGCGGAGCGGTTCGCGGCCGAGCTGCGCGGGTTGACCCTCCTGCGGGAGCGCGCCGGGGTGCTGACCCCCACGCCGATCGACAGCGGCCTCGTCCGCCTCGACCATGGATGCATCCTCGTGACCGAGGCGCTCGCCGAGCGGCACGCCGAGCGCCGAACCGCCGACGACTGGGGTGCCATCGGCCGGACCCTGGCGGCCCTGCACCAGGTGCACGACGCGCGGTTCGGGCTGGAGGACTTCAACGGCTTCTTCGGCCCGCTCCGACAGGACAACGAACCTGTGCGCTCGGACCGCTGGGCCGACTTCTTCGCCGAGCGACGTCTCCTCCCGGCGCTGCACGCGGCGGTCGCCGCGGGTCGCCTGCCGAGCGACCTCGCCGCGGCGGTCGAACGACTGGCGGCGCGCCTGCCGTCGCGGTGCGGTCCCGAGCCCCGTCCGACGCTGCTCCACGGCGATGCACAGCAGAACAACTTCGTCAGCACCGATGCCGGCGCGGTGGCGGCCGACGTGGCGCCCTACTTCGGGCATCCCGAGATCGACCTGGCGCTCGTCGACTACTTCCACCCGGTGCCCGATGACGTGCTGCACGCCTACCGCGAGGCGGCACCGATCGACGCCGGCTTCGCCGAGCGCCGCGACCTGTGGCGCGTCCCGGTCGACCTCGCGTGCGTCACCGTCGACGCCGTCGAGTTCGGTCCGCGCGCGCTCGTCCGTCTCACCGAGACGGTGCGCCGCTTCGGGTAGCCGCTAGCGCCGGGGGATGTCGACGACGAGGTCGTCGTCGTTGGCCTGGTAGCGGGCGATCTCGGCGCGGCCCACGACCATGTGGTGCACCTCGTCAGGGCCGTCGGCCAGGCGCAGCGTGCGCTGCGACGTGTACATGTCGGCCAGCGGCGTCCACTGCGACACGCCAGTCGCGCCGTGCATCTGGATGGCCTGGTCGATGATCTTGCAGCACCGCTCGGGGATGGCCGCCTTGGCGGCCGACACCCACACGCGCGCATCGGCGTTGCCCATGAGATCCATGGCCTTGGCCGCCTTCAGCACCAGCAGGCGCATCATCTCGATCTCGATGCGGGCCTTCGAGATGATCTCGGTGTTGCCGCCCAGCTGCACGAGCGGCTTGCCGAACGCGTTTCGCGACAGGCCGCGCTCGACCATGAGCTGGAGCGCCCGCTCGGCCACGCCGATGGAGCGCATGCAGTGGTGGATGCGGCCGGGGCCGAGGCGCACCTGGGAGATCTCGAACCCACGGCCCTCGCCGAGCAGCACGTTCTCCTTCGGCACGCGGCAGTCGGTGAAGCGCAGGTGCATGTGACCGTGCGGCGCGTCGTCCTTGCCGAACACGTGCATCGGTCCGAGGATCTCGACGCCCGGGTGGGGGAGCGGCACCAGGATCTGTGACTGCTGCAGGTGCGACGACGCGTCGGGGTTCGTCTTCACCATGACGATCATGATCTTGCAGCGGGGATCGCCGGCGCCGGAGATGTAGTACTTCTCGCCGTTGATCACCCACTCCTCACCGTCGAGGACGGCGGTGCAGGAGATGTTGCGGGCGTCGGAGCTCGCCATGTTCGGCTCTGTCATGGCGTACGCGCTGCGGATCTCGCCGTTGAGCAGCGGCTCGAGCCACTGCTTCTTCTGCTCGGGCGTGCCGACACGCTCGAGCACCTCCATGTTCCCGGTGTCGGGCGCCGAGCAGTTGAGGCACTCCGACGCGAGCGGGTTCTTGCCGAGCTCGACGGCGATGTACGCGTAGTCGAGGTTCTTGAGCCCCTGGCCGGTCTCGGCATCGGGGAGGAAGAAGTTCCACAGGCCGTTGGCCTTGGCCTTCGCCTTCACCGTGTCGAGCAGCTCGAGCTGGCCGGGGGCGTAGCTCCACCGGTCCTCCCGGTTGGCGCCCAGCCGGTAGTACTCCTCGGTGATCGGCTCGACCTCGTTCGCGATGAACGACTTGACCTGCTCGAGGAGGGGACGGGCGCCCTCGGACATGGCGAGGTTGTAGAGCTCGCCGCCGAAGTCGTCGGTGCTGAGGGGATGTGCCGGCATGCCCGGACCCTACATCGGTGGCACATGTCACATGTGAGTGAGCACTCACTCAGTGGTACCGTCGCCGCCGTGTCGCAGCGAGCGCCGGCCATGCCGCCCGAGGCCAGGCGAGCGGCGATCATCGAGGCCACCCTGCCGCTGCTGCTCGAGCGAGGCGCCGGCGTCTCGACCCGCCAGATCGCGGAGGCGGCGGGCATCGCCGAGGGGACGATCTTCCGGGTCTTCCCCGACAAGGACGCCCTCGTGCAGGCCGCCATCGAGCAGGCCATCGACCCGGCACCGACCGACCGCGCCATCGCCGACATCGACGCCAGCGGCTCGTTCGACGTCCAGCTGGTCGAGGCGGTGCGCATCATGCAGGAGCGCACGGTCGCCATCTGGCAGCTGCTGGCCGTCGTCGGTGACGTCCACAAGCCCACCGGCCGGCCGCCCGAGCTCCCGTCGCTCGCTCGGCTGCTCGAGGCGCACACGGCCGAGCTCCGCACCGACCCCGCCACCGCCGCCCGACAGCTGCGCGCGGTGACGTTGGCCGTGTCCCATCCCGCGATCTACGGCGAGCCCATGCCGCCGCAGGAGATCGTCGCCCTCGTCCTCGACGGCATTCGAAAGCGATAGCTGATGCTCGTTCGTCTCCTCCGCACCCACCTGCGCCCGTACAAGCGCTGGCTCTGGGGCGTCGTCGGCCTGCAGCTCGTGCAGGCCATCTGCAACCTGCTGCTGCCGACCGTCAACGCCGACATCATCGACAAGGGCGTCGTGCGCGGCGACGAGGGCTTCATCTGGTCGCACGGCGGGCTGATGCTGGCGATGACGCTCGTGCAGATGGTCGTCGCCATCGCCGCCGTCTACTGCGGCTCCAAGGCGGCCATGGGCTTCGGTCGCGACGTCCGCGCCTCACTGTTCCACCAGGTGACCGACTTCTCGTCCAAGGAGGTCAACCTCTTCGGCCCGCCGTCGCTCATCACGCGCATCACCAACGACGTGCAGCAGGTCCAGATGATCGTGGTGATGACCTGCACGATGGCGATCATGGCGCCGATGACGATCGTCGGCGGGATCATCCTCGCCGTGCGTCAGGACGTCGGCCTGTCGTGGCTGCTGGCCGTCGCCATCCCGCTGCTCGCCGTCTGTCTGGGCACCATCGTCGCCCGCATGACGCCCAAGTTCCGGGAGATGCAGGAGCGCATCGACGGCATCAACGGCGTGCTGCGCGAGCAGATCGTCGGCATGCGCGTCGTGCGAGCCTTCGTGCGCGAGCCGGTCGAGGTCGAGCGCTTCGACCGCGTGAACACCGACCTCACCGACACGTCGCTCGTCGCCGGCCGGCTGATGGCCGCCATGTTCCCGGTCATGCAGCTGATCGTGAACGGCTCCAGCGTGGCCGTCGTCTACTTCGGCGCCAGCCGCATCGACAACGGTGAGCTGACGATCGGGTCGCTCATCGCCTTCCTCACCTACTTCACGCTGATCCTGATGTCGGTGATGATGGCCAACTTCGTGGCCATGATGACGCCGCGGGCCGCGGTGTCGGCCGAGCGCATCATGGAGGTCCTCGACGCCACGTCGTCGGTCACCGTGCCGGTCGACCCCGTCACCACGGTGACGAGCCACGGGCTGCTCGAGCTGCGCGACGTCGGCTTCCACTACCCGGGCGCCGAGCACCCGGTGCTGTCGAACATCTCCTTCACCGCCCGGCCGGGCGAGACCACGGCGATCATCGGGTCCACGGGCTCCGGCAAGACGAGCCTCGTCAACCTCGTCGCCCGCCTGTTCGACGTCACGTCGGGCGCCGTGCTGGTCGACGGCGTCGACGTGCGCGAGCTCGACCCCGAGATCCTGTGGAACCGCATCGGCCTCGTGCCCCAGCGGCCGTACCTGTTCGGCGGCACGATCGCCAGCAACCTCCGGTACGGCAAGCCCGATGCCACCGACGAGGAGCTGTGGGAGGCGCTGCGGGTGGCGCAGGCCGTCGACTTCGTCGAGAGGATGGCCGGGCAGCTCGACGCGCCCATCAGCCAGGGCGGCACCAACGTCTCCGGGGGCCAGCGGCAGCGGCTGGCCATGGCCCGGGCGCTGGTGCGCAAGCCGGAGATCTACCTGTTCGACGACTCGTTCTCCGCGCTCGACCTCGCCACGGACGCCCGGGTGCGCATGGCCCTCGGTCCGTACACGCAGGACTCGGCGGTCGTGATCGTCGCCCAGCGCGTCACCACCATCAAGAACGCCGACCAGATCCTGGTGCTGGAAGACGGGGAGACCGTCGGCCTCGGCACCCACCACGAGCTGCTCGACGACTGCCCCACCTACGCCGAGATCGTGGCGTCGCAGATGACGGCGGAGGAGGCGGCATGAGCACGACGGAGCGCGCGTCGAACCGTCGTCGCGAGCCGCTGCGAGCCGAGCGGGCCAACGGCGCGGAGGGCAACGGGCACACCCGCGTCGCGGAGGCGGAGTCCGAGGAGGCCGTGGCGATCAAGCCGCCGATGGCGAACAGCGCGGCGGGGCCGCGCTGGGGCAGCGCCGGCATGCCGGTCGAGCGGGCCGGCGACTTCGGCACCGTCACCAGGCGGCTCCTGTCGCGGCTGCGGCGCGAGCGCCTGCGCGTCGCCATCGTCATCGTCCTCGCCTTCGCCAGCGTCACCATGCTGGTCCTGGGGCCGAAGATCCTGGGCGACGCCACCGATGTGGTCGTCCGCGGCGTGTTCTCGCCCGCCGGCATCGACTTCGGGAAGCTGCACCGCACGCTGGTCGTGGCCGCGACGCTGTTCATCCTCTCGTCGCTGCTGGCGTACACGCTGTCGTTCATCCTCGCCGGTCTCGTGCAGCGGACGATGTTCCGGCTGCGGGCGGATGTCGAGGACAAGCTCAACCGGCTGCCGCTGCGCTACGTCGACCGCAACGAGCGCGGCGACCTGCTCAGCCGCGTCACCAACGACATCGACAACATCGCCCAGACGCTGCAGCAGACACTGAGCCAGATGCTCACCGCCACGCTCACCGTGCTCGGGATCCTCGTCGTGATGGTGTGGATCTCCTGGCTCCTCGCCCTCGTGGCCCTGGTCACGGTGCCGCTGTCGTTCTGGACCGTGCGCGTCATCGCCGGGCGGTCCAAGTCGAAGTTCATGCAGCAGTGGATGCACACCGGCAAGCTCAACGCGCAGGTGGAGGAGGCGTTCACCGGCCACAACATCGTGAAGGCGTTCGGTCGCCAGCGCGAGGTCGAGGCTCCGTTCCGCACCACCAACGAGCAGCTCTACGAGGCGTCGTTCGGCGCCCAGTTCGTGTCCGGGATCATCCAGCCCACGATGATGGTGATCGGCAACCTGAACTTCGTGGCCATCGCCGTCCTCGGCGGGCTGCGGGTCACCGCCGGCGCCATGACCCTGGGTGGCGTGCAGGCGTTCATCCAGTACTCCCGCCAGTTCACGATGCCGCTCAACCAGCTGGCGTCGATGGCCAACATGTTCCAGTCCGGCATCGCGTCCGCCGAGCGCGTCTTCGAGCTGCTCGACGCCGAGGAGCAGACGCCGGAGATCGCCACCGCCTCGACGCCGGTCCCGCGTGGCCGCGTCGAGTTCGAGCACGTGAGCTTCGCCTACGACCCGGCCAAGCCGCTGATCGAGGACCTGTCATTGGTCGTCGAGCCGGGGCGCACCGTCGCCATCGTGGGGCCGACCGGCGCCGGCAAGACGACGCTGGTCAACCTGCTGATGCGCTTCTACGAGCTCGACGGCGGGCGCATCACGATCGACGGCGAGGACATCGCCGAGATGCCGCGCCAGCAGCTGCGCTCGAACATGGGCATGGTGCTG
>DASUCO010000259.1:0-7167 GCA_036275955.1 Acidimicrobiales bacterium
CGCCTTCCAGCCCGCGTACTACCCGCTCGTCGGCCTGGTGGCGCCGCCCAAGGTGCGGTCGCAGGCGTTCGCGTGGTCGATCCTGTGGGTCGGCCTGGGTGGAGTCGCCTCCCTCTTCCTGTTCGGCATCGGTGACGAGCAGGGCTACCGCGTGGCCATCTCGATCCTCGCCGCCGTCATCGCCGTGGCCGGCCTCGTCGGCGCCTCGGCTCGCAAGTTCGTCAAGCGTGACGTCGAGCAGGCCTTCGCCTCGCTCTCGGCGGCGCAGGAGATGCGCGCCGAGCTCAAGCGCACCGGCAGCCGCGCCCTCCTGTCGTGCCGGCGTGTCGAGGTCGCGTACGACCAGGTCCAGGTCCTCTTCGGCGTCGACATGGAGGTCCGTCCCGGCGAGATCGTGGCGCTGCTCGGCACCAACGGCGCCGGCAAGTCGACGCTCCTGAAGGCGATCAGCGGCACCGTCGACCCCATCGGCGGCGCCATGTTCTTCGACGGCCGCGACATCACCCACGCCGACGCCAACCAGACGGTGGCGATGGGCATCATCCAGGTGCCCGGCGGCAAGGCGGTGTTCCCGACCCTGACCGTCGCCGAGCACCTCCGTGCCGCGGGTTGGCTCTACCGCGGTGATCCCGAGTACCTCAAGCAGGCGACGGAGGAGGTCTACGAGACCTTCCCGCGTCTGCGCGAGCGCATCGACCAGATGGCCGGCAACCTCTCCGGCGGCGAGCAGCAGATGCTCGCCCTCGGCATGGCGTTCATCGCCAAGCCCAAGCTGCTCATGATCGACGAGCTGTCGCTCGGCCTGGCGCCGACCATCGTCGAGCAGCTGCTGATCATCGTGCGCCGCATCCAGGAGAGCGGCACCGCCATCATCCTCGTCGAGCAGTCGATCAACGTGGCGCTGACCGTCGCCGAGCGCGCCTACTTCCTGGAGAAGGGCGAGGTGCGCTTCCAGGGCCCGACCCAGGAGCTGCTCGAGCGAGACGACATCGTGCGCTCGGTGTTCCTCCAGGGCGCCGCGTCGGTGGACGGCGATGGCGCCAAGGCAAGGGCCAAGACGACCGACACCGGTCGCGCGCTCGGCGAGAACGTGCTCGAGGTCAGCGACCTCATGAAGCGCTTCGGCGGCATCCGCGCCGTCGACGACACGTCGTTCACGCTGCGGGCCAACGAGATCCTGGGCCTCATCGGGCCCAACGGCGCCGGCAAGACGACGATCTTCGACCTCATCTCCGGGTTCCTCATCCCCGACGGCGGCCGCATCGTCCTCGAGGGCGTCGACGTCACGCAGATGGCGCCCGACAAGCGGGCGTGGCTCGGACTCGGTCGCTCGTTCCAGGACGCCCGCCTGGTGCCGTCGCTCACGGTGGCCGAGAACCTGGCCATCGGCCTCGAGCGGCACATCGACCTCCGCGACCCGATCGCCTCCGCGCTCGGCCTGCCGATGATCGTGCAGCAGGAGGAGGACGTCGCCTGGACGGTCGAGGACCTCATCGAGATGATGAACCTCGGCGCGTTCCGCGACAAGTTCGTGCGCGAGCTGTCGACCGGTTCCCGCCGCATCGTCGACCTCGCCATGTGCATCGCCCACGACCCGAAGGTGCTGCTGCTCGACGAGCCCTCGTCCGGCATCGCCCAGAAGGAGACCGAGGCCCTGGGTCCGCTGCTCAAGCGCATCCAGTCCGAGACCGGGTGCGCGCTGCTCGTCATCGAGCACGACATGCCGCTGATCACGTCGATCTCCGATCGCATGATCGCCCTCGAGCTGGGTCATCCGATCGTCGAGGGCACGCCGGAGGAGGTCACTACCGACCCGCGTGTCGTGACGTCGTACCTCGGTGGCGACATGGCGACCATCAACCGGTCGGGCTCGGCGGCGGCCAAGCCGAAGGCGACACGCCGCCGGGGACCGATCACGGTGGACCGATGAGCCGTCGCCGCCTGGCCCACGCCGGTCTCGCCCTGCTCGCGCTCGGCACCGGGCTCCTGGCGCAACCGTCGACGGTCGGTGCCGCCACCCAGAGCAAGGCCGGCTGGTGGTACCGCACCTCCGACCCGGCCTCGGTGGTGCCCACCGCGGCGCGCCCGCCGGTTCCCGTGCCGGACGCGCCCGTCGAGCCCGTGGCCGCCCCGAACGTCCCCGAGGGCAGCGCGCTGGTCGAGGGCACGCCCGAGGGCGCGACCGCCATCGCCGGCCTCACCTACCTGCTCACCGAGGGCGAGTCGTCGCCGTCGCTGACGATCACGCCATCGGAGACGTCGAGCGTGCCGCCGGAGGCGATCATCCTGGCCTGCCGCGCGGCGGTGGACTGGGCGCCGCTCGAGTCGCAGCCCGGTCGCTGGCAGGACAAGCCCCTCGTCGACTGCGGCCAGTCGGTGAACGGCATCATCGCCGAGGACGGCACGATCACGTTCCCGCTGGCCACGCTGGTGAGCGGCACCGACCTCGACATCGTGCTCGTGCCCGGCACCACGTCCGAGAGCCCGGCCGGTCCCGTCCGCTCGGCGTTCTCGCTCTCGTTCGACGTGCTCGAGGGCGCGGTGCTCACGACGTCGATGCCGTCGTTCTCGAGCTCGGAGTCGTCGTTCACGCCGCCGCCGTCCACCACGAGCGGCTCGTTCGGCTCCTCGGGTGGCGACTCGTCGTTCGCGGCCCCCACTGCGCCGATCGTGGAGCCCGCGCTCGAGCCGCAGGACCAGGCCCCGACCGTGCCCGACCAGCCCATGCTGGCGGCGGCACCCGCCGTCGAGGAGGACACGACGGCGCAGGGCGTGGCGTTCATCATCCTCCTGGTCGGCGCCGCGCTGGCCGCACTCGCCTACCTCACACCCGAGCGCGACGACGCGGGGGCCGTCGGCCTCGGCCGCTTCCGGCGACAGCGTCCGGAGGCGACGGCCACGGTGCCGCTCGCGCCCGTCGAGGGCGGCCTCGGCCGCTTCGCCCGCCCCCGCACCGGACCGCCTCCGGCCCTCAGCTAGCTCGTTCTCGTGACCGCAGCGGTGCGCTTCCGCACCGTTCCGGTTGCGAGAACGCGGTCGTCAGAGGGGCAGGTGCTCCATGGTGAGGATTGGCTGCACCGCCGGAGGGCGGGCCAGCAGCTCGCGGACCTCGTCCGGCGGGAGCGGGCGACCGAGCAGGAAGCCCTGCGCCAGGTCGACGCCGAGGCGCTGCACCATGGCCAGCTGCTCGCGCGTCTCGACGCCCTCGGCGCACACCGCCATCCCGACCGCGTGCGCCAGCTGCACCACGGCGGCGACGATGTCGGCGCTGCGCTCGTCCTCGCCCAGCTCGACGATGAAGGACCGGTCGAGCTTGAGCCCGACGGCTGGGAACTGACGCAGGCGAGCCAGCGTCGAGTGGCCGGTCCCGAAGTCGTCGATGGCGAGCGACATGCCCAGCGACCGCAGCGCCGTCACCGAGGCCATGGCGCTCTCGAACTCCTCCATCATCGTCGTCTCGGTCAGCTCGACGATGAAGCGGTTGCCGGCAACGCCTGACTCCTGCAGCTGGCGCTGGACGGAGCCGACGAAGCGGGGATCTGCCAGCTGGCGTCCCGACACGTTGATCCCGAGACCCTGGTGACGCATCACGGGGTCGTGCGCCCATCGGGCTGCGTCACGGCACACGCGCGTCAGCACCGAATCACCGAGGCGGACCGCCATCCCGATCTCCTCGGCCAGCGTCACGAAGACCGTCGGTGGGACCCAGCCCTGCTCGGGGTGTCGCCAGCGAGCGAGCGCCTCGACGCCGGACCATCGCGCCGTGCGCAGGTCGACGATCGGCTGGTAGTGCACGAAGATCTCGTCGGCCTCGATGGCGCGCCGCAGGTCGTGCTCGAGGTCGGCGCGAGGGCTCTCCGCCATCCCGCTGGTGAAGGACACGATCCCGCCCGAGCCCAGCGCCTTGGCGCGGTACATGGCGACGTCGGCGCGACGGACCAGCGCGTCGTGGCTGACGTTGCTGCGACCGGTGGCGATGCCGATGCTGGCCGACAGGTGGTGGCGCCGGCCGGCGAGCTCGAGCGGCTCGCAGATCGCGGCGAGCAGTCGCTCCGAGACGCTGATCGCCTCGTCGTCCGTCGTCTCGTCGCACAGGACCGCGAACTCGTCGCCGCCGAAGCGCGCCACGACGTCGGTCGGGCGCACGACTGCCTGCAGCCGGGCGCCGAGCAGGCGAAGCACCTCGTCGCCCGCGGCGTGGCCGGCGCGGTCGTTCACCTGCTTGAAGCGATCGAGGTCGAGGAACAGGACCGACGGCGCCGCTGCGCCGCGCTCTTGCCGCGCCACCGCCTGCCGCAGCCGCTCGAGGAAGAGGCGGCGGTTGGGCAGGTTGGTGACCGTGTCGTGCGTGGCCGCGTGCGCCAGCTGGTCGGCGTCGCGAGCGCGGTGCACGGCGACGGCCGCCAGACGCGCCCCCAGCTCGATCGCGGTGCGCTCGGTCTCCGTCGGCTCGCGCTCGTCGCTGCGGTAGAGGATCACGGCGCCGTACACCAGGTCCTGCGCGTCGCGGATGGGTCGCGTCCACGAGCACCCGATGCCGGAGGCGATGGCCTGCTCGCGCCACGGCTCCCACTCGGGGCCGGTCGCCGGCGTGCTGACCGAGATCTCGTCCGGCGGCAGGAGCTGGACGAAGTCGACGCCCCGCCGGCTGTGCTCGGGCTCGATGTTGGGCAGCGGACCGGCATTGGGGCCTGCTGTCGGCACGAGCACGTGACTCTCGTCGTCGACCAGCCAGATGGTGCTGACGCCGTGGCGCACGTGGCCGTCGATCATGCGGCAAACGGCATCGAGGGTGTCGGTCAGTGGCGCGCCGGTGGCGACCCGCTCGAGGATCTCGTTCTCGTCGTTGAGCAACGCATTGGCGAGGACCTGCTGGGTGACGTCGTGGGCCGTGACGACGACACCGCCGACCACGTCGTCGTCGAGCAGGTTCTGGGCGCTGACGTAGAGGTGGCGCCAGCCGCCCTCCCGGTGCCGCGCCCGCAGGACGAGCGGCGGCATGTCGTCGGGGCCGAGGGCGTGCACGAAGCCCTCGAGCGCCAGCGCGTGGTCCTTGCGGTGCACGAGCTCGAACATGTTCAGGCCCAGGAGCTCCTCCGGCAGCCAGCCGAGGATCCGCGTCACGCCGCCCGCCGTGACGTGACGGATGGTGCCGTCGGCATCGACGACGGCGACGGCGTCGGACACCTGGGCGAGAAGGGCGGCGTGGCGGTTGCGCTCGGACTCGAGGTTGCGCACCAAGCGGGCGTTGTCGATGGCGAGCGCGCAGCGGTCGGCCACCGTGGCGATGAGGCGAAGGTCGTCCTCGTCGTGCTCCCCAAGGTGGTACCGGCACGGCCACCAGAGCACGCCGATGACGCGCCCGCGCACCCGCATGGGCGCCACCAGCCCGCCGACGAAGCCCCGCCGCTCGGCCAGGGCGACGATCGCCGGCTGGGCGGTGTGGCTCGACGCAGCCAGGTTCTCCGGCGTGATGAGCACCGGCGCCCCCTCGGGGGTCACCGACGCCACCCGGCTGCGTTCGTACGGCATCGTCAGGCCGGTGAGCGTCTGGCGGATGTCGGCCAGCGTCTCGACGTCGACGGCGGCAGAGCCGGCCAGGTGGAGCATGCCGGCGTCGTCCACGAGCCGGATCACCCACGGGTCGCCCGTGAGCTCGCAGCCGAGCTGGCAGACCAGGTCCAGCACCCGCTCGTACTCGCTCCCCGCCTCCTCGAACGCCTGCAGGACCGCGGCGATCAGTCGCGCCTCGTCGCCTGCCCTCGGCGTCATCGACCCCCCTCCCTCGTGCGGCCTCGTGAAGGCTTGGGAAGAGTCTTGCCTATCGCCAGGCGGCGACCATGGCGCGCAGCCCGGCGGTGGCGGTGGCGAGGAACTCCTCGTCGGCTGAGGGATCGCCGTGCTCGAGCCACGCGAGGACGGCCGAGACCATCTCGTCGATGATCGCCTCCGGCGCCCACCGGGCCAGCGCCGGGCGACCGGCGAAGGTGTCGCCCAACGGCGTGGCGGCCAGGCCGACCACGCCGGCACGGAACTCGAGGGCGTAGTCGGCGAACTGGGGCTCCCGCGCCGCGTGGCGGAACAGCAGCACGAAGCCGTCGGGGTCCTCGCGGGCGACGGTGAGGAAGGTGCGGTAGCCCAGCGCCTGGCGGCCCTCCTCGACCCCGGCCACGAACTCCTCGACCAGGCGGGTCTTCACCTGCTCGAGCACGGCCCGGTACAGCTCCTCCTTGGAGTCGAAGTGCCGGTACACGATCAGCTTCGTGACGCCGACGGCGCCGGCCACGTCCTCCATCGAGGTGGCGGCGAACCCGGCATGGGCGAACGCGGCGGCTGCGCCACGGAGGATCGAGGCGGTCCGCTCCTCCTTGTTCAGCAGGGTTCGCGTTGTTACCGACATCACACCTTCGACGGTGGCGGGGTGTATACGCACGAGTATACAGTTGGGGTGACGGTTCCGTCATCTCTCCCGGGGGTTCGAATGACCACGTTGCAGACCGAGTTCACCGAGCAGGAGCTGCTGCTGGACGCACCGGTCGCCGAGCCGCTCATCGCCGGTGGCGTGCGCTGCCACGGCGGGTTCGACGAGCAGGGCGAGTACGTCTCGCCCCGCATGCGATTCCGCGGGCCGGGCATCGTCGCCTGGCAGGAGAAGCACCGCGAGGAGTTCGGCAACGAGCCGATGGACATCCCCCTCGACACCTGGCCCAAGCACTTCCCCACCGTCGAGCAGGCTCGCTACCTCATCCAGCAGGGCGTGCCCGAGCCGCTGAGCGCCACGCTCACGCGCATCGGCACCGTCGAGGGCTTCGGCGCCAACATCCGGCTGCTCCAGCCCGGCGACATGCAGAAGCACTTCGACGAGTCGATCAAGGGCACCGCCATCGACCACCTGGGCCGCGGCCTGTTCGAGGCCCACGGCCGCGACGAGGCCGGCTGGGAGAAGGAGGCCGGCCACAAGGACATGTGGTTCGCCGCGCGTGACGTCGCCTTCGAGGGACGCCAGGTCGACATCGACATCGACGCCATGCTCGCCCGCATGGGCTTCGGCGGGCCGCAGAGCGAGTTCGTGCGCGTGCTGCCCGACGACATCGACGTGAACCTCGAGGTCATCGCGTCGCTCATGACGCGCGTGCTCTTCATCGAGATCAGCGCGTTCCACACCTT
>DASUCO010000260.1:0-7191 GCA_036275955.1 Acidimicrobiales bacterium
GTCCAGTCGGCGGCATCGATGACGATCGCGGCGACTCGGTTCACGGGGCTCCTGGGTGGTCCGCGGCGACGAGGGAGCGACGACGAGCGCGTCCCTGCGCTGTTCGGCGGGTGTCGGAGGCCTTCCTTCCCCATTGCCGGCCGGGAGCACGCTTGATCTGCGGTGCATTTGGGCAGATTGCGGCCGGTGATGGCGACCGGCTGGTGCCATCACCGTCACGGCGGGGACCGCGCGTCACGGAGCGCAGTCGCCTCGTGACGCAGGCGGCGGAGCACAGCGGGAGCGGTGATGGCGATCATGACGACAGCGAGGACGGAGGTTCGCCTCCCGGCCTTCCAGCGTCGACCCGAGCACGGGCGGGACCAGGGCACCAAGCCGACCTCGCCCAAGCTCTGGCTCGTCACGGCCGACGCCGGCACCGTCGCCGTCGCCATGCTCCTGACCTTCCTGGTCCGCTCCTCCCTGGGTGGCCCGGCCCTCGACGGCGCCCGCACCGCCCACCTGCTGATCGCCGCGGTGAGCCTCCCCGCGTGGCTCGGCTTCTTCGCCCGTCGCCGGCTCTACAACGTCCGGTTCCTCACCCGCCGGATCGACGAGGTCCGGCGCATCGCCACCGCCGCCGCCTACTCGGTGACGGCGATGACCGTCGCCGCCTACGCCTTCCAGCTCCCCGTCTCTCGGGCCTGGCTCGCCATGACGTGGATGGGTGCCGTCGGCCTCGTCGGGGCCGAGCGCGAGATCGTGCGCCGCACGTTCATGCGCCTGCGCCGCTCGGGTCGGATGCTGCGCCGCGTCGTCATCGTCGGCTGCAACGAGGAGGCTCTCGACGTCGCCGCGATGCTCGAGCACGACCCGATGCTGGGCTACGAGGTCGTGGGCTTCGTCGACGACGCCCCCGACGAGGGCCGACGCATCCTCGGCCCCGTGACCGAGACGCTGGCCGTGGTCCGCGAGACGGGTGCGGTCAGCGTGATCGTGGCGGCGTCAGCCATGAACGTGGATGCCACGAACCGTCTCGTCCGCGTCCTGCTGCGTGAGGGCATCCACGTGGAGCTGTCCTCCACCCTGCGCGACATCGCCGCCAACCGCCTCACCGTGCGCCCGCTGGGCCGCTACCCGATCGTCTACCTCGAGCCGTGCGAGGCGGGCGGCTGGCGCGCCCTGGCCAAGCGGACCTTCGACGTCGTCGTGGCCACCGCCGCCATCGTCCTGACCATGCCGATCGCCGCCCTCATCGCCATCGCCGTGAAGCTCGACTCGCGGGGCCCGGTCATCTACCGACAGAAGCGGGTCGGCAAGGACGGCGAGATCTTCGAGTTCCAGAAGTTCCGCTCCATGGTCGACGGCGCCCACGGCATGTGGATCGACCTCCGCGAGCAGACCGGCGCCGACGGCCCGATCTTCAAGCTCAAGGACGACCCCCGCATCACCCGGATCGGCCGCCTGCTCCGCAAGACCTCGCTCGACGAGCTGCCCCAGCTGTGGAACGTGCTGAAGGGCGAGATGAGCCTGGTCGGCCCCCGCCCGGCGCTCCCCGAGGAGATGCTGCTGTGGGACGAGCAGCTGCACGACCGGCTGCGGGTCCGCCCCGGCATCACCGGCATGTGGCAGGTCAGCGGCCGCAGCGACGCCGATGTGAGCTCCTACACCCGGCTCGACCTGTACTACGTCGACAACTGGTCGCTCTTCCAGGACGTCGTGATCATGCTGAAGACGATCCCCGTCGTCCTCTTCGGCAAGGGCGCCTACTAGGCCGTACTCCTTCTCGGCACCTCAACCGACCAGATCTGGTCGGTTCCGGTGCCGAGAACGGCGCTACGACGCGGTGAGGCCGGCGTAGGGCTGGAACTTCGAGCAGAGGGCGGCGACGTCGTCGCGGACGGCAGCGAGCTCGGCGTCGTCCTTGCCGGCGCGGATCGCCCGGTCGATGAGCTCGGCCACCTGCTGCATCTCGGGCTCCTTCATGCCCGCGGTGGTCGCCGCCGGGGTGCCGATGCGCAGGCCGCTCGACTGGTACGGCGGGCGCGGGTCGTCGGGCACGGTGTTCTCGTTCAGCGAGATGCCGGCCTTGCCCAGCCGGTTGCGAACCTGACGGCCCGACACCTCTGTGTCGTAGGACCGCACGTCGAGGAGCATGAGGTGGTTGTCGGTGCCACCAGACACGAGCCGGTACCCGGCCTCGGCCAGCCCCTTGGCCAACGCGGCGGCGTTCTTCACGACTTGGGCGGCGTAGTCCCGGAACGCGGGCTGGGCGTTCTCGTGGAAGCCGACCGCCTTGGCCGCGATGACGTGATCGAGCGGGCCGCCCTGCATGCCCGGCATCACGGCCTTGTCGATCGCCGCCGCGAACTCGTCGGTGCGGCTGATGATGCAGCCGCCGCGCGGTCCGCGCATCGTCTTGTGGGTCGTGAACGTGACGATGTCCGCCAGCGGCACCGGGCTCGGATGGGCGCCACCGGCGATGAGCCCCATGATGTGGGCGGCGTCGAACATGAACAGGGCGCCGACCTCGTCGGCGATGTCGCGGAACGGCTGGGCGTCGAGGATCCGCGGGTAGGCGGTGGCGCCGGCCACGATCATCTTCGGGCGGTGCTCGAGCGCCAGGTCGCGCAGCTGGTCGAAGTCGATGCGCTCGTCGCTCGGCGTCACGCCGTAGGAAACGAAGTTGAACAGCTTCCCCGAAGCGTTGTTCGGGTTGCCGTGGGTGAGGTGGCCGCCCTGGTCGAGCCGCAGGCCGAGGACGGTGTCGCCCGGCTCCAGCAGCGCGAAGTACACGGCCAGGTTGGCGTTGGTGCCCGAGTGGGGCTGCACGTTGGCGTACTCGGCGCCGAACAGCGCCTTGACCCGCGAGATGGCCAGGTTCTCGACCTCGTCGATCACCTCGTTGCCGCCGTAGTAGCGCTTGCCCGGGTACCCCTCGGAGTACTTGTTCGTGAGGACGGAGCCGGTGGCCCGCAACACCTCGAGCGAGGCGAAGTTCTCCGACGCGATCAGCTGCAGCGTCGTGTTCTGGCGCTCGATCTCACGCTCGACGAGGGCGAAGAGCTCGGCATCGTGGGTCTCGTTCACTGTCCCGAGTGTACGTATCGCCCAGCCATCCACTTGACTGCATTGCATGCCGATCGACCCCCGCACACCGGTCCTCGTCGGGACCGGACAGCTCCTCCAGCGCACGACGCCGGAGGAGGCGCTCGAGCCCGTCGACATGATCGCCGAGGCCGCCCGCCGGGCCGCCGAGGACGCCGGCGCCCCGGCGATCCTGCAGGCGGTCGACTCCATCCGCATCGTGGCGCTGCTCTCCTGGCGCTACGTCAACCACGCCGCGCTGGTCGCCGAGCGCATCGGCGCATCGCCGCGGGAGACCGCGTACACGTCGATGGGCGGCAACACGCCGCAGACGCTGGTGAACAAGACCGCTCGCGCCATCGCCGCCGGCGAGCTCGACGTGGCGCTCATCGGCGGCGGCGAGGCGTGGCGCACCCGGATGGCCAACCGCAAGCAGGACGTGAAGCCGGACTGGACGGTGGAGCCCGAGGGCACCGAGCCGCCGGTGCTCCTCGGCGAGGAGCTGGCGATGACCCACCCGGCCGAGGCGGCCAAGGGCATCGTCATGCCGGTCCAGCTCTATCCGATCTTCGAGAACGCCATCCGCGCCACCGCCGGCCGCTCGTGGGACGAGCACCTCACCGTCATCTCTGAGCTGTGGTCGCGGTTCAGCCAGGTGGCCGCCGACAACCCGTACGCCTGGATCCGCGACGCCAAGACGCCCGAGCAGATCCGCACCGCGTCGCCCGACAACCGGATGGTCGGGTTCCCGTACACGAAGATGATGAACTCGAACAACGACGTCGACCAGGCAGCCGCGCTGCTGCTGTGCTCCGTCGAGGCAGCGCAGCGCCTGGGCGTGCCTGAGGACCGCTGGGTGTTCCCGCTGGCCGGGACCGACGCGCACGACACGCCGTTCGTGTCGAACCGCCAGGACCTGCACTCCTCCCCCGCCATCCGCGTCGCCGGCCGACGCGCGCTGGAGCTGGCCGGTCTCGGCATCGACGACGTGCGCCACGTCGACCTGTACTCGTGCTTCCCGTCGGCCGTCGAGATCGGCGCCGCCGAGCTGGGCTTCTCGCTCGATCGGCAGCTCACGGTGACCGGCGGCCTCTGCTTCGCCGGTGGCCCCTGGAACAACTACGTCGGCCACTCGATCGCCACGATGGCGGGCGTCGTCCGCGACGACCCCGGCTCGATCGGGTTCGTGTCGGCCAACGGTGGCTACACCACCAAGCACGCCATGGGGATCTACTCGACGACACCGCCGGCCGACGGCTTCCGCTGGGAGGACGTGCAGGCCGAGGTCGACGACATCACCGAGGCGCGCGAGCTCGTCGAGGAGCACGAGGGACCGGTGACGATCGAGTCCTACACCGTCATGCACGAGCGCGACGGCTCGATGAGCAACGCCATCGTGGCGTGCCTGACCCCCGAGGGCGGTCGGACGTGGGCGACGTCGACCGACGCCGACGTGATGAAGGCCATGACGAGCGATGACCTGGTCGGCACGACGGCGGACGTGGCTGGAGGCGTCCTCCGGGTCTCTTGACCGTCCGCTGCGTCGGCGTCGCCGACGCCAGTCCCGACAGCATCGCCCGGTTCGCCGAGCGCGCCCGCGCCCACGGCCTCACGGTGGAGGCGACCGCGAACGTCGCCGTCGCCTTCGACGCTGCGGCCGTCCCCCGCATCGGCGTCGCCCGTCACGACGACGGCTCGTTCGTCGTCCTCGACGGCGAGCTCTTCCCCGGTGACCCGGCGGCCGACCTGCAGGCGCCGGACGAGATGGCGGCGACGCTGCTGGCGACCCTGCGATCGGACGGCGTCGCCGGTCTGCTGCCGCTGCACCTGGAGGGACTCGTCACGTGGTGGGACGCCCGCGCCGGCGTGGCCTCGGTCGTCCGCGATCACGGCGGTGTCGTCCAGGGTCTGGTGGGTGCCGTTGGCGCCACCACGGCGTGGGCCAGCGACCACGACTCGCTGCTCGACGTCGGGGTGGCGGCCGTGCCCGACCCGATCGCGATCGACCAGCTGGTCGCCACCGGTTGGGTCACGCCCCCGCGTTCGTTCCTGCGCGACCTCGACACCATCGCCGCCGGCCACGTGGCCACGGTTCGACCAGGCGCGCCGGCGTCGATCTCGCCCTGGTACCTGCACTCGAACGCGCCGCGGATGACGGGGACGTTGGCGGACCAGTCGGCCGAGCTCGGCCGCGCCATCGTCGCCGCCGTCGGGCGGCGGGCCAAGGGGGGGCCGCTGGCGGCCACGCTGTCGAGCGGGGTGGACTCGACGGTCGTCGTCGCCGTGCTGCGGAAGGTGCTCGCGCTCGACGTCAGCACGTTCACCTTTCGCTACCTCGGCTACGAGGGCCAGCTCAACGAGGACGAGTTCGCGGCCGAGACCGCCCGCCTGCTCGGCGCACCCCACTCGGTGATCGAGGTGGCCCCGCAGGACCTCGTCGACCGCTTCTCGCGCATCGTCACCGAGTTCCAGTCGCCCGTCTCCTTCGGCGTGCACTCGTTCCACCAGGGACCGATCCGGGATGCCGGCATGTCGGTCGTGCTCGGCGGCAGCGATCCCGGGTTCTGGCACGTGCCCGGCCGCGCCGGCGCCGTCGCCTCGTGGCTCCGCCGGGTACCGCCCGGCGCGCGGCTGGCGCTGCTCGACGCCACCGACCGGCTGCGGTCGCTGCCCAAGGCAGAGGCGGCGTTCTGGATCGCGCTGCACGCCAACCACCCGATCAAGAACCAGTACGCCACCCGGCGCGAGCGGCGGTTGCTGTTCGGCGACGTGGCGCAGCAGTCGGCCCTGGCCATGGCCGGCGACCTCGGGGCGGCGACGCGCCTCTACGGGGACGAGCCCGCCGAGCTGCGGACGGCGTTCGTGTTCGAGCAGTGGGGCATCCCCCAGTACGTCGGCCAGTGGAACCAGCGGTGGGGCCGCACGTTCGGCTTCCCGGTGCGGGCGCCACTCTGGGACCACGGCGTGATCGCCGCCGCCGACCGGCGCTGGCCGTGGGAGGGCGACAAGCCGCCCATGCGCGAGTTCGCGGCCACGCTCGTGCCGCGCGAGCGGGCATACGCGCCGAAGGTGTTCCAGGAGATGCCGCTCCAGCACTGGCTGCGGAACCAGCTCCGGGACTTCGTCGAGGACGCGCTGTCCCCGCCGCGGATCGAGCGCGCCGGCATCATGCGCAACGAGGGGGTGCGGCCGATCATCGACGATCACCTCGCAGGCCGGAACCGACAGTGGCCCCTGTGGCAGCTCCTGTCGGCGGTGGAGTGGGCCATCCAGCTCCAGAGCCGGACCGGTCCACAGCTTCTTCGCTGACCGAGCATGGTTTTCGCCTTCGATGGCGAAACTACGGAGCGTGTCGATGACGGTTCCGTCGGCCAACCTGGTGCTCGACCCGCACACCGGTGTGCTCCGCACCGTCGCTCTGCTGCGGGTGCCGGCGCTGGTGGCATTCGGCGCGTTGGGCGCGGTCAACCTCGTCGCCATCGCGGCGAACCCGTGGACGTTCCGCTTCGGCCACCAGCACGCCACGATCGCCTTCGAGGGCGGCCCCTGGACGTGGCTGAGCGTGGGGCTCCTGCTGGCGACCGCACTCGTCGTGCACGCCGCCACCCGCCAGCGCGCCGACCACTCGTGGTGGAGCGCCGTCGCCGCCGTGTTCGCGTACCTCGCCGTCGACGAGGGCCTGATGGTGCACGAGCGCTTCGACGACCTGGCCGGCACCGCCGGAGTGGACCACTACGGGTGGGCCATCCCCGGTTCGATCCTCGTGCTCGGGATCGCCGGGCTGTTCGCTCGCTGGTTCTCCTCGCTCGAGTCGGGACTGCGCCTGCACCTGCTCGTCGCCGGCGGTCTCTACGTGGCCGGCGCGCTGGTCGTCGAGGTGCTCGCCGGCATGTGGCAGACCGCCCGAGGCGAGGACCGAGTGTTCTTCCTGATCACCACGATCGAGGAGACGCTCGAGGTCGTCGGACCCCTGCTGGTGATCCGGACGATGTTCAGCCTGGTGCCACGCTCGTCCGTCGTCGTCGATACGCCGCCAGCGATCGCGCCCGCTCCTGTCGGCTGACCCCGCCGGCCGCCAGCGCCACGACGACGCGCCGCTGCGGCGGTGGACGGCCCGGCACGTGC
>DASUCO010000261.1:0-12369 GCA_036275955.1 Acidimicrobiales bacterium
CGCCGTGGGCGGAGCCGTCGAGGGCGGGGCGGAAGTCGGGCACGCCCCAATACTGTCCCTTCATGAGCGACGGGATGATCGCCGAGACGATCACGATGACCGGGCACGGCGGCGACGAGATCGAGGCGTACTTCGCCCGTCCCGTCGAGGGGAGTGCGCAGCCGAGCGTCGTGGTGATCCACCACATGCCCGGCTACGACCGGTCGATGAAGGAGATCGCCCGCACGTTCGCGGTCTACGGCTACGCCACGCTGATGCCGAACTTGCACCACCGCTACGCCCCGGGGGCCAAGGCGGGCGACGCCGCGGCCGCCGCACGCGACGCCGGCGGCGTCCCCGACGAGCAGCTGCTGGGTGACGTGCAGGGAGCCATCGACCTCCTCCGCGGCCGACCCGAGTCGAACGGCAAGGTCGGCGTCATCGGCTACTGCTCGGGCGGTCGCCAGTCGTGGGTGGTGGCGTGCTCGCTCGATGTCGACGCCGCCGTCGACTGCTACGGCGGCCGCGCCGATCCCGCGCTGGCGCCGAACCTGCGATGCCCGCTGCTGGGGCTGTTCGGCAACGAGGACCAGAGCCCGTCGCCGGCCGACGTCGACGCCATGGAGGCGGCGCTGCGTGAGCACGGCAAGACGTTCGACTTCCACCGCTACGACGGCGCCGGCCACGCCTTCTTCAGCACCGACCGTCCCAGCTACCGACTGGACGCGGCCAAGGACGGCTGGAAGCGGATCTGGGCCTTCTTCGGACAGGAGCTCTCCTGATGTGCACGTACGTGACGAGCCACGTCGAGGTGTCGGGCAGCGGCTCGACCGGTGACGACTGGTTTCCGCTCGACCGAGCCGTCGTCTACTTCGACCACCCGCAGGACGCGCCGCTCGAGCACGCGCTGTGCATCGACGTCTGGGGAGGGCAGCAGCGCGTCGCCGTCGAGCTCGACGCCGCGTCGGCGCTGCGCCTGGCCCAGTCCATCCTCGCCACGCTGTCCGATGACGAGGTCCGCAAGCTCAGCTGAACGCCAGGAGCACGGCGCCGGCGGCGACACCGACGGCGCTCAGCGCACGGCGGGCCCGGACGTCCTCCCGCAGAAGCAGCCGTCCGCCGAGCACGGCGAACACCACCGACGTCTCGCGCACGGCGGCGACCGTCCCGACGGGCGCCCGGGTCGCGGCGATGAGCACGAGGGCGTAGCTGGTCACCGACGCGGCGCCGGCGACGGCGAGCCGGATCCAGCCGGCCCGCACCGTCTCCAGCAGCACCCTCGTCCCGCGCCGGTTGGCCACCAGCGGGATGAACCACACGATCGTGAGCGCGAAGAGCAGCGCCACGTAGCCCATGCGGTCGTCACCCACGCGTCGGGTCGCGCTCGAGTCGATCAGCGTGTACGTGGCGATGATCACGCCGGTGGCCAGCGGCCATCGCAGCTGGGTCCAGCTGCGCAGGTGCGCGGCGAGCGCCAGCAGCGATGCGCTCACCACGCCGATCCCGACCCAGGACAGGACGTTCAGGTGGTCGCCGACGAACAGGGTTCCGCCGATGGCCACCAGCATGGGCGCTGAGCCGCGCGCCACCGGGTACGCGATCGAGATGTCGGCGTGGCGATAGGACGTCACCAGCCCCAGGTAGTAGGCGACGTGGCACACGCTCGACGCCAGCGCCGGCGTGATCGCGCCCTCGGGGATGCCACCGAGGACGAGGAACGGCAGGAACACGACGGCGCCGAACGTCGCCTGCGCGCAGGCGGCCACGAGCCGGTCACCGCTGGCCTTGACGACCAGGTTCCACGACGCGTGCAGCACGGCGGCGGCGACCGCCAGCGCGAACGCGGTGGCGGTCAAGGGGCGCGGTCGTAGTACACGCGCTCGCAGACGATGCCGTCGCCGCCGTCCTCGAAGACGAACAGCGCGCAGATGCGCTTGCGGAACGGCACGCCCGTCTTCGCCGGCGTCCCGAGCAGGTCGAGCTCGACGATCACGGCGTCGTCGCTGGAGCGCATCGACACGAGCTCGTTGCGCTGGTCCGGCACCGCCGCACGCGACGCGCGGAAGTACTCGTTCACCTCGTCCTCGCCGTCGAACACCTGACCCGATGCCATGAGCTCGTAGCGGGGATGGGCGAAGGTCGCCATCGTCGCCGCGAAGTCGTGGCGGTTCTCCGACTCCATGTGCTCGCGGACGACCGCCTCGCGTCGCGCCTGCAGGTCCGGATCTAGCGCCCAATCCCGAGGCGATTCCGCAGGCTTCATCGCCATGCGAACACCGGCTGCTCGAAGTCGACGACGCGATCGGGCTTGCCCTCGATGGCGGCCCACCGGAACTGGAGCAGGACGGCACCGGTCGGCGCGTGGATGAGGTCGCCGCCGACGGGCAGCTGCACCACCGGCTTGTCCGACTCCGGGATCTCGACGAAGCGAGGGGAGTCGTCGCGGCACAGCTCGCGAAACGCGATGCGGTGCACCGACAGCACCTCGTCCGGGTGCGGGTCCATGGCCGGGTCGGCGCCGCCCCAGAACACGAAGGGCGTGATCACGTAGCCCGAGCGGGTGGCGTAGTCGTCGAGGCAGCCGAGGAGCGACGACGCCGGCAGGTCGAGCGCCAGCTCCTCGTGCAGCTCGCGGCGGGCGGTGTCGAGCGGCGTCTCGCCCTCGTCGACGCGACCGCCGGGCAGCGCCCACTGGCCGGCGTGCGCGCGCAGCTTGGCGTTGCGCCGCGTCAGGAGCACCGCGGGCCCGCCGGCGGTGCCGGAGATGCTGCCGGTCAGCTCGTAGGTGTCGCCGCCAGGGATGTGGTCCATGCGGTCCCTGGCGAACGGGTGGTGGTCGGTGCCGTGCTCCTCGTCGTTGCTGTCGACGACGACGACGGCCACGGCCGCGTGGCGACGCCCGTCGAGCGGGAGGGCGAGGCGGTCGTGGGCCCGCAGGTTCCGCGCCAGCAGGTCCCGCAGGTCGTCGCCGAACTCCACCCGGTCAACCTACGCGTAGCGTGCCGACATGGCCGAGGACATGGACACCAAGCCCGCCGTCGACATCCCCGAGGGCGACCCGCCCACGGACCTGGTGATCGAGGACCTCGTCGTCGGTGACGGGCCCGAGGCCAAGGCCGGCAACGACGTCGACGTGCACTACGTCGGCGTGGCGTGGAGCGACGGCAAGCAGTTCGACTCGTCCTGGGACCGCAACGACTCGTTCCAGTTCACGCTCGGCCGCGGCCAGGTCATCCAGGGCTGGGACGAGGGCGTGGCCGGCATGAAGCTTGGCGGCCGCCGCCGCATCACGATCCCGCCGGCGATGGGCTACGGCGCCGCCGGGGCCGGTGGCGTGATCAAGGGCGGCGAGACGTTGGTGTTCGTCGTCGACCTCAACGCCGTCCGGTAGCTACCGCCGGAACGGGCGCAGCCCGTTGGCCGGGACCGAGCCGAGCTTGCCGGCGTTGAAGTCGTCGATCGCCTGCTGCAGCTGCTGCCGCGTGTTCATGACGAACGGCCCGTACTGGGCGACCGGCTCGCGGATCGGCTGACCACCGAGCACGAACAGCTCGAGTGGCTCGGTGCCGTCGTTGGCGTACGACACGGAGTCGCCCGCGCCAAGGACCACGAGGTTGCCGGCCGTGATCGGCGCCCGGGCCGCACCCACCGACCCGGCGCCCGACAGCACGTAGGTGAGCGCGTTGAACGCCGGGTTCCACGGCAGCGCCAAGCGAGCGCCGGGCGCCAGGGTGGCGTGGGCGACCGTGATCGGCGTGTACGTCGAACCCGGCCCGCGGTGCCCGCCGAGGTCCCCGGCGATCAGCCGCACCAGCGCACCGCCGTCGGGTGACGACAGCAGCACGACGTGGTCGGCCTCCAGGTTCTGGTACCGGGGCGCCGTCATCTTGTCCTTGGCCGGCAGGTTCACCCACAGCTGCAGCCCGTGGAAGAGACCACCCGACACGACGAGCTCCTCGGGCGGCGTCTCGATGTGGAGGATGCCGCCGCCAGCCGTCATCCACTGGGCGGCGCCGTTGGTGATGACGCCGCCGCCACCGTGGCTGTCCTGGTGCTGGAACGTCCCGTCGATGATGTAGGTGACGGTCTCGAACCCGCGATGAGGGTGCCAGTCGGTGCCGCGGGGCTCGTACGGGGCGTAGTCAACCGCGCCCATCTCGTCCATCATGATGAACGGATCGAGCTCGGCCGTGGGCACGCCGGCGAACGTGCGGCGCACCGGGAAGCCCTCGCCCTCGAAGCCGGTGGGACCCGTGGTGATCGACCGCACGCCGCGCTCGACGGCGCCGGCGGGCACGGCGATCTTCGGCAGGGTCAGGGTGTCTGCGGTGACGGCAGGCATGTCGCTCCTCGTTGTTGCGTGTGCAACTACTCAACGCGGGGGACGGTGTCGCTTGTTCCCGCCGTCCTATCGTCCCCCCGTGGACGTGCAGCGGATCAAGGCCGACGAGCCGGCGGCCGCGGTGACCGCGGCCCTCCTGGAGGACGGCGCGGTGATCGTCGAGGGCTTCCTGGACGACGACCTGCTGGACCGGTTCAACGCCGAGCTCGACCCACACCTGGACGCGGCCTCGTACGGCGGAGCCACGTACCTGAACGACATGGTCGCCTGGTTCTTCGGGAGGCGCACCCGCCAGCTCACCGGCGTGGCTGGCAAGTCGCGCGTGTTCGCCACCGAGATCCTCACGCACCCGCTCTACCGCGCCGTCTGCGACGACGTGCTGCTGCCGAGCTGCTCCCGCTACCAGCTGAACATCGCCCACGTGCTGGATCGCGGGCCGGGCTCGGAGCAGCAGCTCATCCACCGCGACGAGGCGGTGTGGATCCACCTGCCCGACCCGCACCCCGAGGTGCAGCTGGCGTCGGTCGTGGCGCTGGTCGACTTCACCGCTGAGAACGGCGCCACCCGAGTCGCGCCCGGCAGCCACCGCTGGGAACACGGACGCACGGCGACCGACGACGAGCTGGTGCCGGCCGAGATGTCCGCCGGCTCGGCCGTGATCTACCTCGGCTCGACGCTGCACGGCGGCGGCGCCAACACGACCGCCGACGTGTCGCGGCGCGGCATGCACGTCAGCTACTGCCTGGGCTGGTTGCGCACCGAGGAGAACCAGTACCTGGCGACGCCCATCGACGTCGTGCGTGACCTGCCCCGCGAGTCGCAGGAGCTGCTGGGCTTCGCCGCGCACGACGCGCTGGCCGCGGGCGGCGGCTACCTCGGCGCCGTCGACGTGCAGGACCCGGTCGAGCTCATCGCCGCCGGCAAGCTCTAGTCCCGAGCCACCCGCACACCGGAGAACGCCCACCGGGCGGACGCCGGGAAGAAGTTGCGGTAGGTGCGGCGAGCGTGGCCCGGCGGCGTGCCCACGCTGCTGCCCCGGAGCACGTGCTGGTTCACCATGAACTTGCCGTTGTACTCACCGACGGCACCGGCCGCCGGCGTGAAGCCCGGATAGGCCACGTACGGGCTGGCCGTCCACTGCCAGGCGGCGCCGTACCAGCCGGGCTCGCCCGCGTCGGGCGCCACCGCCTCCCACTCCGCCTCGAGCGGCAGCCGCCCACCGGCCCACCGCGCGAACGCGTCGGCCTCGTACCAGCTGACGTGCAGCACCGGTGCAGCCGGGTCGACGGGGGCGACGCCGTCGAAGCCGTAGGTGCACCAGCGATCGCCGTCGCGGTGCCAGTACAGCGGGGCGTCGTAGCCCTGGGCGAAGCCTTCGGACATCCACAGGTCGGCCCGCTGGTAGCCGCCGTCATCGATGAACGCCAGCCACTCGGCGTTCGTGACGAGCGCGGTCGAGAGCTGGAACGGCCGCAGCAGCACCTCGTGGCGCGGCCCCTCGTTGTCGAACGCGAAGTCCGCTGCGCCGTTCTCGCCGAACGTCCCTCCGGCGTGGCCGATCTCGACGATGCCCCCGTCGTGGTCGATCCAGCCGGGCTCGCCGGCGCCGGTGCCCTCCCACGGCAGCGCGCCGTACGCCGGCTGCGTCGGGTTGCACGACAGCACGTGGCGGATGTCCATGAGCAGCAGCTCCTGGTGCTGCTGCTCGTGGTGCAGGCCCAGCTCCACCAGCGGATGGTCGAGCGCTCCGTCCAGGACGAGCCGGTCGACGTGCTCCCGGTAGCGGGCGATCGCCTCGATGCCCGGTCGGGTGATCAGACCGCGCTCGGCGCGGGCGTGCCGCGGACCGACCGCCTCGTAGTACGAGTTGAACAGGTACGCGTACGACGGGTCGAAGGCTCCCGGTGTCTCGAGCACGAACGTCTCGAAGAACCAGGTGGTGTGGGCCCGGTGCCACTTCGTCGGGCTCACGTCGGGCATGGACTGCACCGTCTGGTCCTCGGCGCTGAGCGGTGCCGCCAGCCGCTCGGTGAGCTGGCGCACCGAGCAGTAGTCCAGGGTCATCGGATGGCCAGCGACAGCGCGAAGTCGCCGTCGTCGTCGGTCCACCACTCGCACAGCTCCAACCCGACGGCATCGAGCTCGTCGCGCACGCGCTCGGGCCGGAACTTGGCGCTGATCTCGGTGCGCAGGTCCTCCCCGTCGGCGAACTGCAGCGTGAGCTCGAGCTCGGGCACGTGCACCGTCTGCGCGCCTCTGGAGCGCAGCCGCATCTCGATCCACTCGTGGTCCTCGTCGAAGCGGGCGACGTGGTCGAACCGGTCGAGGTCGAAGTCGGCGCCCAGCTCGCGGTTGAGCACGGCGAGCACGTTCTTGTTGAAGGCGGCGGTGACGCCGGCGGCGTCGTCGTAGGCGGCCACGAGCCGGGTGCGGTCCTTCACCAGGTCGGTGCCGAGCAGCAGCGTGTCACCGCGCTCCATGCCGTCGGCCAGCGTCGCCAGCATGGTCGACCGCTCCTTGGGCACCAGGTTGCCGATCGTGCCGCCCAGGAACGCGATGAGCCGCCGTCCGCCGGTGGGGAGGTGCCCGAGGTGACGGCGGAAGTCGCCGACGACGCCCTCGACGCGCAGGTCAGGGTGCTCGGCGGCGACCGACGCGGCCGTGCTGCGCAGCGTCTCCTCGGCCACGTCGAAGGGCACGTAGCGCTGCAGGAGGCCACTCACGCTCATCGCATCGAGCAGCACCCGCGTCTTGTCGGCGGTGCCGGCGCCCAGCTCGACCAGCGTGTCGGCCCGGGCCACGGCGGCGATCTCGAGCGCCCGCCGGTGCAGGATCGAGCGCTCGGCGCGGGTGGGGTAGTACTCGGGCAGCCGGGTGATCTCGTCGAACAGCCGACACCCGCGCTCGTCGTAGAGCCAGGTGGGCGACAGCTCCTTGGGGGATGCCGTCAGGCCGACGAGCGCCTCCCGCCGGAGCGAGCGGTCCCACTCCTGCGGACCGAGGTGGACCTCGATCGACGTGCGGGCGGTGGACAGGGACATGGGGAGGCTCCTTCGGCGGGGGGAGTCAGGAGTGCACGAGGTACGTACGGCGCGTGACGTGCGCCCGGATTGACAACCTGGGGTCATGGCTGACCTGCTCCAGACGCTGCGCACCACTGCTGCGGTTCGGGACTTCCTTCCCGAGCCGGTGCCCGACGATGCCCTCGCCCGCATCCTGGACACCGCCCGCTTCGCACCGAGTGGCGGCAACCGCCAGGGGTGGCGGGTGGTCGTGGTCAAGGACCCGGAGAAGCGGCGGGCCCTGCGCGACCTCTACCTCCCTGGCTGGTACGAGTACCTCGCCATGCGCGCCGCTGGCCTCACGCCGTGGGCGCCGATCACCGATCGCGACAAGGAGCGGGAGGCCGCCGCGCGGGCCCGGCCGATGGGCGACGGGTTCCCGGAGCACCTCGACGAGGTGCCCGTGCTCCTGGCGCTGTTCGCCGACCTGCGGGCACTGGCCGCGGTCGATCGCGACGGCGACCGCTACTCCTTCGCGGGCGGCGCCTCCGTCTACCCGTTCGCGTGGAACCTGCTGCTGGCGGCGCGGGCCGAGGGGCTGGCCGGCGTCATCACGACCATGCACGTGCGCGAGGAGCGCGCCGTGAAGGACCTGCTCGACGCGCCCGACGAGCTGGCCCTCGCTGCAGTGATCGCGCTGGGCAAGCCGGTCAAGGAGCTGTCCAAGCTGACGCGCGCCGCGGTGGCGGACTTCACCACCGTCGACTCGCTCCGGGGTCCGGCGTTCAGCGCCCCGTCCACGTAGGCGTCCGACCCTCGCGTGCCGCCGCCCCGCCTTCACGGGCGTCGTCGGTGGTCGACGCCACCTTGCGCATGGTCTCCCCGAAGCGGATCGCCTCGACCTGGCTCATGTGCGGCGACCGCATCGCCATCTCCTTGATCACCCGCTGGGCCAGCGGCGCGCCCCGGAGCAACCGGTCGGCGAGGGCGTTGGCCTCGGCCAACAGGTCGTCGTGGGGCACGACCCACCCGGCGATGCCCATCTCCTTGGCGCGCGCCGCGTCGAACCGCTCGCCGGTGAGGAGCACCTCCATGGCGTGCTGCCAGCCGATGCGCTGCGGCAGACGGATGGCACCGACGATGGTCGGCACGCCGATGCGCACCTCGGGGAAGCCGAACGTCGCCCGCTCGCTGGCGATCACGAAGTCGCACCAGGTGACCAGCGTGAACCCGTAGCCGATGCAGTGGCCGTTCACGGCGGCGATCACCGGCTTGAAGATCTCCCAGCCGCTCTCGAACGAGTTGGCCGTGGGCTTCTCCCAGAAGGTGCCCGGGAAGTCCCCGGCGCTGTTGCCGCCGCCGCGCAGGTCGGCGCCCGCGCAGAACGCGCGACCGGCGCCGGTGACGATGGCGATCCACGCCTCCTCCTCGTCGCGGAAGCGGGCGAAGGCGGCGTTGAGGTCCGCGCGCATCTCGCCGTTGATCGCGTTGAGCGCGTCGGGACGGTTGTAGGTGATGGTGGCGACGTGGCGCGCCGCGTCGAGCTCGTACAGGACGGTGTCACCCATGCCCCGAGAACCTATGGGGTGAGGCGGTCGCGATCCCGGGGGAAGAGCGTGACCTCGCGAACGTTGACGGCGCCGACGAGGCGCGCCGTCCAGCGCTCCAGGCCGATGGCGAAGCCGCCGTGTCGCGGCATGCCGTGGCGGAACGCCTCCAGGTAGCCGTCCAGCGACGCGCGGGTCGGCTCGTCGAGGACCGTGAGGTAGTCCTCGTACCGGTGCAGGCGCTGGCCCCCGGTCACCAGCTCGATGCCGCGGAAGAGGAGGTCGAAGCTGTTGGAGTGCGCCGGCCGCGCCGGATCGGGGTGCGTGTAGAAGGGCCGCTTGACCATGGGGTAGCCCTCGACGAAGAGGAAGTCGGACCCGTGCTCGGCGCGCGCCCACTCGCCCAGCCACCGCTCGTGCGCTGGCGCCAGGTCCGGTTCGCCGACGACGGCCTCGCCCAGGGCGCGCTCGAGCAGCACCTGGGCGTCGGCGAAGTGGATGACGGGGATCTCGGCCGGCACCACCGGCAGCTCGATGCCGAGCAGGTCCACGGCGCTCGCGGCGCGCACCGACACGGTCTCGACCATGCCGGCCAGCACCTCGCGCAGGACGCGCTCGACGTCTCGGTGGTCATCGATGAAGCCGAGCTCGACGTCGAGGGAGACGTACTCGGCCAGGTGGCGCGTCGTGTCGTGGGGTTCGGCCCGGAAGACAGGACCGGTCTCGTAGACGCGCTCGAACACGCCGACCATCACCTGCTTGTAGAGCTGCGGGCTCTGGGCCAGGTAGGCGGGCCGGCCGAAGTAGTCGATGCCGAAGACGTTGGCGCCGCTCTCCGTCGCGGTGGCCACGATCTTCGGCGTCTGGATCTCGGTGAAGCCGAGCCCGTCCAGCGTCGACCGAAAGCCGGCCAACGACGCGGCGGCGATCGACAACCCGGCTCGGATCGGCGGGTGGCGCAGTGACACCGAGGCATGGTCGAGCAGCGTCGGCAGCTGGGCGTTGAGGTCGGGGCGCCGCAGCTCGAACGGCGGCGCCGTGCTCGTCGCACTCAGCACCTGGACGGTGGGGTCGTGGAGCTCGAACCCTCCGGGTGCCTGGGGCGCGGCGACGACGGTGCCCTGGATGGCGACGACCGACTCGGCCACGAGGTCGTGGGTGGACCCGTCGTCGACCACGACCTGGCTGATGCCGTGCGCATCGCGCAAGAGCAGGAACGACACCTGCGCCAGGTGGCGCTGGTGGTGGACCCACCCGGCGAGCGCCACTCGCTCGCCCGCGTGCGAGCCCAGCTCGCTCGACATGATCCGCTGCATCGGTGCACCTCCCGTCTCGACCGGTTCCCTGGTCGTGCGGGCGGGAGGGGTCCCGCGGTGCCACCGCACTTCACCGCTGTCGCGGCCTCGTTCGTGGTGCGCAGCTCGGGGTCGTCAGGCCGTCATCGCTGTGGCATCGACGGTAGCGCCGCGGTCGGCGCCGGTCTCGTAGGTTTCTCGGGTGGCTGCGATCAGCGACATCTCGTCGCGCTACGTCGATGAGCTGGCCGTGGTGGATCCCGTCCGCGGCAGCCGCATGGGCGTGACGCTCGACTCCACCGAGCTGACCGACTACTCGCCGGCCGGCACCGAGCGCCTGGCCGATCTGTACCGGCGCACGCTGGCCGACCTGCGTGCGGCCGAGCCGGCCGACGAGGCCGAGCGGCTGGGTCGGCTGTTCCTCGTCGAGCAGCTCGAGGGGCAGCTCGGCCTGCTCGACGCCGGCGAGCGCGAGTGCGACGTCGGCATCCTCTCGGGCCCGTCGGCGTCGGCCCGCGTCGTCTTCGACCTCATGCCCAAGGACACGCCAGAGCAGCTGGCCCGCCTGGGTGAGCGGCTGGCCAAGGTGCCCGAAGCACTGGCCGGCTACCGACAGAGCCTCGAACAGGGAATCGTCGCCGGGCGCGTGGCCGCTCGCCGCTCGGCGCTGGCCGTCGCCGACCAGTGCGCCACGTGGGCCGAGGGCTACTTCGCATCGCTGCCCGACGCCGTCGCCGGCCCGGCCCGAGCCGCCGGCGCCGCGTACGCCGAGCTCGGCTCGTGGTTGCGCACGACGTACGCGGCGGTGGCGACCGAGCACGTCGGCGTCGGCGAGGAGCGCTACCGGCCGTGGGCGCGGTCGATGCTCGGCGCCGAGCTCGACCTCGACGAGACGTACGCGTGGGGCTGGGACGAGCTGACTCGGATCGAGGCCGAGAAGTCGACCGAGTGCGAGCGCATCCTCCCCGGTGCCTCGTACGAGGAGGTGCGCGATCACCTCAACCGTGACCCGGCGCAGCTCCTCCACGGTGCCGACGCGTACCGCGACTGGCTGCAGGAGATCTCCGACGCCGCCACCGCCCGCCTGAACGGCTGGCAGTTCGACATCCCCGAGCCGCTGCTGCGATGCGACATCGGCATCCCGCCCGAGGGCGGGGCCGCCGCCGCGTACTACACGCCGCCATCGGAGGATCTCAGCCAGCCCGGCCGCACGTGGTTCCCGACGGTGGGCAAGACCGAGTTCACGATGTGGGACCAGGTCACCATCGCCTATCACGAGGCGGTTCCCGGTCATCACCTGCAGCTGGGGATGATCCGGCTCCTCCCGCTGACCCGGGCGCACAAGCTCGGTTTCCAGTCGGCCCACGGCGAGGGCTGGGCGCTGTACGCCGAGCGGCTGATGGACGAGCTCGAGCTGTTCACCGCGCCCGCATCGCGCCTCGGGTTCCTGTCGTCGGGTGCGTTCCGCGCCGTCCGCGTCGTGATCGACATCGGCATCCATACCGGCCGGCCGCTGCCCGACGGACGCGACTGGACGCCCGAGCTGGCGTCGGAGCTCCTCCAGCGCCACGGCGGGTACCCCAAGCCGTTCGCCGACAGCGAGGTGCTGCGCTACATCTCGTGGCCGGCGCAGGCGACGACGTACAAGCTGGGGGAGCGAGCGTGGCTCGCCGGTCGCGACGCGGCGCGTGCTGCGCAGGGCGACGCCTTCGACCTGAAGCGCTGGCACGCCGACGCGCTGGCGCTCGGCGCCCTCGGCCTCGCCGACCTGCAGAAGGAGCTGACTACCGCGGGGACGAGCTGAAGAGCGCCAGGAGATCGTCGGGCGTGCGCGCCGCGTAGGAGTAGAGGAGCTCGTCGAGCCCAGCCTCCTCGTACGACTTCACGTCCTCGGCCGTGAGCTGGCGACCGTCGGGCGGCATGTGGCGCAGCACCACCGGTCCCGGTGCACGACCGAAGCGGTCACAGGCAGCGTGGTAGTCGGCGATGCCGGCGCGCAGCTGCTCCGGCGTCAGGTTGATCGGGTGCCACCCGTCGCCCAGCTCGCCGGCCCGCCGGATGCTCGGCGCCGCGTTGCCGCCGACGGTGATCGGGATGGTGCCGGTGCGCGAGCGGTGGTGCTTGGGGAACATGCGCATGTCCTCGTAGTGCTTCCACCGCCCGTGGAACGACGACGTCTCCGTCTCCCAGAGGTTGCGGATCAC
>DASUCO010000262.1:0-17063 GCA_036275955.1 Acidimicrobiales bacterium
CAGCTCGACGGCACGTCCGGTCGGTAGCAGGCGCAGCTGCGGTGCGTCGCGCGACGATCACGTCGTGCGAGATCCGACACCGTCTCTGCCGCGCAGCCCGGACTTCTTGACTAGGGGCACGGGACCTCGATTGCCTTGGTCCTGGGCAGCTGAACGGCTCGAGACGGAGCGCAGCTACTGGGTTGTGACCGTTACCGGTCGTGGGCGTCCGCATGCTCGGCCGGTGTGGGGGGTGTTCTTCGAGGGCGCGCTCCACCTGTCGATCGGCGCTGCAGGCTTCCGCAAGGGCGAGTCGTCCCGGGAGGTGAGCGTGCACGTCGACAGCGCAGTCGATGTGGTGATCGTCGACGGCGTCGCCGAGCAGATCCTCGATGCGGCGACGCGACAGCGGGCCGCCGCGGTGTTCAATCCGAAGTACGAACTCGCTGCTGATGCCGACTTCGTGAACTTCCGAGTCGCGCCGCGCGTGGCATGGGGTTGGTCCAACGGTGACGTCGACACGGCGACGAAGTGGACGTTCGAGGACGGGTGAGCCGGTCGCTCTCGCTGACACCGAAGCAGTGTCGCCGGTCGCGAGACTGCGGCTGTGGCCTTGCGACGATTCTTCGACCCGGAGACCGGTGGTGACCTGCGGCTCGAGCTGACGCCGGACCCGACACCGGGCGACCCGGCGAGCTTCCGGCTCCTTCGGACGTTCGGGTACTACGACCCGAGCTGGGATGAGCCGTTCATCGTCCCGCGGGACCTCGAGAGTTGGCGCACCGATCTCGTCTCGGTCCCGTCGCTGTTCGCGTGGCTCGTGCCGAAGATCGGTCCGCACCTGCCGGCGGCGATCGTCCACGACGCACTCGTGCTCGGCCGTGGTGAGGCCATCGCGCACGACGGCCCATCCGTCAGCCGGGAACAGGCGGACGTCATCCTGCGCGACGCGATGGGCTATCTCGGCACGCCGGTCGTTCGGCGATGGCTGATGTGGGCGGCCGTCAGCCTGGCGACGTGCTGGCACCGCCGGCCGCGCGCGTACTGGCGCCTGGTCGTGATCCTGACCGTGTCGATCATCATTGCCCTCGGCGCACTGGCCACGCTCGACCTCCTCGACGCGTGGGATGTGCTCCCCTGGATGGGCGAGCACGTCTGGTACCGCGAGCTGGTCGGCGGGGCGGTCTTCGCCACCTTGATCCCGGCCGTGCTCTCACTCCTCTACGGAAGCCTGCGGCGAGCGTTCCTGCTGGGCGGTGTCGCGCTCGCGTTCCTCGTGCACGTCACGGTCGCCGTCGCCGCCGTCTACGCGATCTACCTGGCGCTCGAGAACGTCGTCACCTGGCTCGCGGAGCGGCGTGGCAGCAGCACGAAGGCCAACCTGCAGTCCGATCTCGCGAAGGGCGCTCTCTGACGCGACCGACCCCGCCTACGGCAGTGGCCGGGCGCTGGCGTCGAGGTCGCGCCAGGGATCCGGTCGCTTGGCCAGCCGCCGGAACACGTTGGTGACGGTCCACCGACCAGGCTCGAAGCGACTCACCTCCGACCACTCCAGTGGCGCCGCCACCGGCGCCGTGGGCAGGGCGCGCACGCCGTAGGCGACCACCTCGGTCTGGGCCCGGCCGTTGCGCAGCACGTCGAGGAACAGGCGCGTGCCGCGGTCGGCCTTGGAGAACGCGGTGGTGAGGTGGTCGGGATGTCGACCGGCGAGGTCGGCGGCGACCTCCTCCGCGAACGCCCGGACCTGCTCGAGCGTGGCCGAGCGATCGAGGGGCACCGTGACGTGCAGGCCGCGGGAGCCGGTCGACTTCACGTGCGGCACCAGGCCGGCGGCGCCGAGCACGTCGCGCAGCTCGAGCGCGGTGTCACGGACGATCCCGAGGTCCGTCGTCGACGGGTCGAGATCGAACACGAGACGGTCGGGATGGTCGGCGTCGTCCGCCCGGGCCAGCCACACGTGGGGCGTGACCATCCCCTGGTTGGCGATGTAGACGAGGGCGTCGGCGGTGTCGATCACGGGCATGGCGAACATCTCCTTGCCCTTGCGCGGCACCACGGCGGTGCCCACCCAGTCCGGGTAGTGCTTGCGCCGCTCCTTCACGAACGCGCCGGCCTCGCCGACGCCCTTCGAGAAGATCTGCATCGTCAGCGGACGGCCCTGCAGGTGCGGGAGGATGAGCTCGGCGGCGCGGCGGTAGTAGTCGACGATCTCGCCCTTCGTCAGCCCGATGGCGGGGAAGACGATGCGCTCGGGATGGGTGACGACGACCTCCGGCACCCGCCCATCATCTCAGTGCACTGCAGCGGCGATGTTCGAACGCAGCGCGTCGAGCAGCTCGTCGGCCAGCGGCGCGGGGATCTCGTGGCCCACGCCCTCCCACTCGAGCAGCGTGGCGCCGGGGATGACCTCGGCCAGGGTCCGCCCGTGGTCGAGCGGGAAGATCGGGTCTTCGGTGCCGTGCACGACGATGGTGGGGACCTGCACGTCCGCCAGCGCGTCGACGCGCGAGGGCGCGGTGAAGACGGCGATGGCGTGTGCGCTGTTCGGGTTGGTGCCCCGCTCGGCGTCGCGCTGCGCAGTGGCGCGGATCGCCGCCTCGTCGAAGGGGAAGCGGGTTCCGGTCAGCACGCGCCAGAGGTCCACGCCGCGCTGGGCGAGGTCCTCGTCCGTGTCGGCCTGGCGCGTCGCGATCGTCAGCACCTCGTCGTTGGTGGGCGACAGCCGCTCGTCCGGCCCCGGGCTGGTGATGAGCAGCGCCAGCGAGCGGACGCGCTCGGGGAAGCGGAGCGCGATGACCTGGCTGATCATGCCGCCCATCGAGGCGCCGACGAGATGGGCGCGCGCGATGCCGAGCGCGTCCATCAGGCCCACGGTGTCGTCGGCCATGTCGTCGAGCGTGTACGGCGCTGTCGCGTAGTCGACGTGCGTCGACAGCCCGATGTCCCGGTTGTCGAAGCGCACGACGCGCAGGCCCTGGGCGGTCAGCGCGTCGAGCAGCTCATCCGGCCACGAGATGGCGGACGCGGTGGCGCCCATGACGAGCACGACCGCCTCGGCATCCGGATGACCGCGGTCCTCGTACCAGAGGCGCACCCCGTTGGTCTCGACGTAGCCCTCGGTCACGTGCGCCTCCGCTCTGCGACCTCGGTGACGAGCTCGCCCATACGCAGCTCAGGCTCGCGGGTCTGCCCCCCGAGGTCCAGGAAGCGTCGCATGGCGTCCTGCGCCTCGGGGTCGCGCAATGTCTCCTGGAACAGGAACGCCTCCTCGATCAGGCCCTCGCGCAGCGGCACGTCGTCGGCGTTCGCCACGGCGCGCTTGGCGCGGGCGATGGCCCCGGCCGGGAAGCCGGCGATGCGGCGGGCGAGCGCGTCGACGAAGGGCCGCAGCTCGTCAGGCGGCAGCGCCCGGTTGAGGTAGCCCCAGCGCTCGGCCGTCTCGGCGTCGAGATCGATGGCGCCGAGGATCACCTCCATGGCGCGTCCGCGACCGAGCAGGCGCGGCAGTCGTTGGGTGCCGGTGCCGCCGGGGAGGATGCCGAGGGGCACCTCCATCTGGTTCACGATCGTGCGGCCGAGCGCGCCGAAGCGCATGTCGCACGACGACGCCAGCTCACTGCCGCCCCCACCCACACGGCCACCGAGCTCGGCGATGGTCGCCTTGGGCATCGTGCGCAGGCGCTCGCACATCTCGTGGAACGCGCTGAGCGACTCGTCGCGGACGGCCGGGCCGTCGGTGGGGAACTGCAGGATGGCGGACACGTCGAAGTGGGCGATGAAGAAGTCGGGGTCGGCGCTGCGCAGGACCACCACCCGCACGTCGTCGTCCGCCTCGAGATCGGCGCAGGCGGCGGCCAGCTCGAGGTAGAGCGAGATCGTCATCACGTTCATGGGTGGTGCGTCGATGGTGACGACGGCGACGCCCGCGTCCGTCTCGATGCGGAGGAGCTGGTGCTCTGAGGCCATGGCCGGATGCTCGCAGGTCGAGCGGGCACACTGCCGGGGTGGGCGTGGCCGATCGGATCCTCGATGCCACGTCACAGCTGGAGACGCCGTGGCTGCACCTGGCCGCCGGCGGGCTGGCCTTCGGGGAGACGGCCGTCTTCCTCGACCTCCTCGTCCCCGGCGAGGTCGGCATGGTCGTCGTCGGGGCGTCGGCCGCCGCCGGCGACGTCGCCCTGCTGCCGGTGATCGCGGTGGCCGCGCTCGGCGCCACGCTGGGCGACTCGGTCTCCTACGCGCTCGGGCGCGTCGCCGGCCGTCCGCTGCTGTGCCGGTGGGAGCCGGTGCGGCGCCGCATGGAGCCCAAGATCGATCGCGCCCAGGAGCAGTTCGCGCAGCGCGGCGGTGGCGTCGTCTTCCTCGGCCGCTTCGTCGGGGCCCTCCGCGCCGTGGTGCCGCTGGTGGCCGGCATCGAGCGCATGCCGTTCCGGCGGTTCCTGGCGTGGAACATCGCGGCGTCGATCGTGTGGGCAACCATCACCGTGTCGCTCGGCTGGCACTTCGGCGAGGACATCGCGTCGTTCGTGGACCGCGGCGGCTGGGTGGTGTCGATCGTCGTCGTGGCCGCGCTGGTCGGGTGGTGGGTGTGGCGGCGACGTCGCCGCTCGTCGCCGCACTGAGCACGTGTCACGGCGGTGGGCAACCATGAGGCGTGCAACCGACCGCGCTCGCCGAGCACCTCACCGCCACCTACGGCATCGAGGTCGAGCGGGTGACGCTCATCGAGAGCGTGCACCGCGTCGACCGAGTCGACGGCGCGCCGTGGATCGCGCGGGTCTTCCCGAGCGAGCGGCCGGTCGAGGCCGCGGAGGGTGACGCCGAGATCCTGCGCTTCCTCGAGGAGCACGACTACCCGGCCGAGCGCGTCGCCGCGCCGTCACCGGTCTCGGTGCTCGACGGCCGCGCCGTGCTCGTCACCGAGCTGGTCGAGGGAACGAACGGTCGGCCCGATCGTCGACCGGAGACGTTCCGGGCGCTGGGCGACCTGCTGGGTCGGCTGCAGACGCTGCCCGAGGCCGGCGGCGCGCTGGCGCGCCCGGCGGGGTCGTGGCACCACCTGTCGAAGGCGGGCGGGGCGCGGAGCGAGGATGTCGCCGCGCTGGATGCGCTGCTGGTCGAACCGCACCACGCGCCGCTGCGGGACGAGCTGACGACCATCGACCTGCTCGACGACCTGCCCCACGCCCTGCTGCACCCCGACTTCAGCACGCCCAACGCCATGCTCACGCCCGACGGACCGGTGCTCATCGACTGGACCGGTGCCGGCCGCGGGCCGCGGGTGGCCGGACTCGGCCTGCTGCTCGCGGGCTGCGCGGGCGTCGTCGGCGCCGTCGACGCCGTGGTCGACGGCTATGCGCTGCACGTGACGCTCGAGCCCGACGAGGTCGACCGCCTGGGCGGTGCGATCCGCCAGTTCGGGCTCGTGCTCGACTGCTGGACGGCGGTGTTCCATCCGGGTACGTGTGACCACATCGTCGCCGCCCTGCCCGACAACCGGGCGCGAGCCGAGGCGCTGGCCGACAAGGCGCGCGCCGCGCTGGCGGCGCGCTGATGTCGTCTGCGACCTGGGGATTCGTTCGACCCGATCCCACGTGCGCATGCCGCGGAGATACCGTCCCGCGATCCACCGACGGCGGGAGGACCGATGCGCCAAGGCGACCTTGCACTGCTCCAGACGGATGCAGCCGAACGACTGCTGCAGTCCACGATCCCTGCGCGGCTCGCGTACTCGTGGCACGACGGCACGCCGAGAGTCGTGCCGATCTGGTTCCACTGGGACGGCGCCGACCTGGTGGTCGCCAGCGTGGCGTCGGCGCCGAAGGTGAAGGCGATCGAGTCGAACCCTGACGTGGCCCTGACGATCGACGACAGCACGTTCCCGCACGACGTCCTGCTCGTGCGCGGTCGGGCGACCGTCACGAAGTCGACCGGCGTCGTGCCGGAGTATGCGGCCGCCGCCAAGCGCTACTTCGGTGACGAACAGGGCGAGGCGTGGGTGGCGCAGCTGCCCGCCGACGGCGTGATGGCGCGCGTCGCCGTGCGCCCGACGTGGGCGGGGCTGCTCGACTTCAAGACGCGGTTCCCGAGCGCGCTGGGCGGCGTCCAGGACTGATGGGACGCCGGTGCCCGGCGTGTGACGTCGAGGTCGCCGCCGAGGCTCGGTACTGCGAGCAGTGCGGCTCGTCCGTCGGCCGTTCGTGCGCGTCGTGCGGCGCCGACCTCGGCGTGCGGGCGCGGTTCTGCAGCTCCTGTGGTGCCTCGGTCGGCATCGACGGCGGGGACGACGCAGGAGAGCTGCGCACCGTGACGGTGCTCTTCGCCGACATGAGCGGCTCCGTGGCCGCCTTCCACGGCCAGGATGCCGAAGCGACCACCGAGCAGGTGAACAGCGTGCTCGAGGCGATGGCGGGCGCGGTCATGGAGCATGGCGGGTCGGTCGACCGGTTCCTCGGCGATGGGCTCCTGGCCCTGTTCGGCGCGCCGGAGGCGCACGAGGACGACCCGGTGCGGGCGGTGGCCGCCGCGCTCGAGCTCTGCCGGCGGGTTGCCGACACGGGCGCCGCCGCGACGTGCGGGCTCAACACCGGTCCGGTGTACGTCGGCCGCGTCGGCAGCGAGTCGCACTCCGAGTCGACGGTGATCGGCCCCGTCGTCAACCTCGCCGCCCGCCTGCAGGGCCAGGCCGACCGCGGCGAGGTGCTCGTGGCGGCGGAGACGGCGCGCCACTGTCGGGGCGTGTTCGACCTCGCGGAGCGCACGCTGCAGGTGAAGGGGATCTCCGAACCCGTCACGGCGTACGCCGTGGCGCCGCTGATGGGAGAGCCCCTCGCTCGTCGGCCCCGGGGTGACCACGGGGCGCCGACGATCGGTCGCGACGACGAGCTGGCGGTGCTCGATCGGGTGATGGGCGACCTGGGCGGCGGTCGTGGTGCCGTCGTGCTCGTCACCGGCGAGGCGGGACTCGGGAAGTCACGGCTGGTCGCGGAGGCACTGCGGCGGGCGAGCGAGGAGACGATGGTCCTCGAGGGCCGATGCGCGGAGCTGGGGGCATCGCCGTTCCGTCCGTTCGCGGATGCGATCCGCGGGCACCTGGGGTGGGATCCGTCCACTCCGACCGACGTGCGCGTCGCCGACGTCGCTCGGCTGGCGAGGACGGCGGATCCCGACGACGTCGTGGTCACGAGCGCGCTGCGGTCGTTGCTGGGGCTCGACGTCGACGACGACCCTGCGTGGACGGCGCTGCCCCCGGCGCAGCGGCAGCGCGAGGTCTTCCGGGCGGTGCGACTGCTGGTGGCCGCGCTCGCCAACGAGACGCCGGTGGTCCTCGTCGTCGAGGATGTGCACTGGGCGGACCCCGCGAGCGTGGCGCTGACCGCCGAGCTCTTCTCGACGGCAAACGACGTCCCACTGGTCGTGCTCTGCGCGTACCGACCAGCGCGAGACCTTCCCGCCTGGACGCTCTCCGCCGAAGCCCACGAGCGCTGTCCCGGCCGCGTCACCCGTGTCGCGCTCCGCGAGCTGGCGTCGCAGTCCTGCGAGGCGATCGCCCACGCGATGCTGGGCGGAGCCGACCTCGATGCGGACGCTCGTGCGTTCGTCGTCGAGCGGGCCCAGGGCAACCCCCTGTTCGTCGAGGAGCTCGTGCGGTCCGCGGTCGAAGCCGGCTGGCTCGTGCGAGACGGCGACACATGGCGCGTCGACGAGCGCGCGGTGGGCGCTCGGGTGCCGGACACGCTCGAGCTGCTCGTGCGATCGAGGACGGACCGTTTGCCGCCGACCGTGCGACGCGTGCTGCAGCTGGCGTCGGTCCAGGGCCGCATCTTCTCTGTCTCCGCGCTGGCGGCGATCGAAGGCAGCGACGTCGTGGACGACGCGCTCGCCGTGCTCGAGGAGCGCGACCTGGCCCATCCGGCGCCCGAGCGACCGCGAGACGAGTGGGCGTTCAAGCACGTGCTGGTCCAGGAGACGATCGAGCAGGGCATCCTCCGGCGGGCGAGACCAGACCTGCACCTCCGCATCCTGGACGCACTCGAGGGACTGCACGCCGGACGCACGCAGGAGCACGCGGCGCTGCTCGCGCATCACGCCGAAGCCGCGGGCGACGCCCGACGCGCGCTGCGCCACCTCCGCTCTGCCGCCCTGCGGGCCAAGGAGACACACCTCAACGACGAAGCCGGTGCCTTCCTGCTGCGCGCGCTGAGCTGGTCATCGCAGCCGGAGGCGGGCGCGACCGACGCCACCGTCGCCGAGCTGCACGAGCACCGTGGCGACGTGCTGCACCGCGGCGGCCATCACGACGACGCGGTCGCCGCCTACGAACAGTCGCTCGCCCTGACGTCCGACGCGCTCGCTCGTGCTCGTCTGGCCCGCAAGGTGGCCGGTGTCGTGGTCATCCAGCGTCGCTACGACGACGCTCTCGGCTGGTTTCGTCGTGCGCAGGCAGAGCTCGGCGACGACACGCCGGCGCCGGGTCCAGCGATGGGGGAGTGGATCGACCTGCTGCTCGCGCGTGGCACCTTCCACTACTGGCGCAACGAGCCGGACGAGATCCGCGCCGCGCTCGATCGCGTGGGTCAGGCCGTGGACGCCCACGGCACCGACGCGCAACGCGCGGACGCGGGGATGCTCTGGATGATGCGCACCATCCGTGAGACGCGGTACGTCGTCGACGACGCGACGCTCGACGTGGCATTCAGGACGGCGACGATCGCGGATCGCGTGACGGATCCCGCGTTCCGGGCGTTCAAGCGCTTCAACCTCGCGTTCTGCCGGCTGTGGGCGCGCCAGCTCGACCTCGCCGTCGAGGACTTCGCTGCCGCCATCGACGATGCCGATCGCGCCGGGGACGTCGTCGTGCTCTCTCGATGCCACACGTACCAGGCCGTCGCGCACCGCTTCCGCCTGGACGACGAGCGCTGCATGCGCGCGTGTGACGCGGCGTGGGCGGTTGCCGAGCAGGGCGGCATGGTCGAGTACCTCGCGGCGGTCGAAGGGAACCGGGCGTGGTTGGCCCTGTGTCGCGGGGACGACGACGTCGCTGCGCACCACGCGACCAGTGCCATCGAGCGCTGGCACTCGACCGACCTCGTGTACGGCTTCCAGTGGGTTGCGCGCTTCCCGCTGCTCGCCGTCGCCTGGGGCGCGGGCGATGTCGACACCTGCGAGCAGCAGGCGGTGGCGATGTTGCTGCCGTCGCAGCAGCGGCTGCCTGCGGCGGTCGAGTCGGCCCTGGACGCCCGCGACTTCGCCAGGGCCGTCGATGTCGGTGCCCCCCTCGGCTACGCCTGAGACGTCCTCGCCGGCGCGCTGGTCAGACGGGGGCGCCGTCGCGGACGACGCGGAACTGGCGGCTGTCGTCGTTCTGCGGGCGGGGGTCGAACGCGGTGGAGCCCTCGGCGCAGTACTGGAGGATGTACGCCTTGCGGATCCCGTCGGTGACGTTGGGACCGGTGCGATGGGGTGTGAGCGAGGAGAAGCAGATGACGTCGCCCGCCTTCGCCTCGATCGGCACCGGCTCGGTGGGCGGTTCGTCCACGCAGCGCCAGCCGACGTCGGTCCACCAGTGCCTCAGCGTGCCCCGCACGTGGAGGCCGGGGATGACCCACGGGCAGCCGTTGTCGATGGTGGCGTCGACGAGTGGCGTCCAGCACGTGAGGTAGTGCTGGGGGAGCGTGAACGTGTACCCGGTGTCCTGGTGCCACGGGAACTCGCGCGTCGGCGCGGGTCGCTTGTAGACGGCCTGGTCCCAGTAGATGCGCACGTCGGGGCCGACGAAATCGGCCGCCAGCCGGGCGAAGACCTCGGAGGTGGCGAAGCGCTTGAGCACGTCCGAGGTGCCGACGATCAGCTCGGTGAACGTGATGGCGTCGGCGGCGGCGATGTCAGGCCCGACGTCGCCGCGCTCGCGCAGCCACGTGTTCCTCCGATCCTCGAGCGCGTCGATCTCGTCGCGCACGGCGGCGATCTCGTCGAGGTCGAGGACGCCCTCGATCAGCACGTACCCGTCGCGATCGAACGCATCCGCCTGCTCGGCGGCGGCGAGACCGCCCAGTCGCGGCACCGGCTTCCACGTGAAGCCGTTGTTGAACCGGTGCGGCTGGATCTCACGCCCCGTCACGTGGCCGAGTCGAGGATCCCGGCCACACGCTGCGACGCCTCGATGTACTCCTCGACCATCTCGAGCACGACCTGGCGGGCGGGGATGGTGCGGTTCATGGTGCCGACCACCTGGCCCACGAAGTAGTTGGCCAGCTCGTTGGCGCCGGTGCCCGGCTTGGACGCCACGCGCGCGATGCGCTGCTGGGCCTCGGCCACCAGCGCGCTCTGCACCGGCATGGCCAGCGGCGCCGGGGCGCCCTCGGACTCCCACTCGTCGGTCCACGCGCTGCGCAGCATCCGCGCCGGCTTGCCGGTGAGCGAGCGCGAGCGCACCGTGTCCTTGGAGGTGGCGGTGAGGAACTTGGCCTTGACCGCCGGCTGGGTCTCCGCCTCCTCGGTGGTGAGCCACACCGACCCGCACCACACGCCTTCGGCGCCCAGCGCGAACGCGGCGGCGATCTGGCGACCGCGGCCGATGCCGCCGGCAGCCAGCACGGGCGTCGGCGCCACGGCGTCGACCACCTCGGGCACGAGCACCATGGTGGCGATCTCGCCGGTGTGGCCGCCGGCCTCGGTGCCCTGCGCCACGATGAGGTCGACGCCGGCGCGCTGGTGGCGCTCGGCGTGCACCGCGGTGCCGGCCAGGGCGGCGACGGCCACGTCGTGCTCGTGGGCCCGCTCCACCAGCTGCGGCGGGGGCGAGCCGAGCGCGCTGGCCACCAGGCGCGGGTGGTGGGCGAAGGTGACGTCGAGCAGCGGCTCGTAGCCGCTGGGCGCCACGTTCACGAGCCCGCCCCGCTCGCGGCCCTCGTCGTCGTCCGGCAGCGGCGGCACGCCGTAGCGCTCGAGGATCTCGTCGAGGAACTGCAGGTGCTGGGGTGGCAGCAGCTGTCGGATCGAGTCGCGGGTGAGGCCGCCCTCGTCGGCGCCGGCGTACTTCGACGGGAGCAGCAGGTCCACGCCGTACGGCTTGCCGTGCGTCTCGGCCTCGATCCAGTCGAGGTCGACCTCGAGCGCCTTGGGCGTGTGCGCCACCGCTCCCAGGACGCCGAACCCACCTGCGTTGGTCACGGCGGCGACGACGTCGCGGCAGTGGCTGAACGCCAGGATCGGGAACTCCACGCCGAGCATCTCCGAGACCCGTGTCTGCATGCCTCGCACGGTAATCCGGTGCCTTCAGCAGCGCTTCAGGCGCCGTCATGCACCATGCGTGCATGAGACGAGCGCTTTCCCTGCTCCTGGCCGTCGTCGCGCTCGGCGCGTGCGGCGGCGATGATGACAAGGACATCGTGATCGATCCCGGCGACGGCGGGGACTACGAGCCGGCGCTCGACGCCAACGACGTGGTCGACGTGATCGACAACCCCTATCTGCCGCTCATCGTCGGCTCGCGATGGGTCTACGAGGGCGACGGCGAGCGCGTCGAGGTCGAGGTCCTGGCCGAGCGGCGAATGGTGATGGGCATCGAGGCCGTGGTCGTGCGCGACACCGTGCGCGAGGACGGCGAGATCGTGGAGGACACCCACGACTGGTACACCCAGGATCGCGAGGGCAACGTCTGGTACCTCGGCGAGGAGGTGCAGAACTTCGCCGACGGGAAGCTGGAGGACACCGACGGTTCGTGGGAGGCGGGCGTGGACGGCGCCCTCCCCGGCATCGTGATGCTCGCCCACCCCGAGGTCGACGACGCCTACCGCCAGGAGTACTGGGAGGGTGAGGCCGAGGACCTGGGCGAGGTGCTGCGGGTCGGCGTGTCGACGAAGGTCCGGGCCGGCAGCTACGACGACGTCGTCGTCACCCGCGACTGGAACCCGCTCGAGCCCGAGGTCATCGAGGAGAAGCACTACGCCCGCGGCGTCGGGCTCATCTTCGAGGAGCACGTGCGGGGCGAGGCGGGGCGGATCGAGCTGGTCGAGGTCGACCTCGGTTAGCGCATCGGCACGCCCGGTCGTGGGAGAGTCTGGCCATGCCGAGGAGGACCCCCGAGGAGTACGAGGAGATCAAGCGCCGATTCGCCGAGGAGCGTGACCTGCGCCTCTCGTACCGGCCCGAGGGCACCGCCCAGTTCACCTCCGACCTCACCGGCCCGCTGGCCCGCTACGCGCAGGACCCCTACGTCGAAGAGATCATCGAGCGCGATCCGATCGACGACGAGGTCGAGGTGCTGTTCATCGGCGGTGGGTTCTCCGCCCTGCTCACCGCGGCGCGCCTGCGCCAGCGGGGCGTCGAGTCGATCCGCATCGTCGAGAAGGGCGGCGACGTCGGCGGCACGTGGTACTGGAACCGGTATCCGGGCGTGGCGTGCGACGTCATCGCCTACGACTACCTGCCGCTGCTCGACGAGATGGGCTACGTGCCGACGCGGCACTACGCCGAGGGCCCCGAGATCCTCGAGCACTGCCGGGCCATCGCCCGCCGCTACGACCTCTACGAGCTGGCCGTGTTCCAGACGACGGTCACCTCGACCGTCTGGCACCCGGACGAGGCGATGTGGCACCTCACCACCGATAGGGGCGACACCATGCGGGCCCGGTTCGTGGTGTGCGCCAACGGCACGCTGTCGAAGCCGAAGTTGGCCCGCATCGCCGGCATGGAGACCTTCGAGGGCCACTCGTTCCACACGTCGCGCTGGGACTACGAGTACACCGGCCAGGACCTGGAGAAGCTGCACGACAAGGTCGTCGGCATCATCGGAACCGGCGCCACCGCCGTGCAGGCGGTGCCCAACCTGGCGGTGGCGGCGAAGGAGCTGTACGTCTTCCAGCGCACGCCGTCGTCCATCGACATCAAGAACGACTGGGAGACCGACCCCGAGTGGGCGGCCAAGCTGCAGCCGGGCTGGCAGGCCAAGCGGCGCGAGAAGGCGCTCCAAGGTGCGCCGCTGAGCGCCATGCAGGTCGAGCAGCGGGCCGGCATGTCGCGCGAGGAGAAGATCCGCCGCCAGGAGCAGGCGAACATCGACTACATGATGCGGATCCACGAGCGCATCGACGAGATCGTCGAGGACAAGGCCACCGCCGACGCGCTGAAGCCCTGGTACATGTTCATGTGCAAGCGGCCGTGCTTCCACAACGAGTACCTGCCGTCGTTCAACCGGCCCAACGTCCACCTGGTCGACACCCACGGCAAGGGCATCACCGAGATCGGTCCCAAGGGCCCGATCTTCGAGGGGACGACGTACGAGCTCGATCTGCTCATCTACGCCACCGGCTTCGAGGTGCAGAAGACCGGGATCTGGAACCAGATCATCGGTGAGGGCGGCATCGAGCTCAACGACAAGTACCGCGACGGCGTGCGCACCGTCGTCGGCGTGCACTCGCACGGCTACCCCAACCTGTTCGTGATGGGCGGCTACCAGGCGTCGTTCAACTTCAACCTGACCGACGTGCTCCAGGCCCAAGGCGACCACATCGCCGAGTGCATCGACCACGTGCGCACCAACGGGTACCGGACGATCGACGCCACGCCCGAGGCCGAGGAGTGGTGGGTGCAGGAGGTCATCGCCCACCGGGGCAAGACGTCACGCAACGCCGAGTGCACACCCGGCTACTACAACTTCGAGGGCGAGTCGAACCGTCGCCAGGACGGCAACTACAACGGTGGCTTCCCCAAGTACGTGGCCCACATGGCCGACGTGCGGGCCCGCTTCGAGGACCACTTCACCTTCGCCTGACCGGGCTCCTCAGTCGACGGTGCCCACCCGCCGGCCGCTGAGGTGCTCGATGTGCAGGCACAGCACGTGGGGCCGGTCGCCGCCGGCCCACGGCTCCACGCCTGTCGCCACCGCCTTGGCGAACGCGGTGGCGTCGTACTGGTCGAGCTCCTCGAGCCGGCCCTTGGCGATGACGCTCCAACCGGTCTTGTTGACCCGGTCGATGCCGTCGATCTCGAAGCACGCCTTGGTGTGGCCCACGGCGCGGACCTTGGAGCCGTCGCCCGAGCGGATGATGATGCGGTCGCCGTCGAGGCGGAAGTTCACCGGGAAGATCTCCGGTGCGCCGCCCAGCACGACGGCCAGCCGCCCGAGCTCGGATGCGTTGAGCAGCCGCGTGCACGCATCTCGGTCGAGCACCTCGATGCCGCTGTGGTCGTCGATCAGCTTCATTGCCCCCCCTAGCTCCCGAAGTCCCAGCCCGAGCCGGACTCATAGCGGTGCAGCACGTTCTTGGCGATGAGGATCCGGTGCACCTCGTCCGGCCCGTCGGCGATGCGGAGCACGCGGGCTCCCTGGTACATGCCGGCCAGCGGCAGGTCGTTCGACACGCCGGCCGCGCCCCACACCTGGATGGCCCGATCGACCACCCGGTGGTACGCGGCCGGCACGAACACCTTGATCGCGGAGATGTCGGTGCGAGCACCGGCATCCCCGCGGTCGAGCTTCTCGGCGGTGTGGATCGTCATGAGCCGCGCCGCCTGGATGTCGATGTAGCTGTCGGCGATGAACCCCTGCACCAGCTGCTTGTCCTTCAGCAGCCCACCGTGCACCTGTCGGGTCGCGGCCCGCTCGACCATCAGGTCGAACGCCCGCCACATCTGGCCGACCGAGTTCATGCAGTGGAACACGCGGCCGGCGCCGAGGCGGTCCTGCGCCGCCTGGTGGCCCTCGCCGACCTTGCCGAGCGCGTTCTCGAGCGGCACCCGCACCTTGTCGTAGACGATCTCGCAGTGGTCGGACGTCGACCGGCCCCACACGCCGATGCCGCGGACGATGTTCACGCCCCTGGTCGCCGCCGGCACGATGATCTGCACCATGTCGCCGGTGCGGCCGACCTCGCCGGTCGGGTCGACGGCCCGGCACATGACGATGAAGAAGTCGGCGTCGATGCCGTTCGAGGTGAACCACTTGTGGCCGTCGATCACCCACGAGTCGCCGTCGCGAGTGGCCGTCGTCTGCAGCGAGCGCGGGTCGGAGCCGGCGTTGTCCGGCTCGGTCATGGAGAAGCCCGACTCCATCGTCCCCTCGACGAGGGGGAGGAGCCACTTCTGCTTCTGCTCCTCCGTGCCGTACTTCACGAGTATCGACTGGTTGCCCGAGTTGGGTGCGACCACGCCGAACAGCGACGCGGCGCCGACGGCGTACGCCAGCACCTCGTTCATGTAGGCGTGGGTGAGGAAGTCGAGGCCCATCCCGCCGTACTCCTTGGGCAGGTGCGGTGCCCACAGCCCGGCCTCCCACACCTTGGCCTTGATCTTCTCGCGCAGCTCGCGCGACTCGCGGCGGTCGTGGTCGGAGACCTCGCCGTTGGCCGCGTAGCGCCACAGCTTGTCCTCGTTCGGGAGGATGTCCTCGTTGACGATGGCCGCCGTCCGCAACCGGATGTCGTTGATGCGGTCGTCGACCGTGTCGATGGGCTGCACGTTCATGGGCACGCCTTCGAGCGTCCCGCGCGGGCGCCACCCGCGTGTAGAGCCGAAGGTCCCAAGGGGACCTTCGGCACTACTGCCCGAGAGCCGTTCGGCGGGACGCTCGAGCCATGACTGACGCATCGCTCGTCGAGATCGACGTCGACGGCTGCTACGACCTGCTGTCCCGCTGCACCGTCGGTCGGATCGCCGTGAACGTCACCGACCTCGGCCCGTTGGTGGTGCCGGTGAACTTCGTGCTCGACGGCCAGGTGGTCGTGTTCCGCACTGACGCCGGCACGAAGCTCCGCGTGCTGACGGAGGGGCCCGTGAGCTTCCAGGTCGACCACGTCGACCACAACCGCCACGACGGCTGGAGCGTCCTCGTGCGCGGCGTCGCCTACGAGGCCGACGAGTGGGAGGTCCGCCACGTCGAGCTGGCGCCATGGACCGACGGTGACAAGGAGCACTGGGTGCGGCTCGTGCCCGGCGCGGTCACCGGCCGGCGCATCGCCGCCCGCCCGCTGCCCGACGACGACCGCGGCTATCGCTAGGACGCCGTTGGTGCCGGTGCGCCGTGGACGATGCGGCGACCGCTGGCGATCTCGGTGGAGATGGCGATGATCCGCTCGCGGCCGCCGGGCGCCCAGTGCGGGAGCGGTCGCCGGGTGAGCGCGGCGATCTCCGCCTCGTCGACGACCTCGCGGGCCATCCCCGTGACCATCACGCTCCACCCGGTGTGCTCGACCGGATCCATGTCGTCGACCTCGAACGCGACGACGGCGTTCTTGGTGGCGGCGTCGAGCTTGGTGCCCGCACCGGTGAGGATCACGACCTCGTCGCCCACCACCCGGTAGTTCACCGGCACCACGCTGGGCAGCGCGCCGATGGTCACCCCCACGCGGCCGAGGGTGGCCTGGCCGAGGAGGCGCAGGCACTCGTCGCGGTCGAGGATCTCGAGTCCGTTCCGATCGATCTCCACCTGGGCCATGGTGGCGGTCACCGGCGCGAGCCGGGCAGGGTCGAAGGTCACTTTCGGCTCAGTGCGCGTCGTCGGCGAGCACGTCGACGTCGACGGTGCCGAAGGTGCGGCCGTCCTCGCGCACCGCGTCGAGCACCCGGACGCCGAGCGCCTGGCGCAGACCGTCCAGCAACGGCGGCCCGGTCAGGATCACGTGCAGCTCGTTCACGTCACCGCCGAGCCAGCACCCGAGCTCGTGCTCTTCGATGCCGACGGTGCGCACCACTCCGGCGAGGTGACGGAGGATCGACGTTCGCAGCGAGCCGAGATCGCCGGTGTCGAGAGACGTGGGCCGCAGGGGAACGTAGGTCATGACAAGGATGGTCGGCTGCTGGCGTCGGCGGGGTCAGGGCCGGTGGTCCCGAGATCCGTAGCCCATCGTCCCTTCGTCTCACTCGGTGGTGTCGTGGTGGCGTCGCTCGGCGATCCGCGCCGCGTACACCGCCGCCTCCGTGCGCCGGCTCATGCCCAGCTTGGCCAAGAGGTTCGACACGTAGTTCTTGATCGTCTTCTCGGCCAGGTGCATGGCCTCGCCGATCTGGCGGTTGGTGAGGCCCTCGGCGATGTGCCCGAGCAGCACGCGCTCCTGGGCGGTGAGGCCGGCCAGCTCGTCGTCCTC
>DASUCO010000263.1:0-3546 GCA_036275955.1 Acidimicrobiales bacterium
GTGCCCGACTACGTGAAGCTCGACCGGTCCCTGGTCCGCGCCCTGCCGTCGCCGGCGGGGACGCGCTCGCTCGGCGGCGTCGTGCGGGAGTGCCAGCACTCCGGGGCCACCGTCGTCGCCCAGGGCATCGAGTCGGACGACCACCTCGCCGCCGTGCGCGACCTCGGTGTGCACTTCGCGCAGGGCTGGGCGTTGGGCCGGCCGGCGTCGATCCCGAGCGAGTCCAGCGCGACCTGCTGAGGCCGGCCCGCTCTTCCCGCGGCGTCAGCCGCCAGTGTTGCTGCCGGCCGGCGTCGATCCCGAGCGAGTCCAGCGCGACCTGCTGAGGAGCGGGAGCCGCTTAGTACCGTTCGGCGCGTGCCGGTCATCCGTGTGGGGCTCGCCCAGCTGAACATGACCGTGGGCGACATCGACGGGAACGTCGCCCGGATGCTGGAGGCGCTCGACGAGGCCGAGGCCGCCGGCGCCGACGTCATCCTGTTCCCCGAGCTCTCCGTCACCGGCTACCCGCCGGAGGACCTCCTGCTCAAGCCGGGGTTCGTGGCCGACAACATCAAGGCCCTCAACAAGGTCGTGCGCCGGACGAGGTCGTGCACGGCGATCATCGGGTTCGCGGAGAAGGGCCTGTACAACTCGGCGTGCATCGCCCGCGACGGCAAGCGGATCGGCGTGTACCGCAAGCGCCACCTGCCGAACACGGCCGTTTTCGACGAGCAGCGCTACTTCAAGGCCGGTCGGGGCGGTCATCGCCTCTGGGACATCGCCGGCCTGCAGTGCGGCGTGTCCGTGTGCGAGGACGCCTGGTTCCCCGAGGACGGCCCCATCGCCCGCCAGGGCGCGCTGGGCGCCGAGCTCATCCTCAACATCAACGCGTCGCCGTTCTACGCCGGCCGCTGGCGCGAGCGGGAGGCGGTCGTTCGCGCCCGTGCCCTCGAGGCCGGTGCCCCCGTCGTGTACGTGAACCAGGTCGGCGGCCAGGACGAGCTCGTGTTCGAGGGTGGCTCGATGGTGATGAGCGCCACCGGTGAGCTGCTGGCGCGGCTGCCGCAGTTCACCGAGGAGCTGGTGTTCGTCGACCTCGACGTCGCCGGCTCGGTGACGCCGCCGACCATGGCGCCGGTCCCCGACCTCGACGACGAGGTGTACACCGCGCTCGTCACCGGTGTGCGCGACTACGTGCGCAAGAACGGCTTCTCCGACGTGGTCGTCGCGCTCTCCGGCGGCATCGACTCCTCGATCGTCGCCTGCATCGCCGTCGACGCGCTTGGCCCGGAGCACGTGCACGGCATCTCGATGCCGTCGCGCTACTCGAGCGACGGCTCGCGCGACGACGCACGCGCGCTGGCCGAGCGCCTCGGCATCGACTTCCGCACCATCGCCATCGAGCCGGCGCACGCCGCGTTCGTGGAGATGCTGGCGCCGTCGTTCGGCGAGCGTCCGCCGAACGTCACCGACGAGAACCTGCAGAGCCGCATCCGGGGCATGGTGAACATGGCGTTCACCAACGAGAAGGGCTGGCTGACGCTCACCACCGGCAACAAGAGCGAGATGGCCGTTGGGTACTTCACGCTCTACGGCGACTCCGCTGGTGCGTACGGCGTCATCAAGGACGTGTTCAAGACCGAGGTGTGGCGCCTGTCGCGCTACGTCAACGCTCGAGCGGGACGAGAGATCATCCCCGAGGACGTCATCACGAAGCCCCCGTCGGCCGAGCTTCGTCCCGACCAGAAGGACGAGGACTCGCTCCCTCCGTACGAGATCCTCGACCCGATCCTCGAGGCGTACGTCGAGCGGGACCAGACCCGCGACGAGGTGGTCGCCGCCGGCCACGACCCCGCCATCGTCGATCGGATCGTCCGCCTGGTCGACCTGGCCGAGCACAAGCGGCGCCAGTCACCGCCCGGGACGCGCGTGAGCCCGAAGGCGTTCGGCAAGGACCGCCGCATGCCGATCACCAACGGCTACCGCGTCTAGCTGCGTGCGGGGCACGCTTCGGGCGGACCTTGCGCTGGCTGGGGCCGCGTTCCTCTTCGGCACCACGTTCCTCGTCATGCAGGACGCGGTCGCCGACGTCGAGCCGATCCCGTTCATCGCCGCCCGCTTCGCCGTCGGGGCACTGGTGCTGCTGCCGGCGGCCGTCGTGCGCGGTCGGGGTGCGCCACCCCGACCGCTCCTCCTGGCCGGCGCGTCGGCGGCGGTGGCACTGGCCGCCGGCTACGTCTTCCAGACCACGGGGCTGCAGTACACGACCTCGTCGGTGAGCGCGTTCCTCACGTACCTGCTCGTGGTGTTCGTGCCCCTGCTGTCGGCGCTCGTCCTCCGGCGCCCGCCCCGATCGGCCACGGCCGTCGGCGTGGTGCTGGCCGTGGTCGGGCTGTGGCTCCTCACCGAGGGCGCCGGCATCGGGCTGGGTCGGGGCGAGGTGCTCTCGATCCTCTGCGCCCTCGCCTTCGCCATCCACATCCTCGTGCTCAGCGAGGTGGCCACCCGCCACGACGTCGTCGTGCTGAACGCCCTCCAGTTCGGGCTCGTGGCGCTCGCCCTGTTCGTGCCCGGCCTCCTGGCCGGCGGGTACGCGTTCCCGGCGTCGGCGTGGTGGGCCGCGGTCTACACCGGTGTCGTCGTCAACGCCCTGGCGTTCGGACTCCAGCTGTATGGCCAGCGGCGGGTGAGCGCCTCCCGCACCGCCCTCGTCCTCATGCTCGAGCCGGTGTTCGCCGCCATCCTCGGCTACGTCGACGGCGAGCGGATCGGGGCCGCGGGGGCGCTCGGCGCCGGGCTCATCCTGGGCGGGATCCTCGTGTCGGAGTGGGGGCAGGCGAGCCTTGACCAAACGGTCAATATCGAGGGAGGCTGACGGGCATATGGCTGACCCGAAGAAGCCCCGTCCTGCCTTCGCGCCCTGGGACCGGCGCGAGCTGCCCGGCGCGTTCACCGTCGACGAGACCGCCCGCCGTGTCGGCCACTACAAGTGGGTCGAGATGAAGCTGTTCGAGGCCCTCGGCGGCTGGATCGCCACGGTGCCCGAGCTGGACGTGAAGATGCGCCTCGGCACCCACTGCTACCACCACGCGTGGCACGCCGACCTCTGGAACAAGCGACTGCCCGAGCTGCGCGAGATGAACACCGAGCGCCTGACGCTCCCGGCCGAGGGCATGGAGGAGTTCATGGCCGCCATGACCGAGCCCGAGGCGCAGGAGCTCACGATCGAGAAGCTGGTCGGCGTCTACCGGGTGCTGATCCCGCACAAGATCGCGGCGTACACCTACCACCTGAACAACACCTCGACGATCACCGACGCGCCGACCATGCGCTCGATCCGGCTCATCCTCCAGGACGAGTTCGAGGACTGGCGTGACGGCGAGATGCTCATCCAGTCGCTCATCGAGACCGATGAGGAGGTCGAGCGGGCCGCGGCCCACCAGGTGAAGCTGGAGAAGCTCATCCTCGCCGCCGGTGGCATCGCCGGTCCTGGTTCAATTGGCATGACCCCAGTCACCTCGGAGGTGTCGGCATGAGGAAGATCTTCCCCGCAGACCTGCTCGC
>DASUCO010000264.1:0-8397 GCA_036275955.1 Acidimicrobiales bacterium
GCCACCGCCGTGCAGGTCATCCCCGAGCTGGCCAAGGTGGTGGGCGAGCTCTACGTGTTCCAGCGGACGCCGTCGACCATCGACGTGCGCGACCAGCGGGCGACCACCGAGGAGGAGATCGCCGAGTGGATGAACGAGCCGGGCTGGGCCCGTGCTCGTCGAGCGCGCTTCGCCCGCATCTCCGCTGGGCGGACGGCCATCAAGGCCAACGACGACTACCTGGCCGGTCGGGTGCCCGACTTCAAGGAGCGCAAGGTCCACGAGCGCGAGCTGTCACCGCAGGAGCTGATGGAGAAGCAGCTCGACAGCAACTTTCGGATCATGGAGCAGATCCGCGCCCGCATCGATGCCATCGTCGAGGACCCGAGGACGGCCGAGGCGCTGAAGCCGTACTACCCGTACGGGTGCAAGCGGCCGACGTTCCACGACGAGTACCTGCCGACGTTCAACCTGCCGCACGTCCACCTGGTCGACACCGCGCCGCGCGGCGTCAGCGAGATCGACGAGCGGGGCGTCGTGCACGACGGCGTGCACTACGAGCTCGACGTGCTGATCTACGCCACCGGCTTCCAGTGGATGGCGACGTCGACCTTCAACATGATCGAGGGGCGTGACGGCGTCTCGCTCAGCGAGAAGTGGAAGACGGGTGGGACCCGCACGTTCCTCGGCCTGCACAGCGCCGGCTTCCCGAACCTGTTCATCATGACGGGACCCCAGGGCGGCGGCGGGAGCTTCAACTTCACCGACGCCATCGACCAGCACGCCGACTACGTCGTGTGGATGCTGGCGACGATGCGGGAGCAGGGCCATCAGGTGGTGGACGTCCAGCCCGAGCCCGAGGCGGCGTACGCCAAGCACTGCGCAGAGATGGACATCGCCAGCGCCCCGCTGCGCGACTGCCTCTCGTACTACAACGGCCACGGCGAGGCCGAGCCCGGCAGCCTGGCCTACTACGGCGGCAACGCCTGGCACCGCTGGCGCACCCAGGCGCAGGAGACGCTGGAGCCCTACGTCTTCGGCTGACGCGAACCGACCCCTGATGACATCCGAGGCGCCGCCCTGTCCCGGCTGACAGTGTGTCCCGCAATGACGGAACGCGACGACTTCGTCCGGGGCATCGAGACCGCCGTGCACGGCACGCCGTACGTGGCGGCCCGAACGGCGCAAGGGTTCGACCTGACGCTCGACATCGTCGATGCCAAGTGGTTCGGCCTGTACTTCAAGGAGGGCCTCCACCGCGTGTACACGCACCACGTCGAGGTCCCGAACGACGGCACCTACACGGTCACCGACGACGCTCGAACGGTGGAGTGGCAGGCCGGCGTTCCGACGATCTCCGGCTCGGTGGAACGGACTCGGGGGCGGGTGCTGGAGCGCAGCAGCCAGAAGGTGTGGGCGCTCGGCGAGGATCTGCGGCCGGGCAAGGTCGTCGACTATCGCTTCAGCTCGGAGGAAGGACGGCAGCTGCTCCGTGCCGTCGCCGATCGCCTCGGGCTCGAGTCGCGGCGCGGCGGCGCTGAGAAGATCGGCCTGTACTTCGCGTTCCTGGGCGGGGCCGGGGCGCTCATCACGGTCGTGGTGCTGATCGCGCTCGCCCTCCTCGGCAAGCTCTGAGGAGGAGCGGGGTCAGTCGATCGGGGTGTGCCCGCCGTCGTGGTGGTGTGACGCATGGGCGATTGGTCCGGTCAGGCGCGAAGGGATCCCTCAGCCCTCGGCCAGCCGGATGGCGGCGGGGAACAGCACGTGGTTCTCCTTGTGGATGTGCAGGTGCGTGTCGAGCTCCAGCGCCTCCAGCCGCTCGTACAGGGAGCGGTAGCTGGCGCAGCCGTCGTCGGGCACGCGGTACCCGTCCGTCGCCTGCCGCAGCGCGGCGAGCAGGTCGCCGGCCCGCTCGTGCTCGAACCCCATCATTCGGATCGGGTTCTCGACGGGACCGAAGTGGAGGTCTCGCCGGCCGGCGGCGAGCGCGTGGATGGCGGGGAAGAGCACGCGCTCCTCCTTGCGCAGGTGCGGGACCAGATCATCGACGAGGGCCACGACCAGCCTCGAGACGTCGGCCAGCTCCGGGTGGCGCGCACCGTGGACCGTCAGCACCTTGTCGGCGAGGGCGACGAGCGCCGGCAGCTCGTCGTCGAGGTACCGGTGGTGCGTCGTCACGATGTGGTCGGCCAGCGCCGGGGGATCGAGCGCGGTCCACGACGCGTCACCGCCGGTCGGCGCGTCGGCCAGCGCCGCCTCGACGTCGGCGGCATCGATGCCGGCCTCCGTGCAGGCGTCGTGCAGCGTCCGATCGCCGTGGCAGCAGAAGTCGAGCCCGTAGCGGTCGAGCACCCGAGCGGCGCCGGGATCGTCGGCCACGAGATCGCCGAGCGTGACGCTGACATCGGTCATGCCATCACGCTACGGACGATGTGCCGTGTCCCCGTAGGGACGAAAGTCCCGAATCGACCGTTGGCGGCAGCCGTAGTGTCCTGCCGATGACGAGCCGCCTGTGGTCGGTCGTGTTCGACGCCGACGACCCGGACGGCCTCGCCCGTTTCTGGGCGGCCGCGCTCGAGTGGGAGCACATCGACGGTGACGAGTGCCCGTGCGCGATCGGCGGTGATGGCGTGCTGCGCCGGCTGGAGTTCGTGCCTGCCGCCGCGCCCAAGGCGTCGCCGAACCGGATGCACTTCGATCTCAGCAGCACGTCGCTCGACGACCAGCGGGCGACGGTGGAGCGACTGCTCGACCTGGGCGCCCGCCACATCGACATCGGCCAGGGCCCCGACGCCGAGCACGTCGTCCTCGCTGATCCCGAGGGCAACGAGCTCTGCATCCTCGAGCCGGGAAACCGGTTCGTCGACTCGCGCCGCCTGGGCTCGCTGACGTGGGACGGGTCGCCCGCCGCCGGCTACTTCTGGCGCGACGCGCTGGGCTGGCCGCTCGTCTGGGACCAGGACGACGAGACGGCGATCCGCCCACCGGATGGCGGACTCTTCATCACGTTCGGCGCGCCGAGGCCGAAGCAGACGAAGAACCGGCTGCACATGGACCTGGCGCCGCCGCCCGACGGCGACCAACAGGCCGAGGTGGCGCGTCTCGTCTCGCTCGGCGCGACACCGATCGACATCGGACAGGGCGACGTCAGCTGGGTGGTGCTCGCCGATCCCGACGGCAACGAGCTCTGCGTGCTGGCGCCGAGGTAGCGGTGCGGGAGACGTCCGCCGATCTCGAGCGAATGCAGGCCGTGCTGGATGCCAGCCGGCCTGTTCGCCACGGCGTGACCGACGTCGAGGACCGCGTTCGTGGGCTGGCGGCCGACGTCGTGGGCTGCGCACCGGATCGGATCATCGGGGTCCACCGCTTCGCGACCGGCGAGCGTCACCACGTCTTCCGCGTCTCGCCGCACGACGGTGACGACCTCGTCGTGCGTGTCTCGCTCGGCAGCGACGACGAAGAGCGCGCCGCCGCCGAGCGCGAAGCGCGCGTGCTCGAGGTCGTGCACGGCGGAGCGGCGCCACGACTGCTCGACTTCCGCCTCAAGAGCCGGTGGTTCGACGTGCCGACGATGTGCCTCGAGCTCGTGCCCGGTGAGCATCGCGAGCTGGCGAAGGTGGCAGCGCATGACCTCGAGCGGCTCGGCGCGGTGGTCGGATCGGTCCACGCGCTGCCCGTCACCGACCTCGCCGACTGGTTCCCCGACGCCGGTCCGGCGTCGGCGTACCGACGGGGGCGCGTCGAGATGCTCACCGGCTACCGCCCGTGGGTGCGCGACCCGCTGCCGGCGTCGATGCAGCGTCGACTCGCGGACGCGTGGCGAGCGATCGAGATGCGGCCCGAGGTCGACGGCGACGAGCCGCTCGTGCTGCTCCACGGTGACATCGCCGGCGGCAACGTCCTCTGGGCACCGAGCCCGGTCCTCATCGACTGGGAGTACGCGCGGCCGGGTGATGCCGCCGACGAGATCGCGTACCTGTTCAGCCAGAGCGGGCTGATGCCGGAGCAACGAGACGCGTTCTGGCGCGGGTACTCGTCGACCACCGATGCGCGTGACGTCATGCCGCGCGTCGAGTGGTGGGAGCCGCTGACGCTGCTCGGGTCGGCGCTGTGGTGGATCGAGCGCTGGACGCGCCGCGCCGACGCCGATGCCGCCGGGCGCATCGACCTGGCGGCCCCGAGGGAGCCGGCCCACTACCTCGAACAGGCGATGCGCCGGCTGGAGCCGCTCGAGCGGCTGCTCGACGGCTGACAGCGTGCCGCCCTCGCCGCCGTCGATCGAACTAGTGTTCGGTCCATGGACCACGAGCCGCGGTGGCGGGAGGGCCTCAACCAGGCGCAGCTGGCGGCGGTCGAGCACGACGCCGGGCCGCTGCTCGTCGTGGCCGGGGCCGGGACGGGCAAGACCAGGACGCTGGCGTCGCGGGTGGCGCGGCTGGTGGCCGAGGGGCAGGACCCCGACCGCATCCTCCTGCTGACCTTCACCCGACGGGCGGCACGCGAGATGGTTCGCCGGGCGGACTCGCTGGGCGCGAGCGAGGCCTCGAAGGTGTGGGGCGGCACGTTCCACTCGATCGGGCACCGGCTGCTCCGCCAGCACGGTCCCGCGGTCGGCCTGCCGCCGCGCCTCTCGGTGCTCGACCAGGGCGACGCCACCGAGCTGCTCGGCGTCGTGCGGACCGACCTCGGCTTCGCCGAGCGCGGCGCCCGCTTCCCCAAGGCGTCGACGCTGCTCGGCATCTACTCCCGCATCGTCAACGCCCAAGAGCCCCTCGCCACCGTGCTGCAGGAGCGGTTTCCGTGGTGTGACGCCGACGCCACCGACATCGCCGCCGTGTTCTCGTCGTACACCGAGCGCAAGCGGGCGCGCGGGATGCTCGACTACGACGACCTGCTCCTGTACTGGCGGGCGTTGGTGACGGCGAGCCCGGCCGCTGCCCAGGTGGCGGCGCGCTTCGATCACGTGCTGGTCGACGAGTACCAGGACACGAACGTCCTGCAGACCGACATCGTGGCCGGGCTCCGGCCCGACGGTGACGGCATCTTCGTCGTCGGCGACGACGCCCAGGCCATCTACGGCTTCCGGGCGGCCACGTGCGCGGCGATGACGACGTTCACCACGCGGTTCCCGAGCGCGACCGTCGTCACCCTGGAAGACAACTACCGCTCGACGCAGCCCATCCTCGACACCGCCAACGCGCTGATGAGCAAGGCGAAGACGGTGCACCCGAAGGTGCTTCGGGCGGCGCGCTCGTTCACGGTGGTCCCGGAGGCGCCGACGGTGGGTGCCGCCGCCGACGAGGCTGCGCAGGCGGCGTTCGTGTGCCAGCGCCTGCTCGAGCACCGCGAGCAGGGCATCGCGCTGCGCCACCAGGCCGTGCTGTTCCGCGCCGGGCACAACAGCGACCGCCTCGAGATGGAGCTGGGTCGGCGGCGCATCCCGTTCGTGAAGTACGGCGGCCTCAAGTTCCTCGAGGCCGCGCACGTGAAGGACCTGCTGAGCATGGTGCGGATCCTCGAGAACCCATCGGACGAGCTGGCGTGGCACCGGACGCTCGGCATGGCCGACGGCGTGGGACCGGCGACGCGCCGCTCGATCATGGCGTCGCTGGAGCTGCCCAACCTCGCCGCCGTGCGCACCTTCGTCGATGGCCCGCCGCTCGAGCCGCCCCGCGCACGAGCCGATCTCAGCGCGCTGCGCTCGGTGCTGGCGGCGTGCCTCGAGGATCCGACCATCAGGCCCGAGATCGAAGTCGAGATCCTGCGCACCGGCACCGCATCCATGTTCGAGCGCCGGTACGACAACGCGCGCGACCGACTCACCGATCTGGAGCAGCTGCAGGCGATGGCCGCCACGTGCGCCACGCGTGCGCAGTTCCTGTCCGAGCTGACCATCGACCCGCCGAACCGCACCAGCGAGCTGGCCGGCCCGCCACTGCTCGACGACGACTTCGTCATCCTCAGCACCATCCACTCGGCCAAGGGCGGGGAGTGGGACGTGGTGTACGTCATCCACGCTGCGGACGGCGTGCTGCCGTCGGACATGTCACTCAGCACCGAGGAGGGGCTCGAGGAGGAGCGGCGGCTCTGCTACGTGGCGCTCACGCGTGCACGCGACCACCTCTACGTGCTGCACCCGGAGCGCTTCTACGACCATCGGTGGCGCGACGACGACCCCCACTCGCTGTCGCAGCCGTCGCGGTTCGTCCAGGAGATCCGCCACCTGTTCGTCGAGCCGGACGCGGCCGACGCCGTCACGCTGTCGACCTCGTCGACGCCGCCGGGCCCGGACACCGTCACCCGGGACCTGGTGTCCCTGTGGTCCTGATCAGCTGACGGGCAGCACCTTGCCGTCCGCGATCCAGACCAGCGGTCCGAGGTCGCCGCCGCTCGCCTCGCGCAGCGCATCGACCCAGGGCGTCTCGATCGGCGTCTCGCGTCGTTGCGGCGGGAGCTGGTACTCCATCGGGAACGCGAGCCGGTCCAGCTCGGTGGTGTTGGGCGCCGTGTAGTGCAGCGTCCGGTGGTGGTGGAACGTGGCACCGCCGGCCGGCAGCGGGCAGGCGATGGCTGCGGAGGTGTCGACGCCCTCCGCCTCGAGGAGGTTGGCCAGCGGGTCCCCCACGTGGTGGTGCGGGAGGAGGTCGCCCTTGTGCGAGCCGGGGATGAACTGCATGGCGCCCCGCTCGACGGAGACCTCGTGCAGCGGCAGCCAGACGCCAAGCGCGTGGTAGGTGAGCTCGGGTCGCCAGTACGCCTCGTCCTGGTGCCACGGCGCGGCGCGGCTCCTCAGCGCCGGCTTGCGGATCATGTGCCCCCACGTCGACAGCTGGTCCTCGGGGACCTCGAGGAGCGCCGCCGCGAAGTGACGGGCGTTGCGGCGATAGGTGGTGTCCAGCAGCGCCGGCACGCGGAGCTCCGGTGCGATCGTCTGCGAGATCTGCGGCGGCCCCTCCTGGTCACGCTCTCGGCCGGGCTCGAACACGCCCTCGCCGTCGTCGAACACGGCGAGGAACACCTCGGTGAGCCACGCCAGCTCCTCGTCCGTGGTGATGCGCTCGACGACGAGGTAGCCGTTCTCGCGGAAGAACTCGACGTCATCACTCGTCGGGTGGACCTCGAGGTCGCTGGGAGGAGGAGAACCGAACCGATCGCGCACCGCTACTCGCCTCGCAGGAACAGGCAGAGCGGGTGGCCGGCGGGGTCGAGCATGATCCGGATGCGAGCGGGATCACGCGTCGGCGGCTGCCACGGCGCCTCCGAGCCGCCGGCCTCGATGGCAGTGGCGACCGCCGCCTCGAGGTCCTCGACCTGGACCTCGAAGTGGAGCATCTTCTGCTGCTCGCCCGGCTGCTCGGGCCACGTCGGTGGCTCGTACTTGGGCTCGCCCTGGATGTTGAGGTGCACGCCGCCGGCCGGGTCGAACAGCTGGGCCCACATCGGCCCGATCTCGCGCACCTCGAACCCGAGCAGCCGCTCGTAGAACCGACCGACCGCCTCCGCGTCGTGGCAGTCGATGGCGACGCCGACCCAGCGGTTCGCCGGCGCGCTCACGACACCGGGCGGTCGAGCTCGAGGCCCTCCATGTCGCCCTTGGCCCGCCACTGCTCGAGCAGCGCGTTGAACGCGTTGAGCCCGGGCGTGTAGGTGCCGCTCACGCGACGGTCACCCAGGTTGCCCTCGTTGTTGTAGTAGCCGGGCGTGCACGACTCGAAGAACTCCAACCCCATCACCTGCATGCTGGCGATCAGGTCGCACCACGCCTGCTGACCCTCGGCGGTCGGCTCGACCGTCGTCGCCCCGCGCTTCTGGGTCTCGGCGATGATGTAGCTGATGTGGCGAGCCTGCTCGTCGAACATCGCTGTCATGTTGACGCTGAGCGCGTTCTGCGAGATGCCCACGTAGAACCAGTTCGGGAAGTCGCGCGTCGTGAAGCCGTGCAACGTCTTCATGCCGTCTTCCCAGTGGTCGTAGATCGAGACGCCACCGCGGCCGTGGATCTCGAGGCCGAGACGACGACGGAAGTCGGTCGTGATCTCGAAGCCGGAGGCGTAGATGATGCAGTCGACCTCGTACTCCTGGCCGTTGGCGACGACGCCCTTGGGCGTGATGCGGTCGACGCCCTTGGACTCGCTCACGTCGACGAGCGTGACGTTGTCCCGGTTGAACGCCGGCAGGTACTCGTCGTTGAAGGTTGGCCGCTTGCAGAACTGGCGGTAGTACGGCTTGAGGGCCTCGGCGACATCACGGTCCCGGACGGTCTCCTCGACCCGGCGCCGGATCGTCTCCATCTTCTTGAAGTCGGCCAGCTCCATGATCTGGCCGATCTCCTGGATCGACAGCGGCTTGTCCGACTTCGGCATGGCCATCACGTTGCGGAAGATGTCGGTCCAGCCGTCGTTGACGAGGTCCTCCTCG
>DASUCO010000265.1:0-12174 GCA_036275955.1 Acidimicrobiales bacterium
ACCGCGGACCACGCCAGCGACTGGAACTTCGCCGCACCGGGCACTGCGCCCAACACGTCGATCGTGTCGGCTCCGGCCGGCGTGACCAACGCCGGCTCCAAGAACAGCACCACCGGCGGATCCATCAAGTTCACGTACACGGCGACGATCTCGGGCTCCACGTACCAGTGCAAGCTCATGCGGAACAAGGACACCGTCCTGGTGCAGGACTGGACCGCCTGCTCGGACATCGTCGACGGGGTCGGCACCAAGACCTACGACGTCTCGTCGCTGCCGGACGACATCTACACCTTCCGGGTGCGCGCCACGTCCGGGGGCCTCACCGACGACTCGCCGGCCAAGCGCGACGTCGTCATCGACCGCACGGCGCCGGACGTCACGATCAAGTCGGGCCCGTCGGGCACCATCACCACGTCGTCGACCACGTTCACGTTCGAGTCGAGCGAGTCCGGGACGACGTTCCGGTGCCAGCTCGGCCTGGCCGACTGGCAGACCTGCAACAACGAGACGATCAGCTACTCGAGCCTGGCGAACGGCACGTACATCTTCACCGTCGAGGGCACCGACACCGCCAGCAACACCGACACCGACGTCCGCACCTTCACCGTCAGCGTGACGTCGACCGGCGGCGGTGGCGGTGGTGGTGGCGGTGGTGGTGGTGGCTTCGGCGGCACGGGCACGACGACGACCACGACGACCAGGCCGCCCGGAAAGGGCCCGATCCGCATCGCCGGGACGGACCGCACCGAGACGGCGCAGCTCGTGGCCCGCATCGCGTTCCCCGACAGCGCCCAGACCGTCTACATCGCCACCAGCCGTGAGTACGCGGACGCCCTCTCGGCTGGCCCGGGCGCGGTGCGGGAGACGGCGCCGATCCTGCTCACCCAGGTGCACGAGCTCGACGATCACACGGCCGTCGAGCTCGAGCGGCTGAAGCCGGAGCGCATCGTCGTCGTCGGCGGTTGGGCCGCGGTGGACGACGCGGTGTTCGAGCAGCTCCGTCCGTACGCATCCCGGGAGGTGGTCCGGGTCGCCGGCGTCGACCGCTTCGAGACCGCGGCCAAGCTGTCGGCCGACAAGTACCCGAACGGCGCGCAGGTCGTCTACGTCGCCACCGGCCGCTCGTACCCTGATGCCCTGGCCGCCGGTCTCGGCGCCTCCAACCAGGAGGCCCCGGTGCTGCTGACCGAGCCCAACTCGCTGCCGGCGACGACGGCCTGGGAGCTGGCCCGCCTGGGCGCCGACCACATCATCATCGTCGGTGGCACCGGGGCCGTGTCCCGTGCCGTCGAGCTGGAGCTGGCGAAGTACGGCAGCACCATCGAGCGCATCTCCGGCAGCGACCGCTACGGCACGACGGCCGCGGTCAACAACCGGGCGGTGTCCGGCACCGACACGATCTTCGTGGTCACCGGCAAGACGTTCGGTGACGCCCTCACCGGCATCCCGATCGCCGCGCTCACCGGTTCCGGCGTGCTCATGGTCGGTGACGGCCCGCTGCACGTCGGCGTCGTGTCGGAGCTGCAGCGCCTCTCGCCCCAGAACATCGTCGTGCTCGGTGGGTCGGCGGCGGTCGCCGAGCGAGTCGAGGCGGAGCTGGCCGAGTACATGGGTGACGGCACCGGTGACGGTGAGCGTGGCATGCAGATCACCGCGGACGAGGTGGAGGCGGCCTCGGCGGCCATGTACGCCGCCAACGCCCGCGTCGGCTAGCTAGCTGTCGGCCCGCTTGCGGATCAGCTCGACGCGCGACTCGCTCGCGTTGGCATCGCTGCCCTTGTCGTCGAGCAGCGCCCGGCGGTCGTCTTCTGCCGCCTGCGCCGCCGATGCGTCGGCTGCGGCGAGGCGGGCGTCGAAGCCCTCGGCCATGAGCTTCTCGGCCTCGTCCACCAGCGCCTCGACCATCTCGTCCTCGGCCACCACCCGCACCACCTGACCGCGGATGAACAGGTGCCCGCGGTGACGACCGGCGGCGATCCCCAGGTCGGCCGACTTCGCCTCGCCCGGGCCGTTGACCACACAGCCCATGACTGCGATCTGCAGCGGGATCTGGCGGTCGGCGAACGCCTGCTGCGCCGCGGTGGCGACGGCGATGACGTCCACCTCGGCGCGACCGCACGACGGGCAGGCGATCAGGTCGACCGTCTTGCGCTCGCGGAGACCGAGCGCCTCGAGGAGCTGCCGACCCGCCCGTGCCTCTTCCACCGGATCGGCGGTGAGGCTGTAGCGGATCGTGTCGCCGATGCCCTCCATGAGGAGCGTGGCGATCCCCGCCGTCGCCTTGACGAGTCCGGCCGGTGGGGGACCGGCCTCGGTCACGCCGAGGTGCAGCGGGTGATCGACCGCGTCGGCCAGCTGCCGGTACGCCTCCACCATGAGCGGCACGTTCGACGCCTTGACCGAGATCTTCACGTCGTGGAAGTCGACCTCGCGGAAGTGATCGAGCTCGCGCTGCGCCGACGCCACCAGCGCCTCCGGCGTGATGCCGTGCTTCGCCTCGATGTCGGGGTCGAGCGAGCCGGCGTTGACGCCGATCCTGATCGGCACCCCGCGGTCCCTGGCCTCGCTCGCCACCAGCTTGATGTGCTCGGCCTTGCGGATGTTGCCGGGGTTCAGGCGCAGGCAGTGCACGCCCGCTTCGAGCGCGGCGAGGGCGAGCTTGTACTGGAAGTGGATGTCAGCGACGATCGGCACCGGCGAGCGAGGCACGATGCGAGCGAGGCCCTCGGCCGCCTCGGTGTCGTTGCACGTGCAGCGAACGATGTCGGCGCCGGCGCCGGCGAGCGCGTAGATCTGCTCCAGCGTGGCCTCGTGGTCGGCCGTCTTCGTCACCGTCATCGACTGCACGGTGACGGGCGCATCGCCACCGACGGCGACGGGCTTACTCGGGTGGCGCAGGACGATCTGGCGCGTGGGTCGGCGCTCGATCACGCCGACACGGTAACCGCCCGTCCTACTGGACCATCCGCCACGTGATGCTCATGGTCGCCGAGCGTCGCTGGTAGGCGTTGCCCAGCTCGGGCCGCAGCAGCGTGACCCGGAGGTGGGCGACGGCCCCCGCCGCCAGGCCGGCGCCGATCGTGCGGGTCTGGCTGGCCGAGGGGTAGGTGGACGAGAAGTGGCCCAGCGTCCGTGACGCCGACAGCGAGCACACCTGGGCCGTGCCGCCGCCGTACACGCACTCGACGGGCACGTCGCGGGCGGACGTGCTGTAGCGCTGGATCGTGAGCTGCACGGCGCCGCACAGGTCACCGGTGCCCGCCGGCGAGCCGGTGCTGGTCGACGTGCAGCTGTCGCCGGCCCAGACGTCGAGGGCGGCGGCGGCGACGTTGCCCGAGTTGCGGATCGTCAGGTCGAAGGTGTGAGCGGTGCCGGCGGTCGACAGCGGGACCGACCACAGCGCCCCGCACGACGCCGACGCGCCGTCGGTGGCGACGCAGGCATCGGCCGACGATCGCTCCTGGGTGAGCTGGAACGTGCTGCCGGGCGGTGTCGTGGTGGTGGTCGTCGTCGGGGGTGCCACCGTCGTGGTGGTCGTCGGCGCCGTCGTGGTCGACGTCGTGGTGGTCGTCGGCGCCGTGGTGGTCGTCGCCGCCTCGAAGCCGGGCGTTGTCGTGGACGTCGTGGTCGTGGTGGACACGGTCGTCGTCGTCGGCCGCGTCGTGCTCGTGGTGGTCGTCGTCGTGGGTGCTGTGGTCGTGGGAGCCGTGGTCGTGCTCGGGGTGCTCGTGGTGGTGCTGGTCGTCGACGTGGTCGGTGTGGCCGACGTGGTCGTCGTCGACGACGGCACCGCCGTCGTGGTCGTGGTGGTCGTGGGAGGCGGCTCGGCCTCGACGCCCTCGGACGGGGCCGACGGCTCGTCCGCCGGTGGCTGGGCGTCCTCCGGGGGCGGCGCAGGCTCGCCGGACTCGTCGGTGAACGCGAACGACCGGCGCTCGTCCGGTCCGTCGCCGGCGAGCTCGGGCGGCGCGCCCGTGTCGGTCTGGGGCAGGGCACTCGGATCGGTCGTCTCGGTGAGCGCTTCGCCCTCGTCGACGGCTGGGGCCAGTCGACCCACCAGCGGCACGCCGGCGGCGGTGAGGGTGCCGCCGTCCTCGTCGCTGCCGAACCCGCCGAGGGTGGCCTCCTGGAGCGCGAGCTCGAGCTGGGCATCGTCGGTCGCCGTCGCCGCCAGGATCGCCGGCAGCAGCGGCGGCATGATGCCGCCCGCGACCTCGAACGCCAGCTCGGCGTACGGGTTGGTGGGATCCGCGGCGTCGACGGTCGCGAACGGGATCTCGGTGCCGTCGTCGACGGCGGGCGACTGCGTCTCCTGGGCGCGCGCCGCTGGCGTGAGCACGGCGGCGAGCGCGACGGCCGCCGCCATGGCGCAGACGCGCCTCACCATCGCTGGCGTCCAGCCCGCACGGAGGGGACGCGATCGCGGTCGGGCGGGGGCAAGGCCCCCCGCGGGAGATCGACGTCCTCCGGCTCGTCAGTGGCCACCGTCTCGCCGTCGAAGCGCGTCCACAGCACGGTGATGACGACGGCGAGCGTGATCGCGGCCAGCAGTCCGAGCACGGTCACCAGCCGCACGTCGAAGCGGATGTCGTCAGTGCGGTCGAGGTCAGCGGCGCCGAGCCAGGCGACGGGCTGGTGCCGGATGACGAGCGCACCGAGCTGCTCGCGTGCCGTCCCGCCCGGCACGTCGAAGGACGAGTCGACGGGCAGGGACTCCGCCGGGAGGAGGCGGTGCAGCGTCTTCGGCAGGGCGCGGGGCTTGACGGGCGCCGTCGTTGCCAGCGGGACGCCGCTGGAGCCCGTGTACACGGTCAGGAACGACCCCACGCCGGCGGCGTCGAGGACGCGCTCGAGCGGTGTCATCACGAGAACGGCGCCGACGACGCGGTCACCCACCCGGACCGGCGACGATCCGGCGACCAGCGGGCCCTCGTCGGAGACGAGCAGCGTCGAGTAGCGCTCGCCGTACTCGTCCGCCTCGCCTCGGAGGGCGCGCGCCACGATGCCGACGTCGGCCCGACTCCGGTAGATCGGTGCCTGCTCGCCCTCGGCTCGGAAGGCGAACACGACGCGGCCCTCGGGATCGAGGATGTCGACCATGGGGACGCCGAGGTTGGCGTCCACCGGCGTCAACAGCTCCTCGACGCGTGCGATGTCGAGCGCCTCGAGCGCCTCAGGGAAACCTGACGCGAACGCGAAGCCCCGCAGCGCGGTGAGGTGGGTTCGCTCCAGGTCGAGCATCTCGGCGTTGGCGGCGGCGCCGGCGTGGCCGAGCTCGTCGTCCAGTGACTCCTGCCACCGGTCGGCGGCGGTGTTGCCGGTGAACCGGGCGACGGTCAGCACGATGACGACCAGGAAGGCGATGGCGAGCCAGTGACGCCGTAGCCGCGCAGCCATCATCAGAACGAGCCGGAGACGGTCGGCTTGCAGAAGTTCGTGGACGTGGTGTTCGCCGTGCAGAGCGGCAAGGGGCTGCCGCTGACGGTTGCGAACGACTGGAGGGTCGCGATCGGCGTGAAGATGGAGCTCGAGTTGATGGTCGCCGTCGGGTCGATGTTGCCGGTCTCCCGCGTGCCGAGTGTGATGAGGAGCTCGTCGCAGGCGGTGTTGGCCACGTTGCACGAGCCCTGCCACGCGAACGTCGACGCATAGGTGGGCGTCCAGTTCGCCGCCGGGTTGCCGATCGCAGCGTTGGCGACCGGGAACGACCCGAGGAGGGTGCTGGAGCTCGCGCATGCCGTGTTGGTCGAGCGTCCGACGTAGATGGTCGCCGTGGTGGAGGTCTTGCTCGCGGTGAGGAAGCAGACGTTGGTCGGGCTGCCGATCGACGTCTTCAACGCCTGCTGCGAGAGCTTGATGACGATGGTGTCTCCGGCGTCGATCGCTCCTGACGCGCCGCCGTTGGCAACCGTCACCGACTGCACGACGAAACCGATCTGGATCGAACCGGTCGGGCTGGACTGGCTGACCCACACCGGCGTGCCCGATGCCGGGTGCTGAAGGTCGAGACGCCAGCAGAGCCACAGGCCGAGCCGGTTGTTGGGAACGGTGACCGTGGCGCTCGTCGTCGCGTTCGGGATGGTCGTCGTCGTGCCGAAGGTGTCGGACCACGTGCACGTGGGAGCCGCCCCGGTGACCGTTCCCAGCGTCGGCACCTTCGTCGACAGGCGATGGCTGTACGCGGACCCGCCCGAGGTCATGGTGCCGGTCGTCCACGAGTAGCTCACGGTGTAGCCCTCGTTGGCGACGGTGACGTTCGTCGGGTTGTTCAACGCATCCGTCGAGAACGCGGCGTCGTTGGTCGTCTTGGCGTTGAAGCTGGCGGAGGTCCCGGCCACGGCGCCCGCGGCGGCGAGCAGCACGAGGGAGGTGATGAACGCCCGCCGGTGCGGGTTCACGACCCGCCCTTCTTCGTCTTCCTGTGTGCCGGCGACCAGATGTCGAGCAGGGACAGCACACCGAGGATGGCGGCGGGCACGGCGAGGAGCGCGAGTCGGGCCTGCGGCGTGCCGAGGTAGCCGAACACGTAGCCGATCAGCGGCACGTTGAACGCGTACTTCCAGCCGTCTCCCTGGGCCGGAACCCGCCACGAGTCGGCGGAGCCGTTGGCGTCGCCCTTGGTGGTGAAGGTGCGGCCCGCCTCACCGTTCTCCACGCCGACGATGCGATGGGTGACGAGCGTGCCGGGCTTGTCGGGGTTCTCGAAGGTGATGATGTCGCCCACCTCGAGCTTCGTCGCGTCGGTCTTGGTCAGCACGACCATGGCACCCACGTGGATGGTGGGCTCCATGCTCCCCGAGCGCACGAAGTAGGTCTGGTACGGGAGGAAGCGAGGCCCGACCGTGACCGCCATGATCAGGACGACGGCGAGGATGCCGAGCCCGGCACCCACCTTCGTGAGGACGCGCAGGGCCCGGCCCCGCTCGGAGGGCACCTCGTCGACGTCGACTCGTCCGACGGTCGGCTCGGCCGCCACCGGCGTGGTGCGAGAGCTGGCCGGATCCCAGCTGATCACCGGCTCGGCCGGCGGCCGAGGTGGCGGCGGCGTCGATCGCCGCGGCGGCAGCGGCTCGCGGTCGACGCTCGGCACCGCGGCCGGCGGTGCGAACGCGCTCGTGTCGTTGGTGGCCTCGCGGCGGGGACGGGGCGGCCACAGTCCCATGGCGGCCAGCTGCTCGAGCGCAGTCGGTTCGCGCGGCGTCTCGTGGATGGGAGGCGCGGGCGTCACCGGAGCGGGCTCGACGGTCAGGTCCACGATGGGCTCCGGAACGTCGGGGACGACGGGGACGGTGGGGAAGACCACCGGGCCGACGGCGATGGGCGACGAGAGGGGTGTCGCCACGGGCTCTTCGACGTCCGACGTGGGCGGCGGAGGGCCGGCCAGGTCGGGCCGGCTCATGGCCAGCCGGCCCACGATGGTCTGCAGCTCCCGCACCGCGTCGCCGATCCCCGACTGGGAGGTCAGCTGCTCCTGGGCGATGGCCAGCTTCGCCCGCAGCCCCTCGACCTCGAGCCGCAGCCCGTCTCGCTCGGCCCGGAGCGCGGCGACCTCGACGTGGAGCTGCCGGATGGCCAGCTCCATGCCGGCCGCGAACACCTCGACGGGATCGGGTTCCAGCCACCAGGCGCGATCGGGGTCGGCACCCGTGGTGCCGACCCGATCGAACCCGTCAGATGATCCCTGCTCCGTCATGCGCCACCAGTCTCGTCCGTCGTCCCGGGCCTACGCCTCCTGGAGGCGCCAGACGAGGTCGAACGCCGCCCGACGGTTCTGGTACGCGTTGTCCAGGCCGTTGCCGCTGCCGTCGAAGCCGGCGTCGCCGAACTTCATCTTGATCTGGAAGTAGCGGGTGGTCGAGCCGCTCGAGGGGAGCAGCAGCGGCGTGCTCGGGAACGGGGTGCTCACCGTGGCCGCCGTGGCCAGGTCGCTGAGGCTGTCGCTGCTGGCCGACCAGCTGCTGTTGCACGCGGTGGCGGCGGCCGCCGGGAAGACGCAGGAGGCCGTCGGCGTGGAGTAGTCGCTGTTCGTCTCCTGGATGAAGACCTCGAGCTTGCCGCAGAGGTTGGCCGACCCGGCCGGGGTGGTGACCGTCTGGTTCTGGCAGCCGTTGGGCAGCCAGAACTGGAGCTCGCCGTCGTAGTTGCCGGTGTTCGCGATCGCAAGCGACGCCGTCGCCGTGTCGCCAGGGCGGCGCAGCGTGAGGTTGAAGAGGCTGTCGCAGGACGAGTTGCCGTTGCTGTCGAGGTTCGACTGGGGCGAGCCGGTGCCGGTGCCGCTGTAGCCGGAGAGGCACGCGGTGCCGCTCTGCTTGGTGTTGCTCAGCTCGAGCTTCCCGGTCGAGAAGACGTTGCCGGCGTTCGTCGTCGAGGCGCTGAACGACGCGAAGGTGCCGGTGCCGGCCAGCACGCCGAGCGCGCCGAGGACGGCGACGCCGACGATCGCCTTGCGGATCCTGCTCATGCGCAGCGTGCGCGCCGGCACGAGGACCATCTCCTCGGTTCGCTTGGGGTTGCGGGCGCTGCTCATGTCGTCGTTGCCTTCCGAGATCGTGACTACTGGGCCAGCTGCCAGGTGAACCCGAAGGATGCGGCCATCCCCTGAGTCGTCTGCCCGGCAGTGGTGGGGAGCTGGATGCTGATGATGAAGAAGCGCTCGACCCCGACGTTCATCCCGGAGGTCGCCGCGCCGTTGGTGTTCACGTCGAGAGGGGTGGCACTGGGATACGTGCTGGTGAAGGTGCTGATGACGCCGGCCGGCGTGGTGGCGCACACGGCGCTGGTGCTCGCCGGGTAGACGCAGGACGTCTTCTTCGTGGTGAAGGCGCTGGTCGTGTACTCCTGGATCGAGAACCGCAGCGAGGCGCACAGGTCGCCGCCACCGTGGTAGCCGGAGGCCGTCTCGGTGTTCGTGCAGGCACCGGTGGATGCCAGCTGGAGCTTGGTCGGGTTGAGGTCACCCTCGTTCTTGAGCGTGATCCGCTGCGTCGAAACGGTCGTCGACGGCGTCTGGTTGCTGAGGTTGAAGACGGCGTCGCACGTGTTGGCGTTGGCGTTGGCGAAGGTCGTGCCTGGGCCGCCGCCGGCGGAGTAGCAGAGGGTGTTCGTCACGGGCGTGATGTCAGACAGCACGAGCGCGCCGGTCTCGAACGTCGCGCCCGAGCTCGTCGTCGCGTTGTAGGACGCGAACGTGCCGACGCTGAGCGTGCTGCCGGTCGCTCCCACGATCATGATCGTGAGGAGGACCTTGCGCAGGAGTGACGTGTGGCCCGTCGGCCGCTCCGTCACTGCTGCTCGAGCACCCATCCGAGCGCCCACGAGGCGGTCAGTCCCATGATCGAGTTCTCGGCCCCGCTGGCGCCGTTGGGGAGCGCCACGTTCACCGTGAAGTACCGGACGCCGTTGGTCGCGGCCAGCGTGCCGACGCTCAGCGCGGACGCCAGGTTGTTCAGCGACGACAGGTCGCCCGCAGCGACGGCCGCGCAGTTGGAGGCGGCGGCCGGGTAGATGCAGGCGCCGTTGCCGGCGCCGCCCAGCGTCGTCGTCTCCTGGATGGAGATCTTCAGGAACTGGCAGAGGTTCCCGTTGCCGTGGTAGCTGCCGGCGTCAGGGCCCGACGAGCAGGCCGTCGAGGCGTAGACCTTCAACGTGCCCGGGAGGCTGCCGATGTTGGTCAGCGTCAGGTTGACGGTGCCGATGTTCGAGGCCGACGGCTTCTGGTTGGCGGCGAAGGAGTAGAGGTTGTCGGCGCAGGCGTTGCTGTTGGTGCCGATCGCGGTGGGGCTGGCGCCGTAGGAGAAGCAGGTGGTGCCGCCCTGCTTGAGGTTGCTCAGGACGACCGTGCCGGTCTGGAAGGCGCTGCTGGCGTTCGTCGTCGTGGCGTTGAAGCCCGCGAAGGTGCCGGATCCCGACGCGGTGGCGAGGGCGCCGACGAGCACCACCGCCATCAGGATCTTGCGAGTCGTGCCCATGTTGTCCCGTGCCCTCTTCCGTCCGTGCTCGATGACCTCAGGACTGATCGGTGCAAATCGCACAATTCTTGAGCAATCCGCTCCGCGCGCTCGCCGAAGCGCTGCGTGGTCATTGTGGGGTCACGGAGCGTGAACCGCCATGGTCGGAGTGCCCTATTGCGCGTTGATGCATCTCAACGCTTCGCCCTCGAGATGACTGGCCCGGGTGGGTGACGGGGGATGCCCCGCGGTCAGGAATCGCCCAGCAGCTCGATGGCGGCCTGGCGATCCGGCACCTTCAGCTTCTTCAGCACCGCGGCCACGTGACTACGCACAGTGGCCTGAGAGACGAACAGCCGCGCCGCGATCTCTGCCGTCGATGCGCCGTCGCGCAGAAGGTGCAGTACCTCCCACTCCCGCTCGGTGAGGTCGGCCGCCTTCCGGCCGGCGAGCGGGAGGCGTCGACGGCGACCCCGCTCCCGGAACTCGTCCATGACCTTGATCAGGAGGGTTCGGGGCAGCGCCGCCTCGCCGGCCAGCACGCCGAGCAGGGCGTTGGGGATCCGATCCGGGTCCATGTCCTTGAGCAGGTAGCCCGACGCGCCCGCCCGCAGGGCGTCGAACAGGTCGGAGTCGTCGCGGGACACGGTGAGGATCACCACGAAGGTGTCGGGGAGGGCGTCGGTGATGGCCCGGGTGGCGGCGATCCCGCTCCCCGGCATGTGGACGTCCAAGAGGCACAGGTCCGGCTTCTCCCGGATCGCGGCCTCGATGGCGCCGGCCGCGTCCGCCACCTCGGCGACCACGACCATGCCGGCCTGCTCCAGCGTGTAGCGGACGCCGGCCCGGGTGGGTGGGTGGTCGTCGGCCAGCAGCACCCGGATGGGCGTCTCCGACTGGTCGTCCCCGCTCACGGCAGCGCCACCTCGACCCTCGTCCCGCGCCCCGGCTTGGAGGTGATCCGGAACCGGGCGCCGAGCCCCTCGGCCCGCTCTCGCATCGAGATGAGACCGAACCGGCCCTTGGCGGCGGCATCGTCGAGGTCGAAGCCGCACCCGTCGTCCTCGATGGAGAGGACGCCGTCGTCGCGGAGGGCGACCGTCACCACGGAGGCGCCGCCGTGGCGGCCGGCGTTGTTGACCGACTCGCGCACGATCCTGAGCAGCGCCTCCCGGGCGGCCGGGCTGACCTCCACGTCGGTGGCGAGGTCGAGGCGGACCTCGGTACCGACCCGCCACCCCACGTCCTCGGCGGCGTGGGCGATGGCGACGTCGAGCGACTCCACGTCGTCGGTGGTCAGGGCGTTGATGGCGGATCGGGCCTCGTCGAGGGCGCGCTCGGACGACGCCGCGATCCGCTCGGCGGCGCCGGGCGCGGCGCCATCGCGGGCGAGCAGGCGACTCTCGCGGGTGATGAACGCCAGCTCCTGGGCCAGGCCGTCGTGCAGGTCTCGCGCCAACCGGCGGCGCTCCTCGGACACGGCCGCCGTCGCCACCCGCGTCCACCACGTCTGGATCTCCCGTTCGGCACCGAGGAGCAGCGCGAGGTAGAAGGCGAGCCGCAGGAGGTCGCCCATCTGCACGACGTCGGAGAAGATCGACGGGTAGGCGGCGAAGTGCAGCCAGGAGAACGCGCTGAGGGCGGAGCCGACGGCCAGCGCCGTGAACATCGGGTCCGGACGACGGTCGGCCCGGCTGGCGAAGCCGAAGGCGGCGACGAGCAGGATCGCGAACAGCAACAGCTCGGCGGCCAGCGTCTCCGGATGCCCCCAGAACGCGGGCACCGGCCGACCGCCGGCGTCGATGGCGACGTCGGTGCCGGCGGGCAGGTGGTCCACGAGCAGGCCGACGAAGACGGCGACGATCGCCAGCGTGCCGTCGACCGCGGCCACGATCGTCAGCGCCGCCCGTCGCGGCGCGCGGAGGGCCCGGTCGTGCGCCACCGCGGCCCACGCCAGGACGAGTCCGGCGGCGATGCGGCTGAGGAGGCGACCCCAGGTCTGGAACGTCAGCGCCGACTCCCCGCCGTCGGGCAGGGCCATGAAGAAGAGGTTCGTGACGGCCGACAGGGCGAGCGTGTAGGCGATCAGCAGGTCGTTGCGTCGTCCGTAGCGGCGCACGCGGCCGTAGACGAGGTAGGCGGCGATGGCGGCGATGAGCGCCTGCGTCGCCTCGAGGACGGCGCGCAGCTCCGGGCTCTCGAACGCGAAGCGCAACGACGGCGCGAG
>DASUCO010000266.1:0-3198 GCA_036275955.1 Acidimicrobiales bacterium
CCGATGATCGTCTTGCCGTCGCGGATGCGGCCGTCGGCGATCATGGCCGGCACGTCGTCCAGCGCCACCTCGACGACCTCCATGAGCTCCTCCTCGGCGCTCTGGGGTCGGGCGTCGCACGCCTCCGTCTCGCGGCACAGGTAGACGGCGAGCGTCTCGTCGGTCAGGCCGACGGCGACGACGTACTCGGTCAGGAGCTCGAGGGGACCGACGGCCCGCAACCCGGCCTCCTCCTCCAGCTCGCGCCGGGCCGTCTCCTCGGGCGGCTCGTCGTCGACGTCGCGGACGCCGGCCGGGATCTCCAGCAGGTCCTCCTCGATGGCGACGCGGTACTGGCGCACGAGCACGACCGAGCGACCATCGGGCGTGAGCGCCACGACGCCGACGGCGCCGCGGTGACGGATGATCTCGCGCTCGAACGTCGAGCCGTCCTCGGCCTCGAACGTCGCCACCGCGACGTGCACGAAGTGCCCGTCGTAGGTGCGGCGCTCGTCGACCTTCCTGAACGACAACGACAGCTACTGGCCGGCGACCGGGATCGAGTCGGGATCGAGCAGGTGCGGCAACCGGCCCTCGGCCCGCGCCTTGGCGGCGGCGACGAACTCGCGGAACAGCGGCGCCGGCCGGTTGGGTCGGCTCTTGAGCTCGGGGTGGGCCTGGGTCCCGAGCCAGAACGGGTGGCCTTCGAGCTCGACGAACTCGACCAGACGGTCGTCGGGGGACGTGCCCGAGCACGTCAACCCCGCCTCCTCCAGGCGCGCCCGGTACTTGTTGTTGAACTCGTAGCGGTGGCGGTGGCGCTCGTACACGAGCTCGCTGCCGTAGGCACGCGCCGCCAGCGAGCCGGGCTTGAGCCGAGCGGGATAGGTGCCCAGGCGCATGGTGCCGCCCATGTCGACGACGTCGCGCTGGGTGTCCATGAGGTCGATCACCGGGTGGGGCGTGGTGCGGTCGACCTCGGAGGAGTTGGCGCCGTCGAGGCCCAGCTCGTTGCGGGCGAACTCGATCACCATCATCTGCAGGCCGAGGCACAGGCCGAGGCAGGGGATCTCGTGGTGCCGGGCGTACGCGGCCGCCGCGATCTTCCCCTCGATGCCGCGCTCGCCGAAGCCGCCCGGGATCACGATGCCGTCGAGGTCGTGGAGGCGGCCGTCGGCCAGCATCCCCTCGACCTCCTCGGCCTGGATCCACTCGATCTTCGTGTTCACGTTGTTGAAGAACCCGCCGTGGCGCAGCGCCTCGGCCACCGACAGGTAGGCGTCGGGCAGGCTGACGTACTTCCCGACGATGCCGATGCGGACCGAGTCGGTGATCGCGTCGATGCGGGCGACCAGCGCCTCCCACTCCGACAGGTCCACCTCGACCGGCAGCCCGAGCAGCTTGCACACCTCGGTGTCGAGCCCCTCTTCGTGCAGCACCAGCGGCACCTCGTAGATGCTCCCGGCGTCGGCGTTGTTGACCACGCCGGACACGGCGACATCCGACAGCTGGGAGATCTTGCGCTTGAGCGAGTCGGAGATCGGCCGCTCGCTGCGGCAGACGATGACGTCGGGCTGGATGCCACGGCTGCGCAGCTCGGTCACGGAGTGCTGCGTCGGCTTCGTCTTCTGCTCGCCCGTCGGCCCGATGAACGGGATCAGCGTGACGTGGATGTAGCAGACGTTGTTGCGACCGGCCTCGTTGCGGACCTGGCGGATCGCCTCCAGGAACGGGAGGATCTCGATGTCGCCGACGGTGCCGCCCACCTCGGTGATGACGACGTCGACCTCCTCGGTGGCGAGCCGGTAGATGCGGCGCTTGATCTCGTCGGTGATGTGCGGGATCACCTGCACCGTCTTGCCGAGGTAGTCGCCGCGTCGCTCGGCCGCCAGCACGTGCTGGTAGATCGAGCCGGTCGTGGCGTTGGAGTCCTTGGTCAGGTTCTCGTCGATGAACCGCTCGTAGTGGCCGAGGTCGAGGTCCATCTCGCCGCCGTCGTCGGTGACGAAGACCTCGCCGTGCTCGAACGGGTTCATCGTCCCGGGATCGACGTTGATGTAGGGATCGAGCTTCTGCATCGTGACGCGCAGGCCACGCGCCTTGAGCAAGCGTCCGAGCGAGGAGGCCGTCAGGCCCTTCCCCAACCCGCTGGCCACACCGCCGGTGACGAACACGTGCTTCGTCATCGCGGGACCACGTTCCGTACGTCAATCAGCACGGGAGAACACCCTACCGCGCTGCATCGGCCACCCGGTGGACCAGTCGATGAGCAGGATCGGCACCGCCAGCGCCCACGCCCAGTAGTCGAGCCCGAGCAGGAACCAGGTCCCGACGTGCAGGCCGGCGGCCGCCAGGGCCAGCCACGGGCGCAGCCAGCGCCACCAGATCACCGCCGGGAACGCCAGCTCGACGCCCAGCAGCATGGCTGCCGTCAGGTGCGACGCCAACGGGCTGTCGGCGATGCGATCGGAGATCGACGGCAGCGCGGGCTCACCGATGGCCGGGCCCCAGCGGCGGATGTAGCGCATGTTGTCGCCGGTGACCCAGTCGATCCCCGAGCGCCGCAGCTTGTGGTACCCGGCGAAGAAGTAGATGAGCGCGGCGACGACGATGGCCGTCCGCACCGGCCAGCCGTGCTCTCTGCTCGGCTCGCGATCACGCCAGGACGCGCGCACGGGTGCCAGCAGGAACACGGCCGACGTCCACAGCAGCAGCAGGTCGTTGTGCAGCACCTTGCCGCGGCTGCCGCGCAGGCCGGCAAGGACGAGGTAGCAGATCCAGGCGATCGCGAACGTCACGCGCGGCCACCGGCGCGCCGCCGCCAGCAGCGCGGCGACGGCGCCGACGACCTGGATGCCGGCGATGGCCGACGCCGACGGCATGCTCGAGAGGAACCCGAGGACGGGCACCGGGTCGAACAGGGCATCGGGCAGCCGCGCCAGCTCGCGGTAGGGACCGAGTCCGACGCGCAGGGCGATGAGCACGGCTAACGCACTGTGCACGAGCACCAGGCGCCGCCCCGTCTCGGGACCGAAGAGGGCGTCGTCGAGCAGCCGTCTCACTCGCACCGCTCGATCACCTCCCGGTCCTCGGTGATGTCGGGCTCGTCGGCCGACGCCATCCGGCGCCGCTCCCGGACGAGCGCCAGCTCCTCGGCCTCTGGCATGACATCGCGGACGCCGCGCAGCAGGGCCTGGCACACGGCACGCTGGCGTGCGG
>DASUCO010000267.1:0-2100 GCA_036275955.1 Acidimicrobiales bacterium
CCTCCGAGGAGGGTGTCGATCTCCAGCACGCCGGGAGCCAGCTGCGTCGCCATAGATGGCCAATCTGTCACAGGGGTCGGGCAGGATGGACGCCTTCATGTCGGAACAGGCCGCGCTCTTCGAGCAGGAGAAGACGTACGGGGTCGGCGAGCTGAGCGCTCGCATCACCCGGGCGCTGGCCTCGGCGTTCCCGGCCGAGATCTGGGTGCGGGGCGAGATCGACGGGATGAAGCCGCCGAATCGCTCGGGCCACCAGTACTTCTCGCTGTGCGAGAAGAACAACCGGCGGGGACCGGTGTCGACGCTCAACGTCAGCCTGCTCGACCGCGACCGCCAGCGGATCGACCGCGAGCTGGCCAAGTACCCGGACTTCCGCCTGCGCGACGGCCTCGAGATCCGGGTGCGAGCGCGCGTCCAGATGATGTTCGGCCGCCTGTCGCTGCTCGTCTCGGCCATCGACCCGGAGCACACGCTCGGACGCCTGGCGGCCGACCGCGAGCGCGTCCGCGCCGTGCTCAAGGCCGACGGTCTGCTGGACGCGCAGAAGCAGGTGCCGCTCCCGCTGGTGCCGCTCCACCTCGGGCTCATCACCGCCGAGGGCAGCGCCGCGTACGAGGACGTCCTCGGTGAGCTGCGGGCCAGCGGGTTCGGCTTCCGCATCTCGGTCGCCGACGCCCAGGTGCAGGGCAACAGCGCCGACGTCTCGATCCTGCGCGCGCTCCACCGGCTGGGCCAGGTGCGCCCGCAGGTGATCCTCATCGTGCGCGGCGGCGGCGCCCGCACCGATCTGGCCACGTTCGACAGCGAGCGACTGGCTCGCGTCATCGCCGCCCAGCGGGTCCCGGTGCTGGCGGGCATCGGCCACGAGATCGACACCAGCATCGTGGACGAGGTCGCCCACGCCACGTTCAAGACGCCCACCGCCACGGCCGCGTTCGTCGTCGACCGCGTGCGCGGCGCGCTGCAGCGGGTCGAGACGGCGTGGACCGGCATCGCCCGCAGCGCTCGAGACGACCTCGTCGCCGCCGACGAGCGGGTGGCGCAGCGCGCCGGTCGCCTGCTGGCCCTGGCCACGACGGCCGCCGGTCGCGCCAACGAGCGGCTCGACGCTCGAGCGACGCGCGTCACCGGTCTGGCCCGCGCCCGGCTGCGGGAGGCCGACGGCCGCGTCGACCTGCTCGCGGCGCGCGTCGACGCCGCCGACCCGACCCGCCTCCTCGCGCGGGGCTGGTCCCTGACCCGCACCACCGATGGGCGTCTCGTGCGCTCGGTCGCCGACGCGACCGCGGGCACCACCCTGGTCACGACCCTCGCCGACGGCGAGGTCCACAGCACGGTGGAAGCACATGACTGACGAGATCCGCTGGGCGGATGCGATCGCTGAGCTCGAGCTCATCCTCACCCGCCTCGACGACGACGCACTCGACGTCGACGTGCTGGCCGCACAGGTGGCGCGAGCCGCTGCACTCATCGCCCTGTGCCGCGACCGGATCGCGAACACCAAGCTCGAGGTCGAGCGCATCGTGGGCGAGCTCGAACCCGGCGAGTGACGACACCTGTCTGGCGGCGGCCGATCTGGCTGCTGGGTCATGTCATCGCCATCTCCGCCGTCCTCGCGTTCGCCCGTCTCGGCGTGTGGCAGCTCGACCGGCTGCAGGAGAAGCAGGACCGCAACCGCGTGATCGCCGAGCGCTCGGACGGGCCGGCGATCGACCTGCTCGAGGTGGACGTCGAGCGAGGCGAGTACCAGCACGTCACCGCGACCGGGACCTTCGCTGCCGACCAGGACCGCCTGATCCCCTATCGCTCGTATCGCGGCACCGTCGGGTCGCACGCAGTGACGCCGCTCGTGCTCGACGACGGGCGGGCCGTGCTCGTGCTGCGGGGCTGGGTCCCGGATGAGATGGTGGCGCCGCCGGAGGGCGAGGTGACGATCGAAGGCGTGCTGCGGCGGTCCGGCAGCGCGCGCACGAGCGTGGACGTCGACGACCTCGCGGACGTGCTCGGCCGGGACCTGCTCCCGCTCTACCTCCAGCAGCTGGCGCCGGAGCCGCCCGGCGACTATCCGGTGCTCCTCGATCCGCCCGCTCGTGACGAGGG
>DASUCO010000268.1:0-3588 GCA_036275955.1 Acidimicrobiales bacterium
CTCGCGCACGTCAGCGCGACGACGTTCGTTTTGGACCATGGCCATCCTCCTCATCGTCCTCGCCGTCGTCGTGGTGTTCGTCATCGCCGCCGTCGCCATCGGCCGCGAGACGAGCCGGCTCGCGGTGCAATCCCCGCGTCCGGTGTTCGACATGGACGAGGCCGTCGAGTGGATCGGTGACCGCCTGCCGTTCGAGGTGAGCGCATCCCTCAGCCACGACGACGTGCGCCAGATCCTGCAGTGGAGCCTCGATCACCTGGCCGTGTCGGCCGACGACGAGGTGCTCGTCGTCGACGAGGAGACGCTCGCGTACGTGCAGGTGCGTGCTCGAGGGGGCGGCCACACGTGGACCGAGGCCGAGATCCAGGCCGTGCTCGACGCGCAGCTCCTGTACCTCGAAGCGATCGGCGCCGCCGGCCCCGAGCGCGAGATCTAGACCTACTCGAGCTCGTCCGCGATCTCCCGGGCCAGGTCGATCACCGACTCCCGCTCGATGCCGGGATCACGGACGACGAGACCGAAGCTCAGCTCGTCGTCGACGATCACGGCGACGGTGAACCCGCCCTCCTCGGTCTCGATGATGGCGGCGCGCCCGACGCCCTCCAGGATCCCGCCGACCTGGCTCGCCGCCAACAGCTCCTCCTTGGAGTCGTAGAGGCCACGATCGAGCTGGAGGGCGACCGCCGTCGCCGGCTCGCTGCCGATCTCGGTGCCGGCCGGGGCGTAGATGCAGCTGCGCAGATCGGCCGCGTCCGCGCCCGTGCGAGCGTCCTCGTCGGCGTCCTCCGACAGGCCATCTGCCACCCGGATGCGCTCCAGCTCCTGGTCGACCAGGCCCTCTGCCGTGGCCAGCGGCAGGAGGTCACACGGCGCCGCCGCCTCGTCGTCCCCGCCGCACGCGGTGACGAGGAGGAGGGCGACGGCGAGCGGGAGATGGCGGCGCACAGGTCCGGAATCCTGGCAGTTGCACCGTTGACGCGGTTGCTACGATTGCCGCACCAGAGAAAGGAGGTGGTCCAGCTGAAACCAAGTTCTAGGACCCTGGAGGTGGTTGGTCGCTAGTGCGGCCTGCCGGACCACCTGGCGAGTTTCCGCCAACCACCCTCTTTCGAGCGGCCGGGACACGGTCCACCCGGTAGCCAACGCGAGATCGAGAAGACCGGCAGCGGGGAGCCCTTCGGGGCTCCCCGTTCCGCGTCAGGACGCCTGCCGGAGGACATGGAGTCCCGGCTACGTTCTCGGCCATGTCTCGCCCGAAGCAGTTCGAGCACTTCCGCTACGTCGGCGACAAGCGCAACCAGCGGGTGCACGACCTCGACAACGCCACCGACGCGTGCGGCATCGACGAGCTCATGAAGGCCGAGACGTTCCTGGCGTTCGGACCCGACACCCTGGTCGAGGCGGCCAACCGGACCTACAAGCCCTGTCGCCACTGCGTCACCGACGGCGTCTCGTGAGCTAGATCTTCGCCGCCGCCCGGAAGGTGGCGACGACGGACTCGTCACCGAAGACCTCGACCGGCCCGAGCGGCTCGCGGCCCCACACGAGCAGGAGCAGATCGCGCGCCGTGCCACGCACGGCGGCGTCGCCCTTGGCGTGACCGCGGGCGACGTCGACGCGGTCGGCGTGCAGCGTCAACAGCCACTCGGCGTCGGCGTCTGTGGCGTGCAGGTGCAGCGTCTGCCCGCTGCCGCCGATCGGCTGTCCGGCGGCGGCAGGGATGAACACCTCGCACATCTCGGCGATGCCGTCGGCCGTGAGCTCGGGGTCGACGTCGGTGACGTCGTCGGTGGCGAGCTCGGCGTCGATGCGGTGCACCAGCGTCTCCAACGTGATGCGGCGGAAGTACCACTGCGCCGTCTCGCCGCCGCCCGGCGCCGACCACGTCCACCGCGGCTCGTCCGGCGCCACCTGTGACATGACGGCTACCGCTCGGTCGACGCCGGCCTGGAACCAGTCGGCCCACGACTGGCCGTCGGTCGGCGCGATGCGGTGCAGTGCAGGATCGGGGAAGTCGCCGTGGTCGACGCGGCACGCCTCGGTCTGCCAGCGGTGGACGTAGCCGGTGTGCTCGATCAGGTCACGCAGCGTCCAGCTCGGGCACGTCGGGACCGGCGCGTCGAGGTCGCCACGCGCCAGGTCGGCCATGCGACGTCCGTCACGCGCCAGCTGCTCGAGGTACCGGTCCCGGTGCATGGCCTACTCCATCTCCTTCGGCAGACGTGCCGAGCCTGGCAGACCGGCAATGCCCTGGCATGGGGAAAAGTCGTCGGTACAGTCGGCTCGATGTCCGATCCGATGGAGGACGTGCTGCTCTCGGGTGGCGTGCGGCTCGCCGCCCACCTGGCGCGCCCGTCCGACGACCGCGCTGCGCCGGGACGCCCGGGTCTCGTGGTCTGCCACGGCTTCCCGTCGGGTCCGAAGTCGGCGAAGTCGAGCGGGCAGACGTATCCCGAGCTGGCTGAGCGCCTGGCGGCCGACGCCGGCTGGACGGTCCTGACCTTCAACTTCCGGGGGACGGGCGACTCCGAGGGCGACTTCTCGCTCAGCGGCTGGCTCGACGACCTGCGGGCTGCGGTCGATCACCTCCTCGGGCTCGGCGACATCGACGGCGTGTGGCTGGCCGGCGCCAGCACCGGCGGGTCGCTCGCGATCTGCGCGGCAGGCGAGGACGAGCGCGTGCGCGGCGTCGCCGCGCTGTCAGCGCGTGCGGACTTCGACGACTGGGCCTCGCATCCTCGGCGCTTCCTCGATCACGCCAAGGAGATCGGCGTCATCCGCAACCGCGCCTTCCCGGTCGACGTGGACGCGTGGATCCGCGAGCTGCGCGAGACGCGACCGCTGTCGCTGGCCGCCAAGCTGGCGCCGCGCCCGCTGCTCCTGCTGCAGGGAAGCGACGACGACGTCGTGCCCGCCATCGACTCCCGCGCCCTGGCCGACTGCCACGGCTCGGCCGAGCTGCGGATCATCAACGGCGCCGGCCACCGGTTGCGCCACGATCCCCGTGCCATCGCCGTGCTGCTGGGCTGGCTCGAACGTCAGGCGGACTCGGCCGTCTCGAGCTGACGGTCGATCGCGTCGCGCAGCTGGCGCGCCGCTCGCTCGGGGTCATCGGCCTCGGTCAGCCAGCGCACGGCCACGAAGCGCCGAGCGCCGGCCTGGACCATGGGCCCGATGGTGTCGGGGTTGACGTTGCCGGTCACGAAGAACGGCACCGTCGCCGCCCCGGCCGCCTCGCGCAGCGCGTCGAAGCCGATCGCCTCGCGAGTGGGGTGGGTCGCTGTCGGCAGCACGGGGCCGACCGACACGTAGTCGACCGGCTCCTTGGCGGCAGCGGTGAGCTGCGCGCCGCCTCGCGTCGAGTGTCCGACGATGGCATCGGGGCCGAGGATGCGGCGGGCCAGCGCCGGCGGCGCGTCGTCTTGGCCGACGTGCACGCCGTCGGCGCCGACCTCGAGGGCGAGGTCGGGCCGGTCGTTCAGCACGAAGGGGACGCCGAGCCCGCGGCACACGCGCAGCGCCAGCCGAGCGCGGTCGAGGAGCGGGCGGGCGTCCAGCTGCTTCTCGCGGAGCTGCACGACGTCGACG
>DASUCO010000269.1:0-4917 GCA_036275955.1 Acidimicrobiales bacterium
CGATGTCGAAGGACGTCGACGACCGCGAGCAGATCGCGTCGGTCGCCTCCATCTCGGCCAACAACGACACCGAGATCGGCGGGCTCATCGCCGAGGCCATGGACAAGGTCGGCAAGGACGGCGTCATCACCGTCGAGGAGAGCCAGACCTTCGGCATGGACGTCGACTTCGTCGAGGGCATGCGCTTCGACAAGGGCTACATCTCGCCGTACTTCGTGAGCGACCCCGAGCGCATGGAGGCCGTCCTCGACGAGCCGTACATCCTGCTCGTGAGCTCGAAGATCAGCTCGGTCCGCGACCTGCTGCCCGTCCTCGAGAAGGTCATGCAGAGCGGCAAGTCGCTCGTGATCATCGCCGAGGACGTCGAGGGCGAGGCCCTGGCCACGCTCGTCGTGAACAAGATCCGCGGCACGTTCAAGTCGGTCGCCATCAAGGCCCCCGGCTTCGGCGAGCGTCGCAAGGCCATGCTCCAGGACATCGCCATCCTCACCGGCGGCCAGGTCGTGGCCGAGGAGGTCGGCCTGAAGCTCGACGGCGTCACGCTCGACCTGCTGGGCTCGGCCCGCAAGGTGATGATCACCAAGGACGAGACGACGATCGTCGAGGGCGCCGGCGCCGAGGACGACGTGAAGGGCCGGATCAACCAGATCAAGGCCGAGATCGAGAACACCGACTCCGACTACGACCGGGAGAAGCTCCAGGAGCGCCTGGCCAAGCTGTCGGGTGGCGTGGCCGTCCTCAAGGTCGGCGCCGCCACCGAGGTCGAGCTCAAGGAGAAGAAGCACCGCATCGAGGACGCCGTCTCCACCGCCAAGGCTGCGGTCGAGGAGGGCGTGGTCCCCGGCGGCGGCGTGGCGCTGATCCGCACCATCCCGGCCATCCTCGACGTCGCCGTGAAGCTCGAGGGCGACGAGGCCACGGGCGCTCGCCTGGTGGCCAAGGCCGTCGAGGAGCCGCTGCGCCAGATCGCCGTCAACGCCGGCATGGAGGGCGGCGTCGTGGTCGAGAAGGTGAAGGGCCTCGAGGGCGGCGTCGGCTACAACGCCGGCACCGACGAGTACGAGGACCTGACCGACAAGGTGCCGGACGCGGTGAAGGTCACCCGCTCGGCCCTGCAGAACGCGGCGTCGATCGCGGCGCTGTTCCTCACCACCGAGGCGGTCATCGTGGACAAGCCCGAGGAGCACTCCCACGGCGGCGGCATGCCCGGTGGGGGCATGGAGGACTTCTAGCGAGGTGAGTCGGACGCCGGCGAGCAGGTCGGCGAGTCAGCGGCGTCGAGCGCAAGGACGCAGAAGCGAGGGAATCCTCTTGCCGGCTTTCGAGCGCCGAGGACGCCGCGATCGGCGTCGCTGGCCGTCGAGATGCCGCCATGCTTCCGACTCAGTTCGCTAGTCCTTCGAGTCCTTCGGCACGTCCGAACGAGTCAGCTGCGGCCGCCCTCCGGGGCGGCCGCTTCGCGCTTGTTGTTCGCCTCGTTGCACCTGCGCGCGCTGGGCGCGTGCGCGTGCGACGAGACCGGCGCCACCGACGGCGACGAGCAGCACGAGCAGCGCCGGCCCGGCGTCGAGCCCGGCGCCGGCGTCGCCGTCGTCCAGCGCCACCTCGAGGGTCGTCGTGGTCCGACGTGTCGAGCGGTCCGCGAGCAGCGCGGCCCTGGTGTCCTCGGCGATGACCTCGCCGACCGCCTCCGGCGCGGCCTGGATGAGCTCGGCCGCGTCCGGGGCCTCCGGTGCCACGTCCTCGGACACGAGCCGCATGGACCAGAACGTCGACCGCAGTCCCATGGCGCGCCCGACGTCGAGCGCACGCACCTTCACCGTCCCGGCGTCGCCGCCGATCGCCACCTCGATCGGCCGGCCGGACGCGCCGGCGCGAGCGACCTCGATCGACGTGGCCGCCCCTGGGTACTGCAATCGCTTGGCGAGGTCGGCCAGTGCGATCTTCGACTGCCAGACGTCCTCGCTCCTCGTCTCGTACTTCGCGGCCACGAGGTACGGGTGGGTGGCGTCGGGCGTGCCGAAGCCCTCCTCTGGTGTGGCGGAGAAGCCGGCGGCGTTGGCCGAGTAGACGGCCGACGCATAGCGACCGCCGTAGCCGAGCGTCATGCCCAGGGTGCGGCTCACGGCCTCGAGCTGGCGGGGGAACTCACCCGACGCGCCCTTGTACACCTGGCACCGCTGCGTGTCGCAGATCTCCCCGTTGGCCGCCATCGCCCGCAGCGCGTACGTGCGGGCCGCGATGATCTGGGCCTCGATGGCGGCGAGCGGGAACGACGCGCCGACCTCGCCCAGGCCCCACAGGTACTGCTCGACGTCGATCTCGTTGACGACGCGCAGCGGCCCCGTGGCCGCCGACACCTCCAGCTCGCCGCGGTAGGCGAGGCCCCGGGCCGGCACGCCGACGGTGCCGCCCCCCGACACCGGGCCGGCCCACACCGGCTCCGGCGAGGTGACGGTCTGCGTCGGGGGCGGCCCGCCGCCGCCGGGCGGCTGCCCTGGCACCGTGCTCGTGGTGTTGCCCGGTGCCGTCGTGGTGGTCGTCGACGGCGGCTGGGTCACGGACGGCAGCAGCGTCGTGGTGGTCGACGACGTGGACGAGGTGCTCGACGTCGTCGGCAGCTGCACCGGCTGGGCCGTGCCCGAGCTGGCGGCGGACACGGTGCCACCCACCTCGACGCGGTAGCTCCCCTCGTGGACCACCGTCACCGACCCCCCGGGATCGATCCGGACCGGGAAGCCGGCGCGCTGGGGGCCGCTGCGCGGGCTGCGCACCTCGCCGCCCTGGGGGAAGGTCAGCGACGCTCGACCGTCGGGCGCCACGTGCACGACGACCCGCACCACGCCGGTGTTCGAACCCCGCCCGGTGCCGGGATAGAAGTGCTCGAGGATCTGGTCGCGGCTGGCGCCGTCGGTCGCCATCCAGAACGCGCCGTCCTGGGCCATCCCCACGCCGTGTCCCCAGCCCCGGCCGTCGACGACGACCACGGGGACGGCCGCGCCTGCACTCGGAGCCGCCGTTGCCGAACCGAGTGCGACGAAGAGTGCGAGAAGTCCGAACCGGCGCACTGCGTCCGAGACCGTACCGAGTGCCGCGGGCGGGTGCGATTCCCGCTCGGAAGGGTGTTCACTTGCACATGGCCGCGCTTCCGGTCACCCGGGTCATCGCCCTCGCGGCAGCGCTGGTCGTCGCCGCGGGCTGCGCCGGCTCGGGCTACACGTACCACTCGAACCGGGACGAGAAGCTGTACTTCAAGGTGCCCGACGACTGGACGGTGTTCGACACCGAGGACCTGCTGCCCGAGACCGCGGGCGACGCCGGTGGCGGCTGGGTGCGGGGCTTCGCCGGCGGGAACCGACCGTCGCCCGACGCCGTGCGGGCCATCACCCACTCCGAGCCGCGGGGCTACGTCGAGATCATCCCCCTCGACGTCATGGAGCGCGACGAGCTGTCGCTGGCGACGCTGCGCTCGACGAACTTCGGCACCGACCCGCTGCTCTTCGCGCAGGAGAACCCGGGCGGACCGCTCGAGATCCTCGACTACCACGACATCGTGCTCGACGCCGGCCCGCACGGCGTGCGCATCCAGGTGGCCATCACGCCCGAGGACGGCGGCGGCACGGCGATCATCGACCAGACCGTGCTGGTCGACAAGGCCACCACCAAGCGGTACGTGCTGAGCATCGGCTGCAGCGTCGAGTGCTGGGACGCGCACCACGACGAGATCGAGGAGGTGATCGAGTCGTGGACCCTGGAGGAGAAGTGACGACGAACGCGCCGGGCGCGCTCGACCACCCGGCGTCGAAGGTCCCGCCGTCGACGCGCCGTCCGAGCTCGATGTGGGACCGCGTCCGCATCCTGCTGCTGTGCGCGCTCCTGTTCGGGCTGTTCGTCTGGTCGGACATCTCGACCAACCCGATCCTGCCGACGCGCGACGCGATCAACCGCCAGCTCGACGCGCGCTGGTGGCTGCTGCTGATCGTGGCCGTCGAGCTGCTGCGCCAGGGCCACTACCTGCTGAGCGAGATCTCGTCGCGCTGGAACCACCTCTGGACCGACCGGATCTTCGGCGCGTTCAACCGGCGCGTCGGTCGCATGAACGACTGGACGCGCTACCGCCTCGGTCGCGTCATCCGGCTGCTCGTCATCCTGCTGATCGTCGACCTCCTCGTCGCCTCGCTGTTCGATCTGCCGCCGGCGAACGCGCTGATCGAGGCACCGGCTCGGCTGTTCGACTACCTCCCGCTCGTCCTGCAGCTGGCGTTCGCGCTGGTGTTCATGGTCGTCCAGTTCGTCGGCCTCTTCTGGTTCCTGTCGCGCGGCGGCGTCGACACCTACATGCCCGACGACATCGACACCCGCTTCAGCGACGTCTGGGGTCAGGACAACGTCGTCGAGCGCGTGAAGGAGAACATCGTCTTCCTCGAGGATCCCGAGTCCATCGAGTCGCGTGGGGGGCACGTGCCCTCGGGCATCCTCCTGTGGGGTCCTCCCGGAACCGGCAAGACGCTGATGGCCGAGGCGGTCGCCGGCGAGACGGGCAAGCCGTACGTGTTCGTCGACCCGGGTGCGTTCCAGGCCATGTTCATGGGCGTCGGCATCCTCAAGGTGAAGGCGCTGTTCCGGAAGCTGCGCAAGCTGGCGCTGCGCTACGGCGGCGTCATCGTCTTCTTCGACGAGGCCGACTCGCTCGGCAGCCGCGGGGGGCTGGCCCAGATCGGCCCCGGGCAGGGGATGAGCTCACCGTTCGCCGACCGCCCGGACTGCAACGGCCTGCGCTACCTGACGCCGGAGTCGCAGCTGGCGGTGCTGCGCGACGGGTTCGTCATGGGTGCCGGGATGGGCGGCGGCGGGATGGGCACGCTGCAGGCGCTGCTCTCCGAGCTGTCTGGCCTGAAGAAGCCGCGCGGCTTCCTC
>DASUCO010000270.1:0-4795 GCA_036275955.1 Acidimicrobiales bacterium
GGCCGAGCCCGTCACGTGCAGCGGCGTCGACCGCGCCCACACGTCGCCAGCCGCCAGCGCGGCGGCGATGCGGGCGACGTCGGCCTCCTCGGCCGCGCCGTCAGGGACGTACGCGTCGAGCCAGCTCATGCAGCACGATCCCGGCGGCCACGGCGACGTTCAGCGAGCTGGCCGAGCCGACGATGGGGATGCGGACGGTGACGTCGGCCAGGTCGCGCAGGGCGCGGCTCAGACCGGCGGTCTCGTTGCCGAGCAGCAGCGCGCACGGGCGCCGCACGTCGGCGTCGGCGATGTCGACGTCGCCGTGCTCGTCGGTGGCCACGATGGCGAGCCCGCGGTCGCGACAGAACGCCTCCAGCTGCGCCGGCGTGTCGGCAGCGACGACCGGCACGGCGAACAGCGACCCGGTGCTGGCCCGCACCGCCTGGGGGTCGTAGGCGTGGGCCGAGTGCCCGACCGTCACCACCGCGTGAGCCCCGAGCGCATCGGCGGTGCGCACGATCGTGCCCAGGTTGCCGGGGCTGGTGATGCGGTCGAGGACGACGACCAGGAGGTCGTCCACCCGCGGCACGTCCTCGAGGCGTCGCTGCGGGATCTCGGCGATCAGCAGCAGCTCGGGTCGCTCGTCGCGATCGGTGAGCGCGTCGAACAGCTCGGGTGCCAGCTCGATGCGCTCGGCGCCGGCAGCCCGGTCGACCGTCTCGTCCGCCCACCGCGACCGGTGGGCGCCGACGGGCGACAGCACGGCGTGCACCGGCCAGCCGGCGTCGAGGGCGGCGTCGATGTTGCGCACGCCCTCGACCACGAACCGGCGCTGGCGTTCGCGCTTCTGCCGGTTCGTGCGCAGCGCCTCGAGCAGCTGCACCTCGTCGGTGCGCCGGTCGACCGCCCGCCATGATGTCGCCGGCATGGTCGTGCACGGTAGGGCCTGGGACCGCGAGATCCTGCGGTTGGCCGTCCCCGCGCTGGGCGCGCTGGCGGCCGAGCCGCTGTACGTGCTCATCGACACGGCCATCGTCGGCCACCTCGGCACCCCGCAGCTGGCCGGGCTGGGCGTCGCCACCTCGCTGATCCTGTCGGCCTACTGGCTCTTCGGGTTCCTCGCCTACGGCACCACGGGGACGGTGTCGCGGCTCATCGGCGACGAGCGGCGGGCCGCTGCACTGGGCGTGCAGGGGCTGTGGCTCGGCGCCCTGCTGGGCGTGACCGTGGCTGTCCTCGGCTACGTGGCGGCGGCGCCACTGGTCGACGTGATGGGGCCGTCCGACGCGGTGCGGCCGTTCGCGCTCGAGTACTTCCGCATCTCGATGGCGGGCGTGCCGGCGCTGCTGCTCGTGCTCGCCGGGACGGGCTACCTGCGGGGCGCGCAGGACACGCGCACGCCGCTGCTGGTGACGCTGGCCACCGTCGTCCTCAACACCGCGCTGGAGGTGCTGTTCGTCTACGGCTTCGACTGGGGCATCGGCGGCTCGGCGTGGGGCACGGTGCTGGCCCAGTCCTGCGGCGCGCTCTGGTACGTGCGCGTCGTCATCCGGTCCGGAGCGCCGCTGCGACCCGACGCCGTCGCGCTGCGACGCCTCACCCGGCTGTCGTTCCACCTCGTGCTGCGCACCGCGGCGCTCCGGGGCGCGCTGCTCGTGTCGACCGCCGTCGTCACCCGTCTCGGCACCCGCGACATCGCCGCCCACCAGGTGGCGTTCGAGCTGTGGATGTTCCTGGCGCTGGTGCTCGACGCCATCGCCATCGCCGGCCAGGCGCTCGCCGGCCGGCTGCTGGGCGCCGGCTCGGTCGACGACGCCCGTACCGCAACCCGTCGGATGATCGAGCTGAGCGTCGTCGCCGGGCTCGCGCTGGCCGCGCTGGTGCTCCTGCTGCGTCCGTGGCTGCCCGGTCTGTTCACCGACGACAGTGCGGTCGAGGACCTCGCCGCGTTCGTGCTCGTGTTCGTCGCGCTGCAGCAGCCGGCCAACGGCATCGTCTTCGCCATCGACGGCATCCTCATCGGCGCCGGCGATCTCCGGTACCTGGCGTGGGCCATGGTCGCGTCGGCCGCCGTCTACGTGGTGACGACGCTCGCGGTGCTCGCGCTGGGCTGGGGCATCGGCTGGGTGTGGACGGCGTTCAGCCTCATGCAGGTGGTGCGACTCGCGACGCTGGTGTGGCGATGGCGCGGCGACGCGTGGATGCGAACGGGTGCCTGATCAGAAGTGCGTGCGGCACCACGGGACCGCTGACGACGCGAAGAGCCGGTCCGCCGTCGCCAGCGCACCTGCCGTCCGCTCCTCGATGCGGCCCGCCTTGGCCAGCGTCGTGGCGCGAATCGCACCGAGGTAGAGCGCGCCCAGATCACGGATGTCCAGCAGCAGGTCGGCGTCGTCGTGGGTCCGCCGGCAGGAGCCGGGCTCCACGACGTACGCGCCGGCCGTGTCGGGCCGGAACCGATCGGTGACCTGGAGCACCAGACGATCGTCGGCTCCCAGCTCGCGCGCCGACAGCGCGCGCTCGACGTCGAGGATGCGCACCCACAGGTGGTCGCCCTGGGTGGTGACCTTCATGTGCCGGTAGTCGGCCAGGCGCCAGCGCAGGGGCTCGTCCACCGGTCGGTCCCACGCCACGATCGTCTTCACCAGGTCGATCGACAGGAGGAACTCCCACAGCGCGGCCTCGATCTCGTCGTCGAGGCCGTACAGGTGGTGCACCCGGATGGTGCCGACCGCGAGGCCGCCCTCCCACTTGGGCTTGGCGTTCCACGCCACGTAGCCGTCGGGCTCGCCGCTGGCCGACTCGTGCACCGCGTAGCGCCGCTCGGAGCCGCCCTCGCGCTGGTCCTTCGGGTCCTGGAACCAGTCGTCCCACCACGCCTGCGACCACGACACCTCGCCCGGCGAACGGCGCCACACGCGCTCCCGGATCGCGGGCACGACCTTGGCCGCGTCGTCCTTCTCCAGCTGCCGCATGCGCCCGGTGGCGGTCGACGGGGTGGCCAGGGCCGAGTCGGTGTCGAGGGTCCAGCCCCAGAACTGGGTGCCCAGCCCGTACCCGAACCGGCCGTAGATCGGCGTCTCCGACGCGGTCAGGATCGCCAGCGGCTCCCCCCGTGCAGCGACGTCGTCGAGCTGGTGCTGCATCATCCGCGTGAGGACGCCCTGGCGGCGGTGGGTGGCACGGACCGACACGGCGGTGACGCCGGCGGCCGGCAGCGTCGAGCCGCCCGGCAGCGCCATGTCGAACGAGAACGCGCCGGCGGTACCGACGATCTCGCCGCCGTCGAACACACCGATCGTGCGATCGAGCTCGGTGATCTTGCGCCACCGGGCGATCGCCTCGTCGTCGTTGTCCTCACCGAAGGCTCGGCCGATCCAGCGGCTCCACGCCGGGTGCTCGTCCTCGGTGATCGGTCGCAGGTCCAGGTTCACGGACGCCGAGTCTTGCCGGTGGGGACCGCGACCCGCCGCTGGATTGCCGGACGCGGGAGTCGATGAGCTGGTCCGCCGCTTGCTCTCACTGGGCGACTGACTACCAGGGGCAGGTCATGCCGAGGCGGTGGGCGACGAACGCCCGCACGTCGCTCCCCTCCTCGATCAGCTTGGTGGTCGCGGCGCCGGCACCGTGGCCGGCATCGGTCTCGATGCGGATCAGCACCGGGGCGTCACCGGCCTGGCACCGCTGGAGCTCGGCGATGAACTTGAAGCTGTGCGAGGGCACCACCCGGTCGTCGTGGTCGGCGGTGGTCACGAGCGTGGCCGGGTACGCGGTGCCGGGGCGCAGGTTGTGGAGCGGCGAGTACGCGAGCAGGGCGGCGAAGTCGTCGGGGTCGTCGACGGTCCCGTAGTCCGACGCCCACGCCCACCCGATCGTGAAGCGCTCGAAGCGCAACATGTCGAGCACGCCGCGGCTGGGCAGGCACACGGCGAAGAGGTCGGGGCGCTGGGTCATGCATGCCCCGACGAGCAGGCCGCCGTTGCTGCCACCGGCGAGCACGAGTCGCTCTGGTGACGTGTACCCGGACTCGATCAGCCACTCGGCCACCGCGATGCAGTCGTCGAACACGTTCTGCTTGCGGTGCTTGGTCCCGGCCAGGTGCCACTCCTCGCCGTACTCGTTGCCGCCGCGCAGGCAGGCCTGCACGTAGACGCCGCCCATCTCGAGCCAGGTCACGTTGCCGGGCGAGAACGCCGGCGGCAGGGAGATGTTGAAGCCGCCGTAGCCGTACAGGAACGTGGGGTTCGAGCCGTCCAGGGTGATCCCGCGGGCGTGCACGACGAACGCCGGGACGCGGGTCCCGTCCCTGCTCTCGACGAACACCTGGGTCGTCTCGAACGCGTCGGGATCAAAGGCGAGCGCAGGACGCCACCAGATGGACACCTCGCCGGTGGCCAGGTCGTAGCGGTGCACGGTGCCGGGGTCGGTGAACGAGGTGAACACGAAGAACGTGGCGGCGTCGGTCCGCCGACCGTTGAACCCGGCGACCGAGCCGACACCAGGCAGCGGCACCGCACGCTCGAACGTGCCGTCGAGCTGGTGCACGTGCACCACGGAGCGAGCGTCGACCAGGTGCTGCACGAACAGCCGGTCCCCGACGATGCTGGCCACCTCGATGGTGCCGTCGCTCTCGGGCACGAGCTCGACCAGCACGTCGGGCCGCTCGAGGTCGAGGGCGACGATCCGGCCCCTCGGCGCGTCACGATCGGTGTGGATGTAGAGCCGGTCGCCGTCGTTCCCCAGCACCCGGTACATGGCGTCGAAGTCGGCCAGCAGCTCGACGAGCGGCGCGTCGGGCTGGTCCAGCCGGCGG
>DASUCO010000271.1:0-4687 GCA_036275955.1 Acidimicrobiales bacterium
GCACCCGCTCCCGGCACCTCGACCGCATCGAGGCCGAGGCGCTGACGCTGTCAGGCCCGCTGGGCGGGAAGATCCGCTTCGGCGTCGTCTGACTCGACGATCTCCTCCAGGCGCCACAGGCGGCGCATCTCCTCGCACCGCTCGAGCAGGTCGGCCAGCGGGCCGACGTCGTCCACGCGCCCGTCGCGCAGCACCACCACCTGGTCGGCGCGCTGCAGCGCGGCGCGCCGGTGCGAGACCGCGAGCACGGTGCGGTCGCCCTCCTCCAGGACCCGGGCCCAGAGCGCGGCCTCGGTCTCGACGTCGAGCGCGCTGGAGAGGTCGTCGCACACCAGCAGCTCGGGGCGGCGGACGAACATGCGGGCCGCCGCCGTGCGCTGCAGCTGGCCGCCCGACAGGCGCACGCCGCGGGAGCCGATGCGGGTGGCGAGGCCGTCGGGCATGTCGTCGAGGTCGTCGTCGAGGACGGCGAGGCGGATGGCCTCGTCGAGGTCGCCCTCGGCGCCGAGGAGGATGTTGTCCTCCAGCGTCTCGCTGAACAGCTGCGGCACCTGCGGCGTGTACGCGGTGCGGGGCGGCACCAGGAACGTGGCCGGGTCGTCGACCACCTGACCGTTCCAGGTGATGGTGCCGGTGGCGGGGACGAGGCCGAGGATGCTCTGCAGCAGCGTCGTCTTGCCAGCGCCGACGCGACCGGTGACGACGGTGAAGCTGCCGCGACGCAGCGTCAGCGACACGTCCTGGATGCCGTGGTCGTACGACAGGTGCTCGACGCGCAGCTCCTGCAGCGGCTCGACGCGGGTGCGGGGCGTCGTCTTGGGCGGCAGCGGGCCCCGCTCGTAGATCTCGTCGTCCTCCACCAGGCGCTGGGGTGGGCTGCCCTGGAGCAGGTCGTGCAGGCGGCCGTAGGAGACGCCGAGCTGGCGGTAGCCGGTGAGGCCGCCGCCGATGTCGCGGGTGAACTCCTCGAAGATCTTCAGGAAGTACACGAACAGCGCCAGGTCGCCGAGGGAGAACGCGCCCGACTGCAGGGCGCGGCCGGCGAAGATCAGCACCACGCCGGTGCCGAGGTTCACCACCCAGAACGCGCCCTTCAGGATCTCCTCCAGCAGCCGGTCGCGCACGGCCGCCTTGCGCCGGTTGGCGTTGAGGTGGCGGAAGCGCTCGACGACCCGCGCCTCGGCGTTGCCCACCTGCACCGCTTGGACCGACGCGAACACGTCGCCGATGAAGCCGGTGATGGCGGCGGTGCGCACCTGGTTGGCGCGCCGGTAGACGACGATGCGGCGCCGGGCCAGCTCGACGATGGCGACCACGCCCGCCAGCGGCAGCAGCACCAGCGCGGTGATGCGGGCGTCGATGGTGAGCAGCACTGCGACGGCGATGGTGCCGGTGAACGCCGACCCGATCACGTTGTTGAAGCCGATGGGCCACCAGATGACGTGCTCGACGTCGTCCCGCAGGCGGCTCACCGTCTCGCCCGGTGACGACGGCAGGGCGCGGCCGCCGGGCAGCTCGAGCACGCGCCGCAGCACGTTGCGCTGGAGCATCGCCGCGTTGGCGTAGGAGAACGCGCCGTTCGTCGACTGCAGCGTGATCGACGTGATCCAGATGGCGACCATGCGCATCGTCAGCAGCGCGATCGGCCACCACAGCCAGTCGAGCGACTCGGTCGACGCGCCGTCCTCCAGCCGGTCGAACACGACCTTGGCCGCGATGCCGGGGAGGACCTCGGCGCCCCAGCCCAGGAAGACGCCGGACAGGTTGATGAGCTGGCGCTTGGGCCGGAAGCGGTGCTGGCGCCACGCGTACCGGTACGACGGCCAGGGCTCGCTCTCGCTCATGACGGCACCACGTCGAGGCCGGTGCGCAGCAGGGCGCCGAACCGGGAGTGCTCGTCGTCGGCCAGCGCCTGGCGGGGCCCGTGCTCGACGACCCGTCCGTGGTCGAGCACGCAGATGGCGTCGCACCGCTGGAGGGTGGCCAGCCGGTGGGCGATGACGACGCCGGTCCGGCCGTCCAGCAGGTGGTCGACAGCATCCTCGAGGATCACCTCGGTGGCCGGGTCGAGCCGCGAGGACGCCTCGTCGAGGATCACCACCGACGGGTCGGCCAGGAACGCGCGGCCGAACGACAGCAGCTGCGACTCGCCGGCCGACATGCCGGCGCCGCCCTCGCGCACGATCGTGTCGAGCCCGTCGGGCAGCGCGTCGAACCACGGGCCGAGCCCGAGGCGGTGGATGGCGTCGACGATGCGGTCGTCGTCGATCGTCTCGTCGAACAGCGTGAGGTTGTCGCGCACGGTCGTGCGCAGCACGTGCACCTCTTGCGTCACCAGCGCCACGCGGTCGCGCAGCTGGTGGCGCTGCAGCGTGCGCAGGTCGATGCCGCCGATCTCGACGTGGCCGCCACGCGGGTCGTGGAAGCGCACCAACAGCCGGGCGATGGTCGACTTGCCGCTGCCGGTGCGACCGACGACGCCGAGCACGGTGCCGGCGGGAACCTCGATGGTCACGGCGTGCAGCACGTCGGGGTCGTCGCCGTAGCCAAACGACACGTCGCGCAGCGCCACCGGCAGCGCGCCCGGCGGCAGCTCCGAACCGGGGCCGTCGACCAGCTCGCTGCGCAGCGCCAGCAGAGACATGACGCGGCGGCCGCCGGCGATCGCCTGCTGCAGCGCCTCCACCTGGTGCGACACGTTGTCGAGCGGCTGGATGAGCAGCTGGGCGTAGAAGTTGAGGGCGAACGCTTCGCCCAGCGAGATCGAGCCCCGCTGCACGAGCACGGCCGGCACCGCGAACGCCAGGCCCTGGGCGCCGAGCTGGATCACCGCGTTGGTCGACCACGGGATGGCGTCCATCTGCCGGGCCCGGCTGATGCGCCACAGCCGGTCGCGGGCGCGGCCGTAGAAGCCGCGCAGCGTGTACGCCTCGGCGCCCGACGAGCGGATGTCCTGGGTGCCCGCGAGTCGCTCCTCGAGGAAGCCGAACAGCAGGCCACTCGTCTCGCGGGACCGCTCCCACGCGTTGGCCGACACCCGGCGGACGGCGACGAGGATCCCGAGGGCGACCAGCGCGAACGCTGTGAGGATCACGCCGGCGTACGTGCTCTGGAACCACACGACGGTGAGCACGCCGATGAGCAGCAGCACGCTGCCGATGACGTTCAGCAGGAACTGCGAGAAGAACAGGCTGAGGCCGGTGAGGTCGCCGTCGATGCGCTCGATGAGCTCACCCGGCGGGTGCGCCTCGTGGAAGCCGGGGTCGAGGTCGAGGCAGTGGGCCATCAGGTCGGCCCGCAGGTCGTTGGTGGTGAGCCAGCCCACGACCTCGCTCAACCAGGCGGCGATGACGCGCAGGCCCTGCTGCAGCAGCACGGCACCGACGTAGAGCGCGGTCACCCAGCCGAGCGCTTGCTCGCCCGATGCCGTGGCGCGGTCGATGAACGCCCGCACGATCTGGGGCGTCACCACCTGCAGCCCGATGGTGGAGAACAGCGCCGCCGCCAGCACCGCCATCAGCCGCCGCCGGGGCCGCAGGTACGTCGTCACCAACGTCCGCCAGTCCGCCCACCTCACGACCGCGACCCTCCCACGGTTTTGGTGATGCCAGCGGGTCGTTTCCGACCCGCTGGCATCACCAAAGCGGGCTCAGGGCGTCTCGCCGGCCATGTCGCGCTTGCCCTCGCCGGACGCCAGGGCGGCGTGGTTGAGGATGTTGCGGGCCATCGACGACACCTGCTGGCCGGAGCGGGCGGCGTAGATCGACGCCCGCAGCGCGTGGGCCTCGGACGAGTCGGGTTGCGCCAGCACCGCGAACTCGACGAGGTGGCACGCCAGCCGCAGCTCGTCGGCCGCCTGCAGCTCGGCGGCGCGGGCCAGCACGTTGTCGAGCCCACCGGCGAGGTCGACCCACACCCGCGCCTGCTCGGCGCGCGGCGACGGCAGCAGGTTGTCGGGCTCGCCGTCCCACCAGCCGCCGTAGCGGCGCCACACGTTGCGCACGATGAACTGCGGGTGGTCGTACACCGGCTGCAGGTACGGCTTGTCGAGCAGGTGCGACGGCACCGACACCTCGTGGATGACGCGGTCCAGCGTCACCCCCTGGTTCATGAGCGCCAGCGTCTGGTCCTCGATCGACTGCAGCAGGTCGGCGGTGTCGGTGAGCGCGGCGACGATGCGGTCGCGCCCCACGATGGGCAGCCCGTGCCCGGCGAGCATGATCTCCGGCTCCAGCGCGGCCATCTCCCGCAGCGCCACCGCCCAGTCGCCCACGTAGCGCTGCACCTTCTGCGGGTTGCCGGCGTTGGGCACGGCCCAGATGAAGAGGTCGCCGGGGGCGAGGATCTTCTTCTCCGGGCACCAGGTCCACGTGGCGTCGTCGGTCTCGCCGCGCGCGTGGCGCAGCTCGAAGGTCAGCTCGCCGCGCCGGAACGTGATCGCGTCCTGGTAGGTGACGTCCGGATACCGGTACCGATCGGGCCACTGGAACTGCGGCAGGTAGATGGCGAACTGCCGCATGTTGATGGCGCGGTTCCACCCGAGCGTCTTCAGGTAGCGGTCGAAGTGCTTGGGCAGCTCCTCGTGCGCGTACACCGTGGGCTGGGCCCACCCGTTGGCCGTCGCCTCCTGCTCGAACATGGCGGTGCCGAAGACGTGGTCGACGTGGTGGTGCGAGTACACCGCCGC
>DASUCO010000272.1:0-25595 GCA_036275955.1 Acidimicrobiales bacterium
GCCAGCCTCGTTCGGCTCCCGAGCGAGCGCTCGGCCCAGCTGCGTGCCGCGCTGCGCGCGGTGTCCGGCGACGGTGACGACCTCGACGCCGAGCTCGCCAACCTGCACCGGCTCTCCACGCCCACCAGCCTCGACCGCAACATCGGCGAGGACGGCGAGCAGGAGCTGATGGACCTCATCCCCGATGCGGTCCCGGGCCCCGAGCAGATCGTGCTCGACACCCTCCACGACGAGATGGTCACCAACCTCCTCGGCAAGCTCGAGCCCCGCGCTCGCACCGCGGTGGAGCAGCGCTTCGGCCTGCTCGACGGCGAGAAGCGCAGCTTCCGCGAGGTCGGCGAGAGCCTCGGCGTCACCGCGGAAGCGGCCCGCCGCATCGTGAAGCGGGCGGTCGAGGAGCTGCGCGAGGACGCAGACGCCCTGGTGGCGTAGCTCCGGAGTCCGAGCTCAGGTTCCTCCCTGACGACGAAGCCCCGGCTCCCCCCGCCGGGGCTTCGTCGCGCACGGGTATCCGCTTCGCGATCTGGCTGATCCTCCGCCAGACTTGTGCCCATGCCGTGGAGCCCCTCGTCGTGGCGCGACCGGCCGGCTGCCCAGCAGCCGGTCTGGCCCGACCCGGGCGCGCTCGATCGCGCCCTCAAGGAGCTCTCCACCTATCCCCCGCTCGTGTTCGCCGGCGAAGCCAGGAGCCTCATGGCCGATCTGGCCGCCGTGGGCGAGGGCAACGCGTTCCTGCTCCAGGCCGGTGACTGCGCCGAGTCGTTCGAGGCGTTCTCGGCCGACAGCATCCGCGACCGGCTGAAGGTCATCCTGCAGATGGCCATCGTGCTCACCTACAGCACCGGCGTTCCGGTCCTGAAGGTCGGTCGCATCGCCGGTCAGTACGCGAAGCCCCGGTCGGCCGACTTCGAGGACGTCGGCGGCGTGTCGCTGCCGAGCTTCCGCGGCCACATGGTCAACGACATCGCACCGACCGAGGAGGCTCGGGTTCCGGATCCCAGCCGGCTGCTCACCGCGTACCACCAGTCATCGGCGACCCTGAACCTGGTCCGTGCGTTCACCAAGGGCGGCTTCGCCGACCTGTCACGCGTGCACGCGTGGAACCAGGAGTTCGTCGCCGCGTCGGCCGAGGGCGAGCGCTACGAGGTGCTTGCCGCCGAGATCGATCGCTCGCTGCGGTTCATGAAGGCCTGCGGCATCGACCTCGCCAAGGAGGCGCACCTGCACCAGGTCGACGTCTACACCTCGCACGAGGCGCTGATCCTCGGCTACGAGGAGGCGCTCACCCGGCGCGACAGCCTCACCGGCGACTGGTACGACTGCTCGGCGCACATGGTGTGGATCGGCGAGCGCACCCGCCAGCTCGACGGTGCGCACATGGAGTTCTTCTCGGGCATCAAGAACCCGATCGGCTGCAAGATCGGCCCGTCGGTGAGCGCGGACGAGGCCATCGCCATCTGCGAGAAGCTCAACCCCGAGCGCATCCCCGGTCGCCTCACCCTCATCTCGCGCATGGGTGCCAAGGACGTGACGGCGAAGCTGCGTCCGATCGTGCGTGCCGTCACCGACGCCGGCCACCCGGTCGTGTGGGTGTGCGACCCGATGCATGCGAACACGTTCACCTCCGTCTCGGGTCGCAAGACGCGCGAGTTCGAGGACGTGCTGAAGGAGATCGCAGGATTCTTCGCCACCCACCGCGCCGAGGGCACGGTGCCGGGCGGCGTCCACATCGAGCTCACCGGTGACGACGTCACCGAGTGCCTCGGTGGCGCAGAGAAGATCCTCGACGCCCAGCTCGACGACAGGTACGAGTCGATGTGCGACCCGCGCCTGAACGCGCGACAGAGCCTGGACCTCGCGTTCCGGCTCAGCGAGCTCTTGCGAAGCGCTTGACCTACGCCCACGTCGGGGAGCTGTCCGTCTGGTACGAGCGGCGGGGCGAGGGACCGCCGGTCCTGTTCATCTCGGGCAGCGGCGGTGATCTCCGCACGAAGCCGAACGTCTTCGACGGTCCGCTGGGCCGCGGCTTCGACCTGCTCGCCTACGACCAGCGGGGACTGGGACAGACGTCGGTGCCGGAGCCGCCGTACACGATGGCGCAGTACGGCGACGACGCTGCCGGCCTCCTCGACCACGTGGGCTGGGCGCGATGCGCGGTGGTGGGCGTGTCGTTCGGTGGCATGGTCGCCCAGGAGCTGGCCATCCGGCACCCGCACCGCGTCGAGCGCCTGGTGCTGTGCTGCACGTCGAGCGGCGGTGCCGGCGCACCGTCGTATCCGCTGCACACGCTGATCGACCTGCCGGACGACGAGCGCATCGCCATCCAGCTCGGCATCAGCGACACCCGGTACGGCGCCGAGTGGCAGGCCGCCAACCCCGAGGCGGCCGAGAAGATCTTCGCCACCATGCGGACGGGCCAGCCAGCGGCCGCCGGCTACCGGCACCAGCTCGAGGCCCGGTCGCACCACGACACGTTCGACCGGCTGCCGCAGGTCACGGCGCCGACCCTCGTCTGCGCAGGTCGTTTCGACGGCATCGCCCCGCTCAGCAACAGCGAGGCCATCGCCAGTCAGATCCCCGACGCCGAGCTGCGCGCGTACGAGGGCGGCCACCTCTTCCTGCTCCAGGACCGCTCGGCGTGGACCGACATCACGGGCCTCCTCGCGGGCCGTTGAAATGCCCGAAACTTGATCGGAATAGTCGGGATTCGACTACCGTTGTGACCCGTGATGCAGCTCGAGATCGACCCCGCACAGCTGGCGGACATCGAGAAGTTCGAGCGGATGCTCGGGAAGTACCTCGCCGGTGAGATCGAAGAGGACGTCTTCCGCGTCTTCCGCCTGAACAACGGCGTCTACGGCCAGCGCCAGGGCGGCCACAACCAGATGCTCCGGGTGAAGATCCCCTACGGCAAGGTCACGCCCGAGCAGCTCGACATGTTCGGGCACCTGGCCGACACGTACTCCCGCGGCTGGGGCCACATCACGACCCGGCAGAACGTGCAGTTCCACTTCGTGCAGCTGGAGAACGTGCCCGCCGCGCTGCGGGACATGGCGAGCGTGGGCCTCACGTCCCGCGAGGCGTGCGGCGACACGGTCCGCAACGTCCAGGGCTGCCACCTGGCCGGCGCCTGCCCGTTCGAGGTGCTCGACATCTCGCCGTGGGCCGAGGCGGCGTACCAGCACTTCCTCCGCAGCCCGCTCGCCCAGCGCCTGCCGCGCAAGTTCAAGATCAACTTCTCCGGCTGCGCCACCGACTGCGGCCAGGCGATGTTCAACGACGTCGGCGTCGTCGCCGTCAACCGGCCGCTGCCCGACGGCACGCTCGAGGCCGGCTTCCGCGTGTTCGTCGCCGGCGGCCTCGGCGCCAACCCGCACCCGGCGCAGGCCCTCGAGGAGTTCACGCCACGCGAAGACCTGCTCGCCACGACCGAGGCGATCCTGCGCGTCTTCGACCACTACGGCAACCGCGACAACAAGCTGCGCGCCCGCCTGAAGTGGGTCGTCGACAAGATGGGCATCGACGAGCTGCGCGAGCGCATCCTGAAGGAGCGCAAGTTCCTCCTCGCGTCGGCCACCTGGCCCGGCGGCGTCCCCGAGTACGTGCGCGAGCACGGCGACGCGCCGGCCGGCGTGTCCACCACCGTCGAGCCCACCGCCATCGGCCAGGGCGTGCCAGTGCAGATCCGGCGCCTCGATCCCTACGGTCGCTGGGAGGACGCCAACGTCGTTCGCGGCGTCGCCAAGGGCACCGTCTCGGCCATGGCGTACGCCCGACTCGGCGACGTCACCTCGGATCAGTGGCGAGCGCTCGCCGCCATCCAGCGCGAGCTGGGGGCCGACGTGCGCGTCACCAACCGGCAGAACCTGGTGTTCCGCGACCTCATCGAGGAGCAGCTGCCCGTGCTGTTCCAGCGCCTCACCGCCATCGGCATGGCCGAACCGGGCGCCGAGCTGGCCCGCGACGTCGTCGCCTGCCCGGGTGCGGACACCTGCAACCTGGCCGTGACGCAGTCCCGGGGCCTGGCCGACGCCATCGGCACCGCCCTCGACGAGGCCGGCCTGGCCGACGTGGGCGGCATCCGGGTGAACATCTCCGGCTGCACGAACTCCTGCGGCCAGCACCACATCTCCGACATCGGCTTCATGGGCGCCGAGCGGCGCGCCCACGGCAAGTCGGCACCGGGCTACCAGATGCTGCTCGGCGGCTACGTCGGCCAGACCCAGATCGAGTTCGGCGAGAAGGCCACCCGCCTGCCGGCCAAGCGCGCCGCCCAGGCGGCCGTGCACGTGGTGAGCCGCTTTGCCAACGAGCGCGTCGCCGGCGAGCTGTTCAACGACTGGCTCGGTCGAGCCGGTGGCGCGGCGGCCGTCGGCGCCGAGCTGAAGCACATGGACGAGTGGCCGACGCCCGAAGAAGCTCCGGACTTCTACGTCGACTACGACGAGACCGGCCCGTACGTGGCCGAGACGGGCGACTCGGAGTGCGCAACATGACGCTGGCCGCCCAGGAGGAGAGCGCAGCATCCGTCGCGGTCATCCCGAAGTCGGTGAAGCGGTTCACCGACGACGAGCTGGCCGCGCTCAACGAGCGGTTCGAGACGGCACCCGCATCGAAGATCATCAAGTGGGCGGTGGAGACGTTCCACCCGTACCTCTGCATGACGGCGTCGATGACCGACGCCGTGCTCATCGATCTCGCCACCCGGGTGGAGCCCGGCATCGAGGTCGTGTTCATCGACACCGGCTACCACTTCCCGGAGACGCTCGACACCGTCGAGCTGGTGCGCCGCAAGTACGGGCTCAACCTCCGCATGATGAGCGTCCAGCACCACGACGAGGAGCTCTGGAAGGTCGACCCGGAGAACTGCTGCTCGGCGGTCAAGGTCGGCCAGCTCGACCGGGCCCTGCAGGGCAAGCTCGCCTGGATGAGCGGCCTGCGCCGCTCGGAGGCCGAGACCCGCAAGGCCACGCCGATCGTCGGGCGTGACATCCGGGGCCTGGTGAAGATCAACCCGATCGCCAACTGGTCCGACGAGGACGTCGCCGGCTACATCGCCGACCGCGAGGTGCCGGTGAACCCGCTGCTGCTGCGGGGCTACACCTCGATCGGCTGCGAGCCCTGCACCGAGCTCCCCACCGACCCGAACGACCCTCGCTCAGGGCGCTGGAGCGGCCGGGACAAGACGGAGTGCGGCATCCACGAGTTCTGACTCGTCCTGCTTTGCCCTCAAGTGGCCACGTTCGGTGGTCGACAACAGGAGCATGGTTGACTCCGCAGCCAGTGCCGTGCGCGTCGTGGTCGTCGACGACGACGAGGACGTCCGAGATCTCCTCACGCTCATGTTCGACCTCGACGACCGGTTCGAGCTGGTCGGCGCTGCGGTCGACGGCCAGGACGGCATCGACACGGTGAGCCGGCTCGTGCCCGACGTGGTCGTGGTCGACCTCGACCTGCCCGGGGTGGACGGCTTCGCCGTGATCGACTTCGTGCACGCGCTCGAGCTCGACATCCGCGTCGTGGTGTTCTCGTCGTTCCCCGACCCGTTCACGCTGTACGAGGTGCTGCGCCGTGGCGCCCACGGCTACCTGAACAAGGCGAACGCCTGGGCCGAGCTGCTGCCGATGATCGCAGGCCTGTTCCACCCCGCTTCACACTGACGAGAGGCGGACGGCACGGCCCATCGTCGCGCGGTGGCTGTGCGAGACTGCGGTCGTGGCCAGGACGACCGTGCCGATCCCGACCAGGGTGCTCGTGCTCGGCATGGCTCACGACGACGGGACCATCCGGGCCGACGAGGTCTACCCGGTCGGCGAGGCGTGCGGGCAGACGACCGAGCAGCTGCGCTCGTGCCTGCGCCGGCTGGTGGCCGAGGACCTCTTCACCCGCGAGGGCAGCGGTCGGACCGCCGTCTACGTCGCCACCGAGGCCGGACGGGCGGCCCTCGACTGGGGCATGCAGCGGCTGCGACTCTCGTACGCCCAGGATCGTGCCGGCCGAGGATGGGATCGCAAGTGGCACCTGGCCGGCTTCGCCGTCCCCGAGTCGCGGCGCTCGGCGCGCGACGACTTCCGCGACATCCTCCTGGGCATGGGAGGCGCCGCCATCCAGGGCGGCCTCTACGTGTCACCCCACGAGTGGGAAGACGACGTGCGCCGGGAGGCCAAGCGACTCGGCATGGTCGAGCACCTGACGCTGTCGAGCGCGGCCGAGCTCGAGGTCGCCGGTACGCGCGACCCGCGCGACCTGGTCAAGGCGCTGTGGCCCATCGACGAGGTGGCGGCGCGCTACGACCGGTTCATCGAGCGCTACGAGGGACTGCCCGACCAGCTCGAGCGCCTCAAGCGCGACCACGGGCGCCTGGCCGACACCGACTTCCTGCCGCTGGCGCTGACGATGGCGGTGTCCTACACCGAGTGCTCGGCCACGGATCCCTACCTGCCGCCGGAGCTGCTCCCCCGCCCGTGGCCGGGACGCCAGGCGCGCGAGATCGTGGTGCGCAGCCGGCGACTCGCGCTGCTGCTGCGCGAGGAGGCCGGTCGCCCGGCGCTGTTCGGCATGTTCGACGAGATGCTCGAGACGCTCAGCACGCCCTGATCGCAGTCAGTCCTCGAGGTGGTCGCGCAGGAACCCGATGCTCCTGCCCCACGCTCGCTCCTTGAGCTCGGAGGCGTGGGCGCGGCCGGGGAACACGAGCGTGTCGACCTCCACGCCGTTGTCGACCAGGGCGTCGCGCATGGCGTCGAGCTGGTCGACCAGCACCACCGGGTCCCCCGCCGCGTGGACCAGCAGCATCGGCGGGTCCGCGGGGTCGACGTGCGCCACCGGTGAGCCGTCGATCCAACGGGTCGGGGCATCGTCCAGCGCGGCCCCGTTGTAGCGGACGGCCAGGTCCCGCACGAGCGGATCGCCCCCCGGCGCGGTGGCCAGCCGCGGCAGGTCGCTCGGTCCGGCCCACGAGACCACGGCGCGCACGCCACCGGTGGTGGTGGCCACGAGCATCGACAGATGCCCGCCCGCGGACGAGCCGAGGAGCCCGATGCGGTCCGGATCGACGCCGAGACCGGCGGCGTTGGCCCGGACCCAGTCGAGGGCGCGGCGGAGGTCGTCTGGCTGGGTGCGGTAGGGCTCAGGGGCGTCGAGGTCGTAGTCGACGGTCACCGCCACCCACCCGGTGCCGGCCACCAGGGACCGGGCTTCGTCGGCCCAGCTGTCCTTGTCGCCCGACCGCCATCCGCCCCCGTGCACGAGCAGCACCGCCGGGACCAGGCCGTCCCGCTCGTCGGGCTGGAACACGTCGAGCGCGACCTCGGGGCCGTAGGCCACGTCCCGGTGCTCGACCACCCCGACGCCGGCGTGGGCGTTGGCCGCGCCGAGGCCGAGGGGCACCAGGACCGCGACGAGGCCGCCGAGGACCAGCCGTGCGATCGAGCCGCCGTTCGACACCCGCCGATGGAACCACCCGGCGGCGCCGAGCGGGCATCGCCCCTACTCCAGGGCTGCGATCCCCCGGCCCTGGGTGTCGAGGATGTGGTCGAGCAGCGCGTCGAGGTCGGGCCACGGGAAGTCGGGATGCGAGATCAGCAGGGACACCACGCCGTGCACGGTGGCCCAGAACCCGATGGCGACCAGGTACGGGTCGGCGACGTCCGGGAACGCCCGCTGCACCGCCTCGAGGTGGTGGGTGAACGCGGCGTTCTCGAGCATCGTCTCCGGCGTCCACGCGTCGGGCATGGCCGACGGCCGCGACATGAACAGGATCCGATACTGCTCCGGGTGCTCGACGCCGAAGCGGACGTAGGCCTTGCCCCGCAACCGCAGCTCGTCGATGGGGTCGGTCGCCCCCGCTGCCGCCGTCTCGATGGCCTCGTCCAACGCCACGAAGTGCTGCGCGCACACGGCGAAGATGAGCTCGGCCTTGTCGGCGAAGTGCAGGTAGATCGACGGCGGGGTGACGCCCACCGCCTTGGCGATGGCGCGGATCGAGACCGCCTCCTGATCCCCGGTGCGGATCAGGAGGCGCTCGGTGGCCTGCAGGATCTCCTCGCGCAGCCGGTCGCCTTCGCCCTTGCGGGCGCGTGGGCGGGGCACGGCTGCGGGACTGGTCATGACCGGCTCGACACCAGGGGACGCTCGCGCTCCCGCCCGTCGCCACGGCGGATGGCGCGCTCGGTCTCCAGGTCGAGGAACGTGAGGTCGATGTCGGGCAGCGCTGCCTGCTGGAGCACGGCGTCGGTCACGTCCTCCCCCTCGCTGAAGCCGTAGCGGTCGTGGAAGCGCCGCAGCGGTGCCGGCGCCCACCAGTTTGCCTCGCCGGCCAGCCGCATGAACGCAGGCACGAGCGTGGCCCGGATGACGGTGGCGTCGAGGATGACCGCCAGGGCGAGGCCGATGCCGAACAGCTTGATGAACGTGATGTTCGACGTGGCGAACGCCAAGAACACGACGGCGATGAGCGCCGCCGCCGCGGTCACGATGCGACCGGTGCGCTCGAGGCCCATGGCCACGGAGCCGACGGTGTCACGCCCGTTGTCGTGCTCCTCCTTGATGCGGGAGAGCAGGAACACCTCGTAGTCCATCGAGAGCCCGAACGCGATGCAGAACATGAGGATCGGGCTCGTCGAGTCGAGGAGACCCGTCGGCGTGAAGTCGAGGAACCCGGAGAGGTTGCCCTCCTGGAAGATCCACACCATGGCGCCGAACGTGGCGGTGAGGCTCAGCAGGTTCAGGACCAGCGCCTTGGCCGGCACCAGCAGGCTGCCGAACATCATGAACAGCACGGCGAAGGTGATGACGGCGATCAGGAGCAGCGCGATCGGCAAGCGACCGAACAGCGACGCCTTCGAGTCGACGAGCTGCGCCGTCTGACCGCCGACGAGCACCTCGAACGGTGCGTCGAGGTCGCGGATCGCCTCGACGATGTCGACGGCCTCGGCCGACATCGGCTCGATGTCGTACACGACGTTGAAGAACACCGAGTCCTGTGCCACGTGGCGAGCCGACAGCGGCAGCGGGTCGGCCACCTTGGCACCGCCGACGTAGAACCCGGTCACGGCGTCGACCCGCACGACGTCGGCGATCGCCGACAGCTGGGCGGCGTACGCATCGATCTCCGACAGCGTCCCCGCCTCCGGCGCCACGACCTGGATCGGCATGGACTCGTTCGAGTCGAAGCCGTTGCGGATGTCGTCGATGGCAGCGCGAGCCGGGTTGTCGGTCGGCAGCACGCGGTCGTCGGGCAGACCGAAGTCGATGTTGAGGAACGGCGCACCGAGGAACAGCAGGAACGCGATGACGACGGTGGCGATCGGCAGCGGGCGCCGCATCACGGTGGTGGCGACCCGGTGCCAGAAGCCCTCGCCGACCGGCTTGGGCTCGCGCTTGAGGATGCGGCCCTTCTCGATGCGGGGACCGAGCGCGGCGAGCATGGCCGGCAGCACGAGGACGGTGGCGAGGCCCGCCACGGTCACGACGGCGATGCCGGCGTACGCGAACGACTTCAGGAACGCGAAGGGGAACAGCAGCAGGACCGACAGGGAGCCCGCCACGGTGACGGCGCTGAACGCCACCGTTCGGCCCGCGGTGCGCACCGTGCGCCGCACAGCCGTCGCGACGTCGTGCCCGTCGCGGACCTCCTCGCGATAGCGGGAGATGACGAAGAGGCTGTAGTCGATGGCGAGACCGAGACCCATCGCCGTCGTCATGTTGAGCGCGTAGACGCTGACCTCGGTGAACGAGGACACAACGAACAGCACGAGGAACGTGCCCACGATCGAGATGGCGCCGATGGCGAGCGGCAACGAGGCGGCGACGATGCTGCCGAAGATCAGCACGAGCAGCACGAGCGTGATCGGCAGCGCGATCGCCTCGGCCCGGGCCAGGTCCTTCTCGATGGTGTGGCCCACCTGGCGGAACACCTCGGCGAAGCCGGTGAGCTGCACGTCGAGGCCGTCGATCGTCCCGTTGTACGTCGGGGCCAGCGCCTCGGCGACCTCGTCGTAGTCGTCGTCCGTGCCGTCGATGCCGGCCAGGATCAGCGCCGTGGTGCCGTCCTTGCTCTTGAGCGGCGGGGGCGAGCCCAGGCTCCAGTAGGAGACGACGTTGTAGAGCTTGTCCTCACCGGCGAGACGTTCGGTCAGTCGCTGGCCGGCAGCGACGACGGCGGGGTCGTCGACGCCCTTCTCCGACCGCACCACCAGCACGACCTCGGGATCGCCCTGGTCGAAGGTCTCGTCGAGGACGGTGGCGACCCGACCCGACTCCGACGACGGGTCGTCGAAGCCGCCCGTCGAGAGCCGGGAGGCGACGCCGCCGCCGACGGCGCCGGCGACGAGGAACACGAACAGGGTGGTCAGCAGGACGAGCTTGCGGCGGCGGATCGCGAGGTCGGCGAGGCGGGTGAGCATGGGGGGCCTCCAGAGCGGTGGGTTATCACCGTTCTTCTTCGCACATCGGACACCGCCTGCGAAACAGGCCACGCGTCACACGTGACGCTGGACACGCTGCGCCAGCGCGAGCTACTTCGACGAGACGGGGAGGCCGGCGACGTGGGCGGCGTCGTTGTAGCGGGCCAGCTGCCAGCGTGCGCCACGCTGGCCGAACTGCGGCTCGTGGTGCACCCACTCGGTGATCGACGTGTTGGTCAGCGGCACGAGCTTCCCGTGCGTCGCCGGCAGATCCATGAACGCGCTGATCGACGCCTCGATCACCCCGCCGTGCACGGCGGCGACGATCACCTTTTCGGCGTGCTCCTCCACGTAGCGCTTCAGCGTGCGGGCGACGCGCTCGTTGAACGCGAGCCAGCTCTCGCCGTTCGGCGCACCCGGCTCCGACGGGTCGTAGTCCTCGCGGTAGTACTTCTCCCGCCACTCGTCCCACGTGAGGCCCTCGCCGTCACCGGGGTGGATCTCGCAGAGGTCGCAGTCCTGGATGGCGTCGCCACCACCGATGGCGGGCGAGATGATCTGCGCGGTCTCGACGGCGCGCGGGAGGATCGACGTGAGCACCACGTCGGCCTGGATCTCGCCGCTGCGCGCCAGCCGGTCCCGCAGCGCCTCAGCCTGCCGGCGTCCGAGGTCGGACAGCCCACGGCACGTGTCGTGGCCCGACAGGAAGCCCTCCACCTGGGCGACGGACTCGCCGTGTCGGATCAGGAACAGGCGCGTCATCGTGTCGTCAGTAGCCGGCAGGCGTGACGCCTAGGCGAGGATCTCGACGAAGCGCTCGAGCTGCCGGAGGTTGCGGCACTCGTACACGCCGTCGACGTGGGTGGCGTACTCGCCGATGATCGAGTCGCCGGTGTCCCAGTACGCCTTGGGCTCGGGGTTGAGCCAGTACACGTGCCGCGCCTTCTTCTCCATCTCCTTGACGACCCAGGACTGCGACGCGTGGTAGTTGTTCCGGGCGTCGCCCAGCAGCAGGATCGTCGTGCGGGGGCCGACCTCCTTGCCCCACCGCTCCCACCACGCCTCGAACGCGTGGCCGTAGTCGGAGTGGCCGTCGACCCAGACGACGTCGGCCTCGGTGTTCACGCGGTGCACGGCCTCGTTGATGTCCTCGACGCCCTCGAAGAACGAGGTGACCTCGTCGACGCCGTCGATGAACACGAACGAGCGGACCTTCGAGAACTGCCCGCTGATCGCGTACACGAGCTGCAGCGTGAAGCGGGCGAAGGCGGCGACCGATCCGGAGATGTCGGCGACCACGAAGATCTCCGGCTTGGCCGGTCGCGGGTACTTGAACTTTGGCTCCGCCGGCACGCCGCCGTACGACAGCGAGTGACGCACGGTGTTGCGGAAGTCGAGGGGACCCTTGCGGCCGTGCCGGCGCTTGCGGGCGAGCCGCACGGCCAGCTTGCGGGTGAGGGGCTGCAGCGCCTTCTTGAGCGACTGCATCTCCTCGCGGGTCGCGTGCATGAAGTCGACGTCCTCGGGCAGCGGCTTGCGCAGCGTGCGCGCCATGGCCTCGACGCCACGATCGGCCACGAGGCGGCGACGGATCTCCGCCTCCACCTCCTTCTTCAGCCGGTCGATCTGGATCTCGATCTCGTCGCGCTCGAGCCGCTCCTCGAGCGGCGTGAGCTCGCCGCCCGCCTGCTGCTTGGCCTCCTCCATCAGGCGCTCCATGAGCCCGTCGAGGTCGAGGTTCCGCAGTGTGCGGTAGAGGTAGTACGTCCCGCCCACGGGCCGACCGGGCTCCATCCCCGCGAAGCGGAGGACGGCCTGGCGGGCGACGGCGCGCATCATCGCCTCGTCGGCGTTCATCATCGCCCGGAAGAGCATCTCGGCCAGCTCCTCGGGGGTGAGGGCCTCCATGCCCCCCGAGCCGCCCTCCTGTTGTTCGCCGCCGGTCATCTCCTCGAGCGCGTCGAGGAGCGCCTGGGTGTCCTCGTCGACGTCGGAGAGGTGGTACTCCCTGCCGCGCAGGCTGAAGTACACCTCGAACACGGTCTCGAACGACTTCCAGTGGTTCGAGTGCTTCACGAGCGTGGCCGCCAGCGCGAACTTGAACGCCTCGCGATCCTCGATCGGGATGTGCTTGACCGCCTCCATGGCGTCGAGGTTCTCCGTCAGGCTGACGGGCAGCCCGGCGCGGCGCAGCTCCTGGATGAACCCGGCGAGGAGATCGAGCATCAGCCGGCGGTGGGAGCGTTGGTGGCGAGCTCCTTCTCGGCCTTGGTGATGTCGCTGCGGTACTTCAGCAGGATGTTCAGCGTGTCGGTGGCGACCTTGGCATCGATCGTCTGGATCCCGAGCAGCACGAGCGTGCGCGCCCAGTCGAGCGTCTCGGACACCGATGGCGACTTCTTCAGGTCGAGCTGACGAAGCGAGCGCACGACGCGGGCGATCTGCTCGGCCAGGTTGTCGGACACGCCCTCGACCTTGGTGAGGACGATCTCCTTCTCACGCTCGAGGTCCGGGTAGTCGACGTGCAGGTAGAGGCAGCGACGCTTGAGCGCTTCGCTCAGCTCACGTGTGTTGTTCGAGGTGAGGAACACGAGCGGGATCTGCTTGGCGACGACGGTGCCGAGCTCGGGGATCGACACCTGGTAGTCGGACAGGATCTCGAGCAGCAGCGCCTCGGTCTCGACCTCGACGCGATCGACCTCGTCGATCAGCAGGACGACCGGATCCTCGGCGGTGATCGCCTCGAGCAGCGGACGCGTCAGGAGGAAGTCGTTGCCGAAGATGTCGTCCTCGATCTCGCTCCAATCCTCGGCGTGACGCTCGGCCTGGATGCGCAGCAGCTGCTTCTTGTAGTTCCACTCGTACAGCGCCTTGGCCTCGTCGAGGCCCTCGTAGCACTGGAGGCGGATCAGCCGGGCGCCGCTCATCTCGGCCACCGACTTGGCCAGCTGGGTCTTGCCGGTTCCGGCCGGACCCTCGACGAGGATCGGCTTCTGCAGGCGATCGGCCAGGTAGACGATGCCGGCGATCCCCTCGTCGCTGAGGTAGTCGACCTTGTGCAGGCCCTCGCGGACGGCGGGGACGGATTCGAACCGGTAGTCCATCGGTGCATGCTCCCTACCAATTGACCGCTCGGTCAAGTTGTATCGCGGGGTTGACACCTACGTCAGACATATGTATGTCTTGTCGATATGCCTTTCACGCACACAAGTCGAGCGTTGTCACTGGACGCATATCGGGATGCCCTCGAGTCGATCGCCGTCGACCTCCCGGTGGCGGTGGCCGCCATCGACGTCGATGCCTTCGACCTGATCAACGACCAGGAGGGGTTCGAGGCGGGCGACGCCGTCCTGCGCGACGTCGAGGACGCACTGCTCGACGGCCTGCCCGGTGGCGCGCTGGTGGGACACGTGAAGGGCGACGAGTGGGTCGTGGCCCTTCCCGACGCCACCGCAGAGGAGCTGCTGATCGTCCTCGACGGCATCCGCCGCCAGCTGGCGACGACTGGGCGGGTGACGATCGCCGGCGGCATCGCCAGCCGGCCGCCCCACGGCTCGACGGTCGACGACCTCCTGGCCGCCGCCGACGGCGCCCAGGTGCGGGCCAAGGAGGGCGGCGGCAACCGGATGACGATCGCGGCCGAGGAGAAGATGGTCCTCAAGAGCAGCTACTACACGAAGGCGGCACTGCGCCGCCTCAGCAAGCTCGCGGAGCGCACCCAGCAGACCGAGGCCTCGCACCTGCGCGACGCCCTCGACGCCCACCTGGCCAAGCATCGAGATCTCGTGTGAACGCGTTGGAGGCGTGGTCGTCGCTGTCGCTGCCGTGGCAGGCGTGCGTCGAGGAGGCGTGGACGTCGTGGTCGCGAGGCTCCGCCGGCGTCGGGTGCGTGATCACCGACGCGGACGGCTCGATCGTCGTGCGCGCCGGCAATCGGCGACATGAGCAGAAGGCATCGCCCTACGACCTCGCCGACACGCCGATCGCCCACGCCGAGATGGTGGCCCTGGCGACGCTGCGCGCCGGCTCCTACGTCGATCACACGCTGTACACGTCGTTCGAGCCGTGTCTCATGTGCGCGAGCACGATCCTCGTGACGGGGATCGGCCACGTGTCGTTCGCCGCCGCCGATCCGCTGTTCGACGGCATGCACGACTGGTTCGCCGACCTCCCCTGGGCCGCGAACCGGCGACCCGAGCGCAGCATGCTGGGCGGACCGGTCGGCGCGTTCTGCCACGTGCTGCACCTGTCATGGCTGGCGTTCTGGGTGAGCGAAGGACCCGTGATCGATGCGCACAGTCGGCTCTCGCCGCGGGCACTCGACGCGGCGCGGGCGATCTCCCGCGAGGGACACCTGGCGCCCATCGCCGCCGATGGGGGCAGCGCCGTGGACGCGCTCGCCGCGGTGTGGGGCTACGTCTTCGAGTCGTAGAACGCACGCTCGACGGGATTGTCGGTGAGCGCGGCCGCCCGACGGTAGGCGGACGTGGCCTCGTCGGGCCGATCGAGGCGTCGCAACAGGTCCGCCCGTGCGGCATGGAACGGGTGGTAGCCGTCGAGGCGGGTACCGAGGTCGTCGACGATCGCCAGCGCACTCACCGGGCCGTCGACGTAGGAGACGGCGACGGCGCGGTTGAGCGCCACGACCGGCGAGCCGGTCACGCGCAGCAGCTCGTCGTAGAGACCGACGATCTCGGCCCAGTCGGTGTCCTCCGCCGTGGCAGCGCCGTCGTGCACCGCGTGGATCGCCGCCTGCAGCTGGTACACGCCGGGACGGCGCATGCGCAGCGCCCGCTCGACCAGTGCCTGTCCCTCCGCGACCTTGGCCCGGTCCCACCGGGTGCGGTCCTGGTCCGCGAGGAGGATCAGCGACCCGTCCTCCGCCGTGCGAGCAGGTCGTCGGGCGTCGATCAGCAGCAGCAGGGCGAGCAGGCCGAGCACCTCGGCCTCGTCCGGCATGAGCTCGGCCAGCAGGCGGGCGAGCGCGATGGCCTCGTCGCACAGGTCGCCGCGGAGCAGCGACTCCCCTGCCGTCGTCGTGTGACCTTCGTTGAACACGAGGTACACGACGGCGAGCACGCCGGGCAGCCGATCGGGCAGCTCCCACGCCTCGGGCACGCGGTACGGGATGCCGGCTGCGGCGATCTTCTTCTTCGCCCGCACGATGCGCTGCGCCATCGTCGGCTCGGGCACCAGGAACGCCCGGGCGATCTCCTCGGTGGTGAGCCCGCCGAGGAGGCGCAAGGTCAGTGCCACGCGTGCCGGCTGCGCCAGGGCCGGATGGCAGCACGTGAAGATGAGGCGCAGTCGATCGTCGATCACGGCTCCTCCCGGCGCGGGCTCGTCGGTCTCGAGCAGCGCGACCGCGTCGCGCTGCTTCTGGTCTCGCCGTGCCTCACGTCGGACGCGGTCGAGGGCGCGGTTGCGGGCCGTGGTCGTGATCCACGCGCCCGGGTTGCTCGGGATGCCGTCACGCGGCCAGCGCTCGATGGCGATGACGAACGCGTCCTGCACCGCCTCCTCGGCGAGGTCGATGTCGCCGAGGAGACGGACGAGGGTGGCGACGGCGCGACCGCTCTCGCGCCGGAAGGTGGACTCGACGCTCAGGTCGCGGACTCCACAATCGCCGTTCGGACTCAGCCGAAGTCGATGACGGGCCGGACCTCGATGCAGCCGCCAGGGTGCGGGATCTTGGCCGCCCACTTCAACGCCTCGTCGAGGTTGGCCGCCTCGAGCATGTAGAAGCCGCCGAGCTGCTCCTTGGTCTCCGCGAACGGACCATCGGTGATGACCTCCGACCCGTCCTTGTCCCGGATCGTGGTCGCCGTGCTGGTGTCCTGGAGCGCCTCACCGCCGACGACGACGCCGGCGGCACCGGCCTCGGCGCCGAACGCGTTGTGCTCCTTCATCAACGTGTCCCAGTCGTTGACGCCCGGGATCTCCGCGCCCTTCTCGTCGCTGTAGATGAGGCACAGGTACTTCATGTCGGTCTCCTTGTGGGGTGGTCGGTACCCCTACGACGAACGGGAGGGCGTCAGATCGACAGCTTCAGACGATCTGGCCGTCTCCCCGCACGACGTACTTGGTGGTCGTCAGCTCCCGCAGACCCATCGGGCCACGGGCGTGGAGCTTCTGGGTCGAGATGCCGATCTCGGCTCCGAAGCCGAACCGCTCGCCGTCGACCCACCGCGTAGACGCGTTGACGACGACCGCGGCGGCATCGACCTCGCGCGTGAAGCGGTCGGCGGCGACCAGGTCGGTCGTCACGATCGCCTCGGAGTGGCCGGTCGAGTGGCGCTGCACGTGGGCGATGGCGGCGTCGATCGACGGCACCACGGCCACGCTCATCTTGAGGTCGAGGAACTCCCGGGAGAAGTCGTCCTCGGTGGCAGGGCCGATGGCGGGAACGATCGCACGCGACGCCTCGTCACCCACGAGCTCGACGCCGCGCTCGCCGAGCTCTGTCGCGATGCGGGGCAGGAACGCGTCCGCCACCGACGCGTGGACCACGAGGGACTCGGCGGCGTTGCACACCGACGGGCGCTGCGTCTTGGCGTTCACGACGATCGACGCCGCCATGTCGAGGTCGGCGCCAGCGTCGACGTACACGTGGCAGTTGCCGTCGCCATCGATCACGTAGGGAACGGTGGCGTGCTCGAGGATGCTGGCGATCAGCGACGGGCCGCCGCGCGGGATGAGCACGTCGATCGACTCGCGCAGGCGCATGAACTCGACGGCCGCCTCGCGAGACGTGTCCTCGACGAGGACGAGCCCGTCCTCGGGAAGTCCCGCCTTGACGAGGGCCTCGCGCAGCACGGTGGCGATGGCGATGTTGGAGGAGATGGCGGCCGACGAGCCGCGGAGGAACGCGGCGTTGCCCGACTTGAGGCAGAGGCCGAACGCGTCGCTGGTGACGTTGGGCCGGTTCTCGTAGATGATCGCCACGACCCCCAGCGGCACCCGCAGCTGGTCGATGCGGAGACCGTTGGGTCGCACCCAGCCGCGGACCACCTCGCCCACCGGGTCGGGGAGGCCGGCCACGAGGCGGAGCCCGTTGGCCATGGCGGCCACGCGGTCGTCGGTCAGCCGCAAACGGTCGACGACGGTCTCGGTGGTGCCCGCAGCCTCGGCTCGAGCGACGTCGTCGGCGTTGGCGGTGACGATGTCGCCGGTGCGATCGACCAGGAGGTCGGCGGCGGCCAGGAGCGCGGCGTCCTTGGCCTCGGTGCTCGCGGTGGCGAGCAGCCGGGACGCGGCCTTCGCCCGCTGACCGAGGGTGGTGAGCACCCTCCAACTCTACGGGCCATGCTTCTGGGGTGACCGACGTGCGCAGGGCCACGAAGGCCGATCTGGCGCAGGTGGCGACGTCGCTCGCCCGGGCCTTCCACGACGACCCGGTGATGCTGCACATCCTCCCCGAGCTGGCGAGCGGCAAGCAGGCCAAGCTCGAAGGACTGATGCGCATCGAGACGACGAGCGCGCTCCGCCACGAATCGGTGTGGACCACGTCCGATGGGCAGGCCGCCGCCGTGTGGAAGCCGCCCGGGAAGTGGAAGGTCGGCGGAGCCGAGCTGCTGCGCCAGGCCCCGCGCACCGTCGCCATCCTCCGCTCGCGCCTGCCGGTGGCGCTGTCGGTGCTCAACGCCATCGAGAAGCAGCACCCGGTCGACCCCCCGCACTGGCACCTCGCCGTGCTCGGCACGGACCCCGCCGTCCAGGGCCAGGGCAAGGGCTCGGCCGTGCTGCGACCGGTGCTCGAGCACTGCGACCGCGCCGGTGAGCCGGCGTACCTGGAGTCGTCCAAGGAGCAGAACGTGCCCTTCTACGAGCGCCACGGCTTTCGCGTCACCGAGCGGCTCGACCTGCGGGACGGCCCGTCGCTGTGGCTCATGTGGAGGGACCCCCAACCGGCATGAGCGAGCGCAGCGAGCGGGCCCGAGCGGCCCGCCGAAGGCATGAGCGGGTGACATGAGCGGTCTGGCGGACTCGATCCGCCGCTTCATCGACGACGTCACACCCGCGGTCCAGTCCCTGGGCTCGGCGGTGCCGACCATCGCCGCCGACAAGCTGGCCGGCGACGTGGTCCTGGAGGCGTACGCCCTCGCCGGCTCCATGGCCGACGCCGATGGCCTGCACACCGACAACGAGCTGCTGGCGATCATCGAGATCTTCGGGTCGCGACTCCCCTCGCAGATCGGTCGGACGACGCCGGGCCAGCTGCGCGTGTCCGGCATCCTCTCCGGCACGCGGCACTGGGTCGAGAGGCCGAGCGCCATGTTCGATCTGCTCGTCACCGCCGACGCCAAGAACGGCACACGACACGCGTGGACCTACTACGAGCGGGCCATGGCCATCGCCCACGAGGTGTGCGGCACCGATGCGCACGTCTCGCACCTCGAGCTCGCGGCGCTCGAGCAGCTGCGGTCGACGCTGCTCGGCCCGCTCCAGCAGCTGGGCACGCCGGCGCCGGCACCGGCGACCGCGGCCACGCCGGCTGAGCCCGACCTGCCGCCGCCGCGTCCGATCGAGGAGCTCTACGCCGAGCTGGACGCGCTGGTCGGTCTGGTGCCGGTCAAGGCGGAGATCAAGATGGTCGCCGACCTCGTCGCCGTGCAGAAGCTGCGCGAGGAGCGCGGCCTCCCCGTGGTCGAGACCGGCCGCCACCTCGTGTTCACCGGCAACCCCGGCACCGGCAAGACGACGGTCGCCCGCCTGGTGGCGCAGATCTACCGCACGCTCGGCGTGGTCTCGAAGGGCCACCTGGTGGAGACGGATCGCGCCGGGATGGTCGCCGGGTTCGTCGGGCAGACGGCGATGAAGGTCGACGAGGTCGTGCAGTCGGCACTGGGCGGCATCCTCCTGGTCGACGAGGCGTACTCGCTGGCCCGCGGGGACGACCGCGACTTCGGTCAGGAGGCGATCGACGCGCTGGTCAAGCGCATGGAGGACCACCGCGAGGACCTCGTGGTGATCGTCGCCGGCTACCCGGCGGAGATGGACATGTTCATCGAGTCCAACCCCGGGCTCCGGAGCCGGTTCCCGAAGAGCATCCACTTCCCCGACTACACCTCCGACGAGCTCGTCGCCATCTTCACGTCGATGTGTGCCGCCCACCACTACGCCGCCGACGATGCCGCGCTCGACGCGGTGCGCACGCGCATCGACGCAATCGACCGCGGCAAGGGCTTCGGCAACGGCCGCCTGGTGCGCAACCTGTTCGAGGCGACGCTGGGTGCGCAGGCCAGCCGCGTGGTGAAGCTGCAGGACATCACCGACGAGCAGCTCTCCACGATCACCGCCGAAGACGTGCTGGCGGCACCGACGCCGGAGGCGTCGACGTGAGTCGCTTCTTCGCCGTGCTCGCCGCGATCACGCTCATCGTCGGCGCCGTGCTCGTTCGCGGGATGCTGGACGACGACGACGACGCCACCCGCGAGGGGCGCGACCGCGGCCCCGTGCGGGTCGTGTGCGGGTCCGAGGTCCAGGCTGCATGCGACGCGCTGGGCTCGGCGTACGAGGTCACGATCGAGGACACGGCCACCACGGCGGCGGCGCTGCGCACGGCGGACGGCGACGACCCGGGCATCGATGTGTGGGTGGCGCCGTGGCCGTGGCCCGAGATCGTGGACGGGGACCGGGAGCGGGCGGGTCTGCCTCGCCTCTTCGGGAACCCCGTCACGCTCGGGCGTTCGGCCCTGGCTGCCATCGTCCCCGAGTCGATCGGGCCGTGCGACTGGGCGTGCGTGGGCCAGCGGGCCACCGACGACCTGCGCGTCGGCGGACGACCGCTCGACACCGGCGTCGGCGTCCTCCACCTGGCTGCGTTCACCGCCGGTCGGCTGGGCACCACGACGTACGCGTCGAACGACCTCGACGCCGCCACCCAGTCCTTCGTGCGCGGTCTGGCCGACGCGGTGGACGGCGTGCCCAACCCGGTGACGCGGCTGCTGCAGATCCGGGCGTCGTACGACGTGGCGCTCACGCACCGCGCCGAGGCCGAGACGCTGCTGGCGGGCGCCAGCGAGGACCGGAGGGCCGGACTCGAGGTCACCTACCCTGAGCCGGTGCTCAGCCTCGTCGCCGTCGCCGCGCCCGTGGGCGATCGCTCCGTCCCCGACGGGCTCGGAGGCGGGCTGCGGTCAACGGGGTGGGACCCGCCGAGCGACGCGCCGAGCGGTCTCCCGACCGCCGGCGTGCTCACCGCCCTGCTCGAGGTGATCGGGTGAGGCGCCTCGTGCTCGTGCTGCTGGTCACGCTGGCCGCCGCGTGCAGCGGGCTGCCCAACGACGAGGCACCCGAAGGTGCCGTCGACGACGCGCTCGGCGATCCCGGCGAGTGCGAGGTCATCGACGTCGCCGTGTCGTCGGAGAAGATCGCGCTGCTGCAGGACCTGGCGGCGACCTTCAACGACTCCGAGGATGCCGAGGTCGACGGCGAGTGCGTGTTCGTCCGGCCGTACAGCAAGTCGTCGGGCGGCGCCGCCACCGCGCTGTCGAACGGCTGGCAGAACGAGGAGGCCGAGGGTCAGCGGCCCGAGGCGTGGTCGCCGGCGTCGAGCGCCTGGGGCGCCATCGTGAACCAGCGCTTGGCCGACGCCGGGCAGGAGCCGATCGTCCCCGACTCCGAGCCGTTCATGCTCACGCCGCTCGTGATCGCCATGCCCAAGCCCATGGCGGACGCGCTCGGCTACCCGGAGACCCCGGTCGGCTTCGCCGACATCCTCGACCTCGCCCGCGATCCGGCCGGCTGGGGTGCCCACGGCCACCCGGAGTGGGGCCCGTTCCGCCTCGGCAAGACCAACCCCAACTTCTCGACCAGCGGCCTCTCGGCGCTCATCGCCCAGTACTACGCGGCGCTGGAGAAGACCGAGGGGCTGTCGCTCGAGGACCTCGCCCAACCCGACGTCATCGACTTCGCCAAGGGCATCGAGTCGAGCGTCGTGCACTACGGCGACATCACACCGACGTTCCTCAACAACCTCTATCGCAACGACGCCCGGGGCGCGTCGCTGACGTACGTCTCGGCCGTCGCCGTCGAGGAGGTGTCGGTCATCAGCTACAACGCCGGCAACCCCGACGGCGTGCTGAGCCCCGGCGAAGAGCCCCGCCCGCCGCGCGTCCCGCTGGTCGCCGTCTATCCGAAGGAGGGCACGCTCTTCTCGGACAACCCGTTCATCATCCTCGACGCCGACTGGGTGTCCGACGCCCAGCGCGAGGGGGCCGAGCGGTTCGGCGAGTACATCCAGGAGCCCGAGAACCAGGAGCGCGTGCTCGAGTTCGGGTTCCGCCCCGGCAACCCCTCGGTGGCGGTGGGCGAGCCCATCGTCCGCGCCAACGGCGTCGACCCGAGCCAGCCCGAGCGGACGCTCGAGGTGCCCGAGCCGGAGGTCATGGTCGAGGCGCTGGACCGGTGGGGCGAGCAGCGCAAGCCGGCGAAGGTCATGCTCCTCGTCGACGTCTCGGGCTCGATGGGCGACGTCGCCGGCGACACCGGTGAGACGAAGCTGGACCTGGCCAAGCGGGCCGCCATCGACGCGCTCGACCAGTTCAAGGACGAGGACGACGTCGCCTTGCGCATCTTCTCGACCGACCTCTCGGCGACCGAGCCGACGGACTACATCGACCTGGTGCCGTTCGGCCCCATCGGCGCGCAGCGTGAGGAGATCGCGTCGCGCATCCGATCGCTGGTTCCGACGCAGGGCACGCCGCTGTACACGGCCGTGCGCGACTCCTACGACCTCCTCCAGCGCGAGTACGAGCCCGACCGCATCAACGCCGTCGTGCTCCTCTCCGACGGCCAGAACGAGGACCCGCGCAACAGCGACCTGCAGGGCCTGCTGGACGCGCTGGCATCCGCCAACGAGGGCCAGTCGTCGCGGCCGGTTCGCCTCTTCCCCATCGCGTACGGGGATGGTGCCGACCTCTCGACGCTGCGCCAGCTGGCCGAGGCGACGAACGCCGCTGCCTACGACGCCTCCGACCCGGCCTCCATCACCAAGGTGTTCACCGCCGTCATCTCCAACTTCTGATGCCCCTGCTGCCCGAGCGATACCTCAACGCGCGCACGGCGCGGGCGATCACGGCACCCTCGGCCATCGTCCTCGGCGGCGCCGGGGCGGCCGCCGCCATCGTGGCCGGCCTGCCGCTGGCGGCGATCGTCGGTGCCGGTGCACTGGCGTGGGCGGTGCGGGTCGCCTTCGGGCTCCCCCGCGCGCCGAAGGGCGACCGCATCGATCCGTTCGTCCTGAGCGCCGACTGGCGCAAGCCGGTCAACGAGGCGCTGCAGGCGGAGCGCCGGTTCGATGCCGCCGTGCGCAAGACCGACCCCGGCCCGCTCCGGGATCGGCTGACAGAGATCGGCCAGCGCATCGACGCCGGCGTGCGCGAGTGCTGGCGGGTGGCGCAGCGGGGCGATGCCATGGAGGAGGGGCTGAAGACCCTCGACATCGAGGGCACACAGCGCGAGCTGATCGAGGTCGAGCGCGACCTCCGGGACCAGGCCGACCCGCGGCTGGAGCGGGCGCGCGACGCGCTGCGCGCCCAGCTGCACTCGGCCCAGCGCATGATCGACGCCGTGCAGGACGCCCGCACCCAGCTTCGGCTCCTCGACGCGCGGCTCGATGAGGCCGTGACGCGCGCCGTGGAGCTCTCCTTGCGCTCCGCCGGCGACGCCGACGTGTCCGGTCTCGGCTCCGACGTGGAGTCACTGGTGCAGGACATGGAGGCGCTGCGCGCCGCGCTCGAGGACGTCGAGTCACCCGGCGCGGCCGGCGGCACCACGGCTGCGTCGTGAACGACGAGGTCGATCCCGAGCAGACCGAGGGCGCCATCGGCGACCTCGACGAGGCACCGTCGATCATCCGCTCCAGCGCGGTGATGGCGCTCGGCACGGCGGCGTCGCGCCTGACCGGGTTCGTGCGCCTGGCGGCCATGCTCTACGCACTCGGCGTCGACCGCGTGACGGACACGTACACGCTGGCCAACACGACGCCCAACATCGTCTACGAGCTGCTGCTCGGCGGCGTGCTCTCGGCCACGCTCGTCCCGATCTTCGTCCACCACTTCGAGGAGGACGACGAGGACGGGCCGTCGGCCATCGTCACCGTGATGACGACCATGCTCGTGGCGCTCACCGTCATCGGCATCGTCGCCGCGCCGTGGATCCTCCGCCTCTACACGTCGACGGTCGAGGGCGGGACGGCAGCCGATCAGCGCGAGGTGGGCACCGCGCTGCTGCGGCTGTTCATGCCGCAGATGCTGTTCTACGGCCTCACGGCGATGGGCACCGCGCTCCTGAACGCGCGCCGGCGGTTCGCGGCACCGGCGTGGGTGCCGGTGCTGAACAACCTGCTCGTCTCGGCCGTCCTGTTCGCCATCCCCACCGTCGTCGGTCACCACCCGACCCTGGATGACCTGCGCGACGACACCGGGCTGCTGTGGCTGCTCGGGCTGGGGACGACCGCCGGCATCGTGGCCATGACCGTCGCGCTGTGGCCGTTCGTGCGTCGGGCCGGCATCCACCTGCGCTGGCTGTTCGAGCCCCGCCACGCGGCGGTGCGCGAGGTGGCCCGCCTGTCCGGCTGGACGGTCGGCTACGTCGTCACCAACCAGATCGCGCTGCTCGTCGTGCTCCTGCTCGCCAACCGGACGGCCGGCGGCGTGGCGTCCTACACGGTGGCCTTCGTCTTCTTCCAGCTTCCCCACGCACTCGTCGCCGTGTCGCTCATGAGCGCGCTCGTGCCCGAGATGTCGTCCGCCGCCCGTGCCGGCGACATGCCGGCGTACAAGCGCCACTTCTCGCTCGGGATCCGCCTCATCTCGCTCGTCGTCATGCCGGCTGCCACCGGCTACATCGTCCTCGCCCACCCCATCGTCACCGCGCTGGTCGAGTACGGCGCTGCGGACGACGTCGGCCTCGTGAGCGACAGCCTGGCGATGTTCGCCGTCGGTCTGTTGGGCTTCTCGATCTACCTGTTCACGCTGCGCGGCTTCTACGCCCTGCGCGACACCCGCACGCCGTTCCTGCTCAACGTGGTCGAGAACGCGATCAACATCGCGCTGGCGATCGCCCTGGAGCCGTGGCTCGGCGTCAAGGGCCTGGCCCTGGCGCTGGCGCTGGCGTACTCGACCAGCGCGCTCATCGCCTTCGTGGCACTGCGCCGTCGTGTGGGCCTCCTGGGTGGCCGCCGGCTGGTCCTGGCCGTGGGCAAGGTGGGCGTCGCCAGCGTGGCGATGGGCCTCGCCGTCCTGCTCGTCGCCTTCCGGGTGGGGAGTGACGAGGGCGCCGGTGCCATCGTCCGTACGGGCGTCGGCGTGGTCGTCGGGCTGCTCGTGTTCGCTGTGACCGTCGTCGCACTTCGCACCGAAGAGGTGTCCGCCCTCCGGAGCCGCCTGAAACGGGCCTAGATTCACCGCCATGTTCAAGCTTCTGAGGCGGACCTGGAAGTACCTGACGGCGGCGCTCACCGGGAAGTTCGAGGAGAGCGCGGACCCGAAGGTCCAGCTGGAGCAGGCGATCATCGAGTCGCAGGACCAGCACCGCCGGCTCAAGGAGCAGGCGGCGAACGTGATCGCCAACCAGAAGCAGACCGAGCTGCGGCTGACGCGGGCCCTCGAGGAGCTCGAGAAGATCAACTCGAACACCCAGCAGGCCGTGCTCATGGCCGACGAGGCCACCAAGCGCGGCGACACGACCAAGGCCAACGAGTACACGACCGCGGCCGAGGCGTTCGCCAACCGCCTCATCGTGCTGGAGAAGGAGGTCGAGGACCTCAAGCAGCTCCACCTGCAGTCCACGCAGGCGTCGGATCAGGCCAAGGCCGCCGTGGCGCAGAACTCCGCCGCGCTGCAGAAGAAGCTCTCCGAGCGTCAGAAGCTCCTGTCGCAGCTCGACCAGGCGAAGATGCAGGAGCAGATGAACAAGGCGATGTCGTCGCTGTCGGAGACGGTCGGCCAGGACGTGCCGTCGCTGGAGGAGGTGCGCCAGAAGATCGAAGCGCGCTACGCCAAGGCGAAGGGCATGGCCGAGCTCGAGGGCAGCTCCGTCGAGAGCCGCATGCTCGAGGTCGAGCAGGCCGCGCTCAACACCGATGCCCAGGCTCGCCTGGCCGAGATCCGCACCAAGCTCGGCATCTCGGCGTCGAGGGCGCCGTCGGGCGAGGTGGCCGAGGGCGGCACCACGTCCGCCTAG
>DASUCO010000273.1:0-15363 GCA_036275955.1 Acidimicrobiales bacterium
GGGCGGCAAGGGGGTGTTCCCGCAGCTGTCGGTGCGGGAGAACCTGCGGCTCGCCTGCTGGCTCTTCCGAGACGACAAGGAGCGCACCGAAGCCAAGATCGACGAGGTCCTGGCGCTGTTCCCTCGGCTCAAGGACCGCTACCGCGCGCTCGCCGGCGACATGTCCGGAGGTGAGCAGCAGATGCTCACCCTCGGCATGGCGCTCGTCAACGAGCCGAAGCTGCTCATGATCGACGAGCTCTCGCTCGGCCTGGCACCGACGATCGTCGGCGACCTCATCGGCGTGGTCCACGACATCCACGCCACCGGTGTGACCATCATCGTCGTCGAGCAGTCCATCAACGTCGCGCTCAACCTCGCGCAGCGGGCGGTCTTCATGGAGAAGGGCGAGTTCCGCTTCACCGGGCCGACCGCTGAGCTGCTCGAGCGTCCCGACATCCTGCGTTCGGTGTTCATCGCCGGCGCGTCAGCGTCGCCAGATGATGTCGGCGTCGAGACGCGCGCGGCCGTGGAGAGCACGAAGGAGCAGCTGGCGCGCCAGGCGCCGGGCGCGGACGCCGGGTCGATCCTCGAGTGCCACCATGTGCTGAAGCGGTTCGGGGGCATCGTCGCCGTGGACGGCGTGTCGATCGGGCTCCGGCGCGGGGAGATCCTCGGGCTCATCGGCCAGAACGGTGCCGGTAAGACGACGCTGTTCGACTGCATCTCGGGCTATCACCGCATCGACGCCGGCCGCATCGAGCTCGCCGGACACGACATCACCGACTGGGAGCCACACGAGCGCGCCCGGTCCCGCCTGGGTCGATCGTTCCAGGAGGCGATGCTGTACCCGTCGCTGACCGTGGCGGAGACGATCGCCACCGCCCTCGAACGCCACCTCGGCAACCGCGACATCGTCGCGGCAGCCCTCGCAGCGCCGGCGTCGTACGAGTCCGAGCTGGCCGCGTGGCTGCGGGTCGAGGAGCTCATCGAGCTCATGGGCCTCCAAGCCTTCCGCGACAAGCTCGTCGGCGAGCTCTCCACCGGCTCCCGCCGCATCGTCGAGCTGGCCTGCATCCTGGCCCAGGAGCCGGCCGTGCTGCTGCTCGACGAGCCGTCGGGCGGCGTCGCCCAGCGCGAGACCGAGGCGCTGGGCCCGATGCTGCTCCGGGTGCAGGAGGCGACGGGCTGCTCGATCCTGGTGATCGAGCACGACATGCCGCTGCTCAGCTCCATCTGCGACCGCATGTACTGCCTCGAGCTCGGCCAGGTCATCGCCGAGGGCACACCCGAGGAGGTGCTCGACCACCCCCGGGTGATCGAGTCGTATCTCGGCGAGAACGAGGCGGCGATCAGCCGCTCCGGTGCCGCGGCGAAGCCGCGCGCCCCGCGGCGCCGGCGCCAGCTCACCGCCGACTGATTCCTCACGGTGTGCGAATACACCGGTCGTTCGTACGTCGGTTGGCGCAAGAGCACATCGCGGTGTGGGACAGCAAACCCATCTCACACCGACGAAGCGAGCCGGGGGGAGCCATGGGGAGCATCGCGAGCGCACGACGCGCCGACATCGCGCTGCGCTTCTGGCGGCATCGGCCGGTGCGCTGGGTCCTCGGCGTGGCCGCGTACTACGTCGCGATCCAGGCCTTCTGGCCGGTCAAGCCCGGGGTGGTGCTGCAGGGGGTCATCATCGGTGGCCTCACTGCGCTGATCGCCTTCGGGATCGCACTCATCTACCGCGCCAACCGGGTGGTGAGCTTCGCCCAGGGTGACCTCGGGGCGGTGCCGGCAGTGCTCGCCGTGCTGCTCATCGTCGGACCGGGCTGGCCGTTCCCGTTGGCGGCGTTGACCGGACTCGGCGTCGCGGTCGGGCTGGGCTCCCTGGTCGAGCTGCTCGTCATCCGCCGCTTCGCGAAAGCGCCGCGTCTCATCCTCACCGTGGCGACCATCGGGCTCGCGCAGATCCTCGCGGGGATCGGCTTGGTGCTTCCGCAGCTCTTCGATCTCACCGTGCCACCGCAGTCGTACCCGTCGCCGCTCGACCTGTCCTTCACCGTCGATCCGATCCGGTTCTCGGGCAACGACGTGCTCGCGATCCTCGTCGTGCCGCTGGCGATCATCGGGCTCGCCGCGCTGCTGCGCTACACCGATATCGGCATCGCCATCCGGGCCAGCGCCGAGAGCGCCGACCGGGCCTCGATGCTCGGCGTCCCGGTCGCCCGCGTCCGCGTCGTCGTCTGGGTTCTGGCGACCGTGCTGGCGACGGTCGCCATGCTCTTGCGAGCCGGGATCGTCGGCCTGCCGATCGGAAGCGTGCTGGGACCGGCGATCCTCCTGCGAGCGCTGGCCGCCGCCGTCATCGGCCGCATGGAACGGCTGCCCACGATCCTCGTCGCCGCCCTCGCGCTCGGTGTGCTCGAGTCGGCGATCTACTTCAACAGGGGTGATGCCCTGCTCGTGTCGCCCATCGTCTTCGTCGTGCTCCTCGGCGCGCTGCTGCTGCAACGGCGCGACCGGTTCACCCGGTTCACCGAGGCCAGCAGCTGGCGCAGCGCGGCGGAGGTGCGCCCGGTCCCGTCGGTCCTGGCCGGCCTGCCCGAGGTGCGGTGGGCGAGCCGGGGCGTGGTCGCCGCGCTGGCGGTGGCCGCCGTCGCCGTGCCCGCGATCTTCAGCGAGGGCGACGTCAACCGGGCCGCCGGCGTGCTCATCTTCGGCATCGTGGCGGTCTCGCTCGTGGTGCTGACGGGCTGGGCCGGTCAGGTCAGCCTCGGCCAGATCGGTTTCATGGGCGTCGGTGCCGCCGTCGCTGGTGCCGCGACGGCGCGCTGGGGTTGGGATCTCTCGATTGCGCTCCTCGTGGCCGGCGTCTGCGGCGCGGTCGCCGCCGTGCTCATCGGTCTTCCGGCGCTCCGCGTTCGTGGCCTGCTGCTGGCGGTGGCCACGCTGGCGTTCGCGCTTGCCGTGTCCGCGTGGTTCCTCAACCGCGACATCCAGTCGTGGCTGCCGACGTCGCGGGTACCTCGGACTCCGCTCCTCGGGCGGATCGTGATCGAGTCCGAGACCCGCTACTACTTCCTCTGCCTGGCAGTCTTCGTCGCCGTCGTCCTGATGGCGCGAGCGCTGCGTGCCGGGCGAACCGGGCGCGTGCTCGTCGCGACGCGCGAGTCCGAGCGCGCCGCGCAGTCCTACGGCATCAACGTGACGACAGCCAAGCTCACCGCGTTCGCGGCCAGCGGGTTCTTCGCTGCCCTCGCCGGTGCGCTGTTCGTGCACCACCAGCAGAGCCTGGGCACGTCCGCCTTCGCCGCCGAGGAGAGCCTCCGGGCGTTCACGATGGTGGTCATCGGTGGGCTCGGCTCCTTGCCCGGCGCGCTGCTCGGCGCGCTGTACGTGCAGAGCACCGACTGGTTCGGCAACGTCTGGCCGGCCGAGATCCGGGGCCTGATGTCGTTCATGAGCACGGGCGTCGGCCTGCTGGTCGTGCTCATGCTGGTGCCCGGCGGCCTCGGCTCGCTGCTGTACCACGCCCGCGACGCGTACCTACGCCGGGTGGCGGCCCGCCGAGGCTTGGTCGTGCCGAGCCTCGTCGCCGACGTGCGCGTCGAAGGCGAACCGCTGCCGAGCGCGCTGGAGGCCCCGGTCACGCCGAGCCAGGTGGCGGCGCTCACCGGGGGTGGATCGTGAGTGGCAGCGGCGTGGTCGAGGTGCGCGGCCTGGAGGTGCGCTACGACGGCGTGCAGGTGCTCTTCGGCGTCGATCTCGACATCGCCGCTGGGGAGGTGGTCGCGCTCCTCGGCACCAACGGCGCCGGCAAGTCGACGATCCTCCGAGCGATCTCCGGCGTCATCAAGCCATCTGGCGGCACGGTCCGGATCGACGGTGAGGATGTCACCGGCCAACCGGCGCACAAGGTCGTGGGTACGGGGATCGTGCAGGCGCCCGGCGGTGCCGGCGTCTTCCCGTCGCTCACCGTCCGCGAGAACCTTCGGATCGCCGGCTGGCCCTTGCGCAGGGACAAGGCGGCGGGAACCGCCGCCATCGAGTCAGCCATCGAGACCTTTCCCGAGCTCCGCGACCGCATGGACACGATGGCGGGGAACCTCTCCGGCGGCCAGCAGCAGATGCTCACGCTGGCGATGGCGCTCATCGGCCGGCCGAAGCTGCTCATGATCGACGAGCTGTCGCTCGGGCTGGCGCCGACCATCGTCGAACGGCTGCTCGACGTCGTGCGGGCGATCCGCGACGGCGGCACGTCCATCGTGCTGGTCGAGCAGTCGGTCAACATCGCCCTCACCGTGGCCAGTCGGGCCTACTTCCTCGAGAAGGGCGAGGTCCGGTTCGAGGGGCCGACGGCGGAGCTCCTCGAGCGACCCGACGTCCTGCGCTCGGTCTTCCTCGAAGGGGTGTCGACGCGCTCGGAGTCAGCTGCACGGCCGGCCGCGACGGGGCGCGAGGCGACGGTGGCCGTCACGGACCAGCAGCCAGCGGTCGAGGTGGTCGGCGCCGTGCGCAGCTTCGGCGGCGTCCGCGCTGTCGACGACCTGTCGTTCTCGGTCGCGCCGGGCGAGATCCTCGGCATCATCGGTCCCAACGGCGCGGGGAAGACCACGGTGTTCGACATCATCTCCGGGTTCCTCCCGCTGGAGGCCGGCCAGGTGCTCGTGCACGGCACCGACGTCACCGCGCTCGGCCCGGATCGGCGGGCCCGGGCTGGCCTCGGGCGCTCCTTCCAGGACGCGCGCCTGTTCCCGGGACTGACCGTCCGCGAGGCGATCGCCGTCAGCCTCGACGCGCACGTCCAGCTGCGCGACCCGATCGCCATCGCGCTGGGGTTGAGCGAGGCAGTCGCGTCAGAGCTGGCGACCGCGGCCCGGGTCGAGGAGCTCCTCGACCTCCTGCGCCTCGATGCGTACCGCGACAAGTTCATCAGCGAGCTGTCCACGGGCACGCGGCGGATGGTCGACCTCGCCTGCATCCTGGGCCACGAGCCGACCGTCGTCCTGTTCGACGAGCCGTCGTCGGGCATCGCCCAGCGCGAGGCGGAGCACCTGGGACCGCTGCTGCGATCGGTGCGCGATCGCACGGGCGCCGCCCTCGTCGTCATCGAGCACGACATGCCGCTGATCACCTCGCTCTCCGACCGTCTGCTGGCGCTCGACCTCGGGCGGCTGATCGCCGACGGACCGCCGCGCGACGTCATGCGCCATCCCGCCGTCGTCGCGTCCTACCTCGGCGGCGATCCCGCCGCCATCGCTCGATCCGGATCGACCGCCCGCAGACGAGGGCGCCCGTCCAGGAGGAACGCAGCACGATGAGCCCCGAGGTCTCCCTCGTGCACCGGGCGTGGCGCGCCCTGGTGCTCAACCGCCAGTTCGCCGCCTTCCTGGCGGTCCTGCTTCTCGCCCTGGTCGCCTTCCCGGGCAGCCCCGGTCGCTCGCTCCTCGACGACATGGCGGCAGCGTCGGGGCCGTTGCCCCAGGCAGATCCGCCGACCACGGTCTCGCGCGAGACGCTCACCAGCGTCGTCACCGGCATCGTCGACAGCTTCGACCAGACACCGCCACCGTCGACGACCACGACCGTGGGTGGTCCGGCCGGGCCCCCGGCCACGCTGCCGCGGCCGCCCGAGGAGCCTCCGCCGCCCGCCTGTGCCACAGACGCCGCGACCAGCGTGTACGACGAGGTGCAGGGGCCGGCGCAGGACGCACTCGGCCAGCCGCTGCCGAGCCGCAGCGTGCACGACCTGGCCGCCATCGCCGCCGGCTGCAGCGATGCCGATCCCACCGGTGCCGTGCTCAACCTGGCGCTGGATCTCGCGGCGCTCGTGCCCGACTCGGGCATCGCGCCGATCCCGCTGCCCGGTCTGCCGAACGTGCCCGTCCCGCCGGTGCCCCAGGAGGTCGTCGAGGCGCTCAGCCCGCTCGCCGGCCCGATCAAGGAGGGGTGCGCGAACCTCGCGGTCGTCGCCCTCCTGCTCGCGATCCTGCCCGCTGCCGCCCACCTGCCGGTGCGCGGCAGCGACCTGGCCCAGCTGATCGGACCGGCATCGAGCGTCTGCGCCGTCTTCGACGAGGAGCAGGGCAGGTGATCAGCGTCCTCGCCGCGGCGCGTCGGCTCGGGCGGCGCTACCGCGCCCCGGCGCTGACCGTGCTCGCCGTCGCCGCCCTCGTGGCGCTCACGTCGCCCATCGAGTCGAACCCTGCCACCGAGATCGCCGCCTTCGACCCGGAGGCCTCGGTGTCCCCGGTGGGAACCATCGCACCGGCGGCCGGCAACGAGGTCACCGCGGGCGGTCAGGCGCCGTCCGGCGTGGGCGCGCGCGTGGCCGGAGCGGCAAGCACCGACGCGGCGGGCCCGGCCGCCGGCGCGCCGAAGAACTGCGACCCCGCCACCGGTCGGGTCCGGTTCCCCTCGGTGTACGCGCCGCCATGCGTGCCATCGGTGACCGACAACGGCGGCGCGACGTACCAGGGCGTCACCGCCGACGGCATCAAAGTCGTGCTCTACCGCGGCCAGTCCGATCCGGCCGTCGACGCCCTCATCCGCTCGGCCGGCGCGGCCGACACGCCCGAGGACGTGCTGGCGACGTACCGGGACTGGATCGAGATGTTCCAGGTGAACTTCGAGACCTACGGGCGACGGGTCACACTCGAGGTGATCGACGCGTCGGGACCGAGCGATGACGACGCCGCGGCCCGCGCCGATGCCATCAAGGTGGCGACGGAGATGAAGCCGTTCGCCGTCATCGGCGGACCGGCGGCCTTCGTCGACGAGCTGGCGAGCCGCGGCATCGTCGTCATCACGCAGCTGCAGCGCCCGATCGAGTACTTCGCGGATCGCGCGCCGTACGTGTACGGGACCCAGATGAGCTCGACGCAGGCGTTCATCCACCTGGCCGAGTACGTCGGGAAGCGACTCTTCGGCCGGCCGGCGCGCCATGCCGGAAGTCCTGCGCTGCAGCAGCAGACGCGCAAGCTCGGTCTCGTCTACCTCGACACGCCGGAGGGGATCTACAAGCCGGGCGTCGACGCCTTCGAGCGAGAGCTCACGAAGTACGGGGCCTCGCTGACCGACCGGATCAGCTACGAGGGCGACATCAACCGCGCCCAGGAGCAGGCGCGACTGATCATCTCGCGGCTGAAGGACAAGGGCGTGACGTCGGTGCTGTTCTCCGGGGACCCCGTGGCGCCGATCTTCCTCACCCAGGAGGCGACCGCCCAGGACTATCAGCCCGAGTGGGTCATCCCCGGCGGCACGCTGGTGGACACCAACTTCTTCGGACGCACCTACGACCAGGACCAGTGGGCGCACGCGTTCGGTGTCAGCCAGCTCTGGATCCGACCACCGCAGGAGCAAGCCGAGCCGTACTACCAGCACGTCTGGCAGTTCGGCCGGCCACCGACGGCGAAGTCGACCTACGAGATCATCTACCAAGAGCCGTGGGTGCTGTTCCACGCCATCCACCTCGCCGGTCCCAACCTGAACCCGCGCACGTTCCGGGATGGGCTGTTCTCGATGCCGGTCGGCGGCGCCGGGCTGTTCACCCAGGTCCAGCGGTCGTTCGGCCGAGCCGGCGGCTGGCCCTTCGACGACTGGACCGGCTTCGACCCCGTGACCGAGGTGTGGTGGGACCCGTCGGCGAACGGGAACGACGAGGTCGGCAACGCCGGTGCCGGCATGTTCCAGTTCGTCGACGGTGGACGCCGCTACGCGCCCGGTCAGTGGACCAACGACGAGCCAGCCGTGTTCGACCCGTCCCGGTCGATCACCCACTACGAGTCGCTGCCACCCAATGACCAGTACCCGACGTACCCCAAGAGCGGCTGAGGGGCGAATAGGGAGGCGACCCGGGCGTCGGTTTCTCCGAACAGCTCCGGTCGCCGACCGGACGCGCCACTGCCCCGGAGAACGATCCCATGCCTTCGTCCCCCCGAACGATGGTCGCCGCGCTCGGCGGCGTACTCGTGCTCGCCGTGCTCGGGGTCATCCCGTCCCGCGCGACCGAGGACTTCGCGCTGACCCGGGTCGCCGGCGTCGACCGCTACGCCACGGCGGCGGCCGCTGCGCTGGACGCCTTCGCCACCTCGGAATCCGTCGTCGTCGCCCGAGGTGACTCGTTTCCGGACGCCCTCGCCGGGGCGTATCTCACGGGTGTCGTCGATGCGCCCCTGCTGCTCACCCGATCCGACGCGCTGCCGACGGTGACGTCCGACGCCATCGCCGCACTCGGGGCGACGAAGGTCTACCTGCTGGGCGGGACGAGTGCCATCAGCGATGGCGTCGCCGACGACGCGGCCGGCGATGGGCGCGAGGTCGTCCGGGTCGCGGGCCCGAACCGGTTCGCGACCGCGGCGCGGATCGCATCTCAGGAGGCGGCCGGCATCGGCGAGATCGGGGGCAAGCGCACCGCGATCCTGGCGAGCGGCGACGCCTTCGCGGACGCACTTGCCGCCGGCCCGGTCGCCCACGCCGCCCACCTCCCGGCGCTCCTCACGAGCCCGGCGGTTCTCCCGGTGGAGACCGTCGACGCCCTCGACTCGTTGGGGATCGAGCACGTCGTCGTCGTGGGTGGCACCGCGGCCGTCTCCGAAGCCGTCGTCGACGCGGTCGAGTCCCGCGGCCTCACGGCGCAGCGCGTCGGCGGTGCCAACCGGTACGACACCGCCGCCCGAGTTGCCGACTTCGCGCTCGACACCTTCGAAGACATCACCGACGACCGGATCGATCTCGCGACAGGGGAGCGGTTCGCCGACGCCCTCGCCGCCGGTCCGTCCGCCGGCCAGCGGGGCAACCCCGTGCTGCTCACCGCTTCGGCCTCGCTGTCGAGCGAGACCCGCGCCTGGCTCGAAGACCACGCGGGGACGCTGCTCGACGGTCGCGTCTTCGGCGGCACCGCGGCGATCGCCGACGCCACCGCCGCCGCAGCCGAGGTGGCGGCGTCCGGCGGTGCATCCGGCCCCCAGACCGGCCAGGTCACCTTCGCCGACCTCGCCGCCAACACCTACCGCTTCGTGGCTGACGGCGCCGAGGTCAGCTCGTCGGTCACCTACGCCGACAGCGACGTCTTCGTCGTCGACGGGACAGCCGCCACCGTCGGCGGGTTCGAGTCGGAGGTCACGCCCGCCGACCGGGTCCGGCACGTCCCCGCAACAGGCGGCGCCGCCGCCCGCCACGAGCTGACCAACGTCGCGGCGTCGAGCATCACCTCGGGAACGATCGGCAACGTCGACCTCGCCAACGGTGAGCTCGACTTCGTCAATCGCGTCAACGGCGACGCCATCCGGTCCGACGTGCCCTTCTCCGGCGTGACCTGGAGCGTCGACGGCGAGGCTGGGAACCAGGCAGCGTTCGAGGCCGCCGTCAACGAGGGTGACACGCTCACGATCACCGGCTCGGGCGCGACGGCGCGGTTCGCCCTCACGAACGGCTCGGTGACAGGCGCCGTGACCGACATCGCCCCCGGCGCGCTCCCGGTCCTGCCCGTCACCCAGCTGAAGGTCGGCGCGCTCGGCGACGACCCGGCTGACGACGCCAACGACGACCGCTACCAGGCCGACGGCGGCCCGACCGCGACGGACACCTTCAGCGTGGACGGGCTCACCGACTCCACGTACGACGACTTCGCCGCCGCGCTCACCGACGGTGACGTCGTGACCTACACCCGCGCCGGCGGCATCGAGCACTTCGCGCTGATCAACCGCTCGCCCCGCCCGGTCGTGGGCGGCGCCGTCGACGACCTCGACCCGGCCAGCGGGCCGCTGCCGACCCAGACGGGTGGCGGCTCGTTCACCGTGGTCACCGACGGCGGACCGGTCGGGGTCACCTATGACGCCAGCGGCACCTTCGTGGTCGACGGCCGGGTCGCCGGTGAGGCCGAGCTCGAGGCGGCGTACACCGCGGGCGACGCCGTCAGCTTCCGGGCCGCCGACGCTCCGAGTGGCACCCCGCAACGGGTCGAGCTGACCAACATGACCCTGCAAGGGGCGATCGACAAGGACTCGATCACCACCGCCGACACCGTGCTGCCGACCGACGGCGGCACCGCCAACAGCTACGGCGTGCTCGGCCAGGACGGCGAGACGATCTTGAAGCAGGTCGTCTACGTCAGCGAGAACGCCTCGGCGAACACGTACGTCCTCAACGGGACCGCGACGACCCTGGCTCGCTTCGAGCAGGAGCTCGACGCCATCAAGACCGGCGCCCGAACGGCGACGGTGGTGGTGCAGACCACCGGGTCCGGCGAGAACGCCGTGACGCAGCACCGCCTGACGAGCACGGCGCCGTGATCGACGCTCGCAGGCCGACGCGTCCCGGGCTGCCGCACGTGCCGGCGCTCGACGGCCTGCGGGGGCTCGCCCTCGTCGCCGTGCTCGTCTACCACGCCGAGCCCTCGTGGCTGCCCGGGGGGATGCTGTCTGTCACGGTGTTCTTCACCCTCAGCGGGTTCCTCATCACCTCGCTCCTGCTCACCGAGCTCGAGCTCACCGGTGCAGTCGACCTCCCTGCGTTCTGGATGCGCCGAGCGCGGCGGCTGGTCCCGGCGTCGATCGCGGCCGTCGGGCTCGTCGCGCTCCTCGTGGCCACCGGCCTTCCCGGCGCGGCCTCGTCGCTGATCGGCGACGCGACCTCGGCGCTGACCTGGTCGGCCAACTGGCGGTTCGTCGCCGACGGGTCGACGTACGACTCCTTGTTCGGCGATCCGTCCCCGCTCCAGCACTTCTGGTCGCTCGCCGTGGAGGAGCAGGTGTATCTGGGGCTGCCGGTGGCGGCGCTGGTGCTGCTCCGGCGCGGCGCCGGGCGCCGACGGTCCTTCGCCGCCGTCCTCGTCGCCGGGATCGCGGCGTCGACGTGGGCGGCCGCCGCGCTGCACGTCGCCGGTGAGACCGGCGGCCGGGCCTACTACGGCACGGACGCCCGCCTCGCCGAGCCGCTGGTCGGCGCGCTGGTCGCGGTGTGGCTCACGCGGGGCGGGCGGTTCGCGGCCTTCGGTCGCGCCGCTCGCCGTGTGGCCGGCGCGGCCGGGTGCCTCGCGCTCGCCGGCCTCGCCGCGCTGTTCGCGCACCTGTCGATCGCGGACGGGCGGCTCTACCGCGGCGGGTTCCTCGCGGCCGCGGCGCTCTCGGCGTTCGTGCTCATCGCCGCGACGCAGGACACCGTGATCGCTCGGATCCTTCGCGTCCGCCTGCTCACACGGCTCGGGCTGATCTCCTACGGGGCCTACCTGTTCCACTGGCCGATCTTCCTGTGGGTGAACGACCGCCTCCGGGGAAGCGATCGCATCGTGGTGGCGGCGGTGGAGATCGGCGGGACGCTGGCGCTGGCGGTGGCGTCGCACGTGTTGCTGGAGCTGCCCATTCGCAGTCGGCACCGGTCCTCGCGCCAGATCTTCACGGTGGGCTGGGCCGGCGCATCGGTCGCCGCGCTCGCCGTCGTGGCGTTGGTCGCCGTCCCGCCGGCCGGGCACGGCGGATCGGTCGAGGCCGTCGACCTCGGCCTTGGCGTCGACGATCCCGTGCCGCCGCCGCCCTCGATCGTTGCGCCGTCAGTCCCCTCGCTGCCCGCTGCGCCGACGCCGCGGCTGCCACCGGGCGATCAGGCCGCCGCGCCGACGCCGGCGCCGACACCCGGGCCGGCGCCGCTCACGCCCGAGGAGGCAGCGATCCTCACCGGGGGCGACGAGGCCTCGGACTCGGGCGGCGATCCGCCGGCCGCCGGCGGTGGCCAGCTTCGCGTCGCAGTCGTTGGTGACTCGCTGGCTCACAACCTCGCGACCGGCCTGAAGGCGTGGGCCGAGGAGCGTACCGACGTCGTCGTGTACGACCTGAGCGTGTCGTTCTGCCCACTGAGCCGCGGGGGCGATCGCCGGTGGGAGGACGGGGGAGAGCCCTTCCGGGTGGCGGCCGGGTGCTCCTGGTGGGACGACCCGTCGTCGGAGCGCTCGCAGAACCTCGCCGCCTTCGCCCCCGAGGTGATCGTGGCCGAGGCTGGATTCTCCGAGATGCTCGACCGCCGACCACCTGCCGCGGGCCGGTGGCTGCGGCCCGGTGACCGCGACTACCACGAGTGGCTGCTCGAGGAGTACGGCGCCATGGCCGATACGTTGCGCTCGACGGCGGCGACCGATGTGGCGTTCGCGACGCTCAACGTGCCCTGCGGCGACTACGGTCGCCAGCGCGGCTGGCGACGCGTCAGCGATCCCGACGGCCGGGTCCGCGCCCTCGACCGTGGCGTGTACCCCTTCCTCGAGGGCGGCCAGCGGGGCGACCTCGACGGACAGCTCTGCCCGAACGGGCAGTACACCGACGAGCTCTGGGGGATCCCCGATGCGCGGCCGGATGGCATGCACCTCAGCGATGAGGCGGCCGCCGAGCTCGCCCGACGCTGGCTCGGTCCGCTCGTGCTCGAGACGGCCGGCAGGTCGGGCCCTGGCACGGTGCTCGAACCGGCCGCGGGTCGGTGATCAGTCGTCGGGGCACGTGACGAGCGAGCCCAGACGGACCACGCAGGAGTCGCTGTCCGCAGGGGGCTGCTCGTCCGGTGAGGGTTGCTCGTCCGCGGGTGCGGTCGGCGGGGGCTCGGCCGGTGGGTCGCCCGCGGGAGGAGACGCAGGCGCCGAGGGCACGCCGAGCACGAGGTCACCATCGGCGTGGTCGATCTGGAACGGGACACGATCGGGGTGGTCGCGCTCGAGGTTGTCGACCGCCCAGGCGAACGCCTGCTCGATGCTGCCGTCGGCCGCACCCTCGATCATCGCCCGCCGGACCATGTACTCGACCAGATACGACCGGCCGTAGGTCGCGTTCTCATAGGCGAGGCTGTCGGCGTCGGCGGCCGCCGTGAGGACGCGTCCGGGCGCGAGCGCTTCGGTGAAGCCGCCGCCGTAGCAGGCGGCGACCCCGATCCACGCGCGGTGTGCCCGCAGGCCGCCGAGGCGGCCTGCGACATCCTCATCGCGGACGACGTCGCCGTCAGCGCCGACGATCGCCTCTGTGTCGTCGTCGAGCTTGCGCACGTGTCCCGCATAGAAGAGGACTGCCGTGGCGTCGACCGCAGCATGGGCGACCAGCCAATCGAGCGCCTTCTCGATCGTGGCGGCGTCCGCTTGCCCGTCGGTGAGCACGAGCCGGCGCTCGGCCGGGACGCCGTAGCGGGCGAGCGCGGCGTCGACGTCCCCGGCGTCGGCGACCGCGGACCGGAGATCCGAGCGGGTCCCGGGGTAGTCGTTGATCCCGATGATCACCGCCCACACGCCACCGGCCGGTACGACGGCGGTCGTGGCGTGGTCGGCGAGCGCGTCCGGCGGGGGGGTGGTCGGCGCCGCCGGGCCGTCGAACACGACCGGCGGCGGCGTGATGACGCGGTCGCTCATGTCGGCCGCCGTCAGCGTGAACGCCGCCTTCGACCGAGAGAGCCGGGGAGCCTCGCGCTGACGGGGCGCGGCGTGCACCGCGTTGGCAAACCCGTCGCGCCGGTCGACCCGCTGGTTGGACGAGCTGGGGATCAAACCGAGGACGGCGATCACCCCGATGAGCGCGACGAGTTGTCGCGGCGTCCGTCGCACGTCCGGATCTCTTCGCCGCGCGGGACGCCAGGACCTTTCCGAACACTGCAAGGGGAACGGCCCCTGCAGCCCGAATAAGCGGGCGACGACGGCGTCTCTCAGGACGGTGGTGATGACCGAACTCGCACGCGGGGCGAGCGCTGCCTCGGCGGATGGCGCCGCGTTCGAGGCCGCCCACGCCGAGCTCGTTGCGCCCGCGACCCGGTATGCCGCCGTCATCCTCGGCGCGGAGCGTCACTCGGCGCTGGCCGACGTCATGCAGGACGTCTGGACCCGAGCGTGGGCGGCATGGCCGCCAGCCCAGATGGAGCGTCGGGATGCGTGGCTGTTCCGCATCGTTCGCAATCGGTGCCTGGACGAGCATCGGCGGGCCCGACGCCTGCCTCGGTCGCTCGACACAGGTGACGACCTCGCCGCCACGGACGATCCGGAGGCCAGCGCGCTCGCCGAGGAAGCGCTGCGGCTCCTGGCCGGCCTGCCTCCGCCCCTGCGCGAGGCGCTGTGGCTCCGGGCGGTCGACGACCGCTCCTACGCCGACATCGCCGCGCTCCAGGGCGTGCCGATCGGAACCGTCATGTCCCGCATCCACGCGGCTCGACGGCGCCTGTCGCGCGAGCTCGGCCGATGATCTGGCGGCGGCGACATCCCGACGGGGAGTCGCTCTCCGCCTGGTACGACGGGGAGCTCGTCGACCCCCGGCTCTCGGAGCACGTCGACGGCTGCGAGCGCTGCTGGGCGATGGTGCGCCGCTTCGTCGATGTCGACGACGCGCTGCGCGGCGCCGGCTTGCCGCCGCGCCGCGACGCCCGGCCGCGGCCAGTGACGCGGGCGCTGGCGGCGGTCGCGACGCTCGGCGCGGTCGCGGCGCTGGTCCTCGTGGCTACACCGATGGAACGTGGTCGGTCGCCCCAGCGCGTCGCCGCCGATGGGGCGAGTCCGACCATCGCGCCGACGCCGGCCGAGCCGGTCGACCCGCCGAGCACGGTTCCGCCGTCGGCGGGCCTCGGCGTGGGCGGTGCCACACCGTCAGCCACCGGTACGTCCGCGGCCACCGGTGCCGGCGCCGTGCAGCAGCTGCGGTTGGGCGTGCCCCTGCCCGGCGGGGACGCTCGTTCGTCACCGCTCGCGGCGGAGGTCTGGCGCGCGGCCACGGCAGCGGCCGCCGGCCGCCTCGGCGTCGAGGTCGTGCCCATCACCGCCGGCGACCCTCCTCCCGCGGGCATCGACGCGGTGGTCGGTGGTTGGTCCGCGTCGGCCGCCCTCCTCGAGACCGCCGACGGGGTGGTCGTGGCCGCGGATCCGGATCCCGAGCGTGCCGGCGCGCTGTTGGCCGACGCCGCGGTGGGTGATGCGGAGCTGGTCGGGGTCATCCGCAGCTCGGGTCCCGACGCGGCGTTCGGCGACGGCGTCGCCGCCACCCGGCGCGTTGTGGCGGTGGAGCTCGGCGCGGACTCCTCGTGTGACCGGGAGGTGCGCAGTGTCCTGTCGCGGGGCGCTGTCGCCATCGCGCTGGCGGTACCACCGCCGGCGGTGCGCACGTGCCTTGCCGCGGTCGAGGACAGCGGTGCTCGCCCGCCCCGTGGCGTTCTCGTACCGCCATCGATGATGCTCGAGCCCGAGCCACCGCGGGTGACCGAGCTGGACGTCGTCGGCCTCGTCGGCCTCCCGATGCCGACATCGGACATCCCGGGCGCGGCCCGGTTCCGTGAGCAGACGGGCGGTCGCTCCTACCGAGCCATGCTCACCTTCGCCGGTGTCGAGCTCGCGGTTGCGCTCGACGCAGCCGGGCCCGACATCGCATCGGCGTGGCGGCGGGACCCGACCTG
>DASUCO010000274.1:0-13447 GCA_036275955.1 Acidimicrobiales bacterium
TCGCTGGCCGAGCCGGGTGCGGTGGCGTGGCAGTTCGAGCGCAAGGGCGTCGTCGTGCTGCCGAAGTCGGTGAGCGAGGACGACCTGATGGAGGTCGTGCTCGAGGCGGGCGCCGACGACGTGGTCGACGACGGCGACACCTGGCGGGTGCTGTGTGAGCCGTCGTCACTCACCGCCGTGCGCGGCGCGCTGGAGGAGGCGAAGATCCCGTTCGACTCCGCCGATGCCGACATGCAGCCGACCACGTCTGTCGCGCTGGAGACGGCGGACGCGGCCAAGTCGGTGCTGCGCCTGATCGACGCCCTCGACGACCACGACGACGTGCAGAACGTCAGCGCGAACTTCGACATCGACGATTCGCTGCTCCAGCAGCTGGAGTCGGTGTGATCAGACTCGCCGGCGCGGCGCTGCTGGCCGCGCTGGTGGTCCTGGGCGCGTGCGGCGGCGACGACGATGACGACGTCGGCGAGACCACCATGGAGACGACGCCCGAGGACGATGCCTTCGATCTCGGTGTGCAGAGCGAGCTGCGCAACGGGCTCACCGCGGCCAAGACGATCGCCACGGACGCGGGTGGCCGGTTCGTCGACGCCGAGGGGATCCCCCTCGACGCCGACGACCTCGCGGCGGTCGAGCCCGACGTGCGCTTCGACCGCGTCGTGGTCGAGCCGGAAGGTGCGAGCATCGTGCTCGTCAAGGTCAGCGAGTCCGGCACCGCGTTCTGCATCGCGGCGACGTCGGACGGCGCCGTGACCTACGGGGCCGACGAGGACCCATCGAACGTGGACTCCATCGCCGACTGCGTCGACGGGAGCTGGTGATCAGCAGGTCGTCTGCGTCTCGATGGCGGTCGAGAGGGCGGCGGTCCCGCCGAGCAGGCGCACGCTCGACGGCGACAAGCGCTCCATCTGCGCTCGCACGACCGAGGGCACGCATGCGGTCTGCGACAGCATGAGGTACGAGACCGGATCCATCGCCGCGTAGGGCGTGCCGGCCAGCGCATCGGCAAACGAGTTCGACGTCGCCAGCACGACCTCGGCCACCGGGGCGGCGACGCCGTCCCACAGTGCCGCGGACCGTGCGTAGATGTCGGCAGCGTTGACCCGGGTGAGCGGCGCGTAGCCGGCCAGGCTCGTCAGCACGCCGGAGAGCGCGCTGTCGGGACCAACGACGACGATCTCCGTCGCACCGAGACGCACGAGCTGCGTCCCCACCTCGTTCTCGAGCGGTGCGAGGCCGTCGACCAGCAGGAGCGGCGCGCCGTCGATCGCCGCCGCCGCACCGGCGATGATCGGGTCCGGGAACGCACGCCCTGACGCGACGTAGACGGTGGGCTCGGTGCCCGAGAACGCGTAGGCGACCACCGCGGCTGCGGTCGCGTAGCGGTTCAGCCCGGCCACTCGGTCGACCGTCGTTGCATAGCTTCCGAGCTGCATGTGGACGACGTCGGAGATGGCGGCCGTGCCCCCGAGCAGCACGATCCGCGTCGGGCGCAGGCGGGACAGCTCGGCTGCCGTCGTGGCCGGGATTGCGTTCTGCTCGACGAGCAGGATCGGCGCCCCTTCGTTGGCGGCCGCCGGCCCGCCTCCGAGTGCGTCGGGGAAGTTCGCGCCGGTCGCCACGTACACGACCGAAGCCGTCGTCGAGTCCCAGAACTGCGCGATCTCGGTGGCCGTCTCGTAGCGGTTGGTGCCGGCGATCCGGTCGGTGGGCGCAACCGCGTCGTCTCCGCCGGACGAGGATCCCGCACCCCAGACGACGGTGACCGAGGACGACGTCGCCAGCACCGACGTGTTCGTGTTGTTGACGATCTTGGCCGTGTAGGTCACGGTCTTGTCCTCGTTCCAACCGACGACCGTGTCGCACGCGGTCCACGCGCCGAAGCACGACACCACGTTGGCGCCGGTGCCGTCGACGATGACGATGCCGTATGGCGAGGTGATCTCCTGGTTGGCGGTGGCGACGAGCGTCACGTTGCTGCCCCGTGCGAGGGTCGTCGCCGAGGCGGTGAGCGTGATCGAGTAGGGAGCACCCGCCGATGCCGGGATGGTGCCGAGCACGAGCGCGGCTGCCACCACGGCGATCGCGAGGCGGACTCCGGTGACGCGAAAGGCGAGCACGTCTGGCCCCTTTCGGCGCGGACTCTCTGGTCCGGTCGGGCCGTCCGCGCCCTCCCCTCGAACGCTCGTCTTCGTCGAGCACGTCGACTAGAGCAGAAGGTCGGCGTCTGATAGCACGTCGGACATGGCCGTTGGTCCCGGTGAACCCGCTCCCGACTTCACGCTGCCCGGCACGGCTGGGCGGGACTACACGCTGTCGTCGTACCGCGGGAAGCCGGTCGTACTCGTCTTCTATCCGGGCGACAACACCGCGGTGTGCACGACCCAGCTCAAGTCGTACACGGCCGACTTCGAGGAGTTCGAGGGGGTCGACGCGCAGGTGCTCGCCATCAGCCCGCAGGACGTGGCGTCGCACGAGGACTTCGCCGGCAAGCACGGGTTCCGGTTCCCGCTGCTGGCGGACGTCGACAAGGAGGTGGGGAGCGCGTACGGCGTGCTCGGACCCATCGGCTTCTACCGACGATCGGTGTTCGTCGTCGACGGTGGCGGCATCATCCGCTACGCGCACCGCGCCATCGCCGGGCTCACGTACAAGTCGACCGGCGAGCTGGTGAAGGCGGTGCGGGCCGCCACGTAGGACGCCCCGCACCGCCCTCGATCAACAGCTACCTACGAGCCGTCGTCCTCGGCGTCGGCATCAGCGTCGACGTCCACGTCGGTGTCGCCCTCGTCGCCGCCATCGTCGGTGTCGGCATCGATGTCGAGCTCGGTGTCGTCATCGTCGTCGTCGTCGTCCGAGCATGCAGACACGCCGAAGGCGAGGCTGACTGCGAACAGTGACGCGAGGATCTTCCTGAGCAGGCTCTTGTCCATGGGCGACGGTGTGCCCCCTGGGCCCCTCGGGTAACCGGGCCACATGAACGCGATCACCCTCCTGAAGACCGACCACGGCAACGTCGACGCGCTGTTCAAGCAGTTCGAGGCACTCGGACGCGACGGTGATCCCACGGAGAAGCGGCGCGTGGTCGACCACATCATCGAGCAGCTCTCGGTCCACGCGTCCGTCGAGGAGCAGCTGGTGTACCCGGCCCTGCGCGAGAAGCTCGAGGACGACTTTCCCATCCTCGAGGCGCTCGAGGAGCACCACGTCGCCAAGGCGACGCTGGCCGAGATCGAGAAGCTGGTGCCGACGAACGAGCGCTTCGACGCCAAGGTCTCCGTGCTGATCGAGAGCGTGCGCCACCACGTCGAGGAGGAGGAGCAGGACGTCTTCGAGATGCTGCGCGTCCACTTCAGCGCCACCGAGCTCGAGGAGCTGGGCGACGCCATGGAGAAGGCGAAGAAGACCGCTCCCACCCGACCCCACCCGCTGACGCCCGACCAGCCCCCGCTGCAGACGCTCATCGCCATGCCGGTGGCCGTGCTCGACAAGCTCCTCGTCACCGGCCGCAAGACGGTGCTCGACGTCCTCGAGCAGGTGGCGAACCGGGGCAAGAAGGCCGCCTAGACCTGCTTTTGGCCTGCATCCACCGCGGCTGCACGCGGCGGATGCAGGCCAGAACCGGGGGTCCACCTGACCGTCCCACCCCGGGGGTACCGTCGTACGCGTGTTCGTCCTCGGGATCGACCCGGGCCTGACCCGCTGCGGCTACGGCGCCGTCGTCCGCGAGGGCGGCGAGCTGCGCGCCGTCGCCGCCGGGGTGCTGCGGACGGCGCCCGAGGACGATGTCGCCGCCCGCCTGGCCGAGCTGCAGGCCGGCGTGCGGTCGCTGCTGGCCGAGCTGTCGCCCGATGCGGTGGCCGTCGAGCGGCTGTTCTTCCAGTCCAACGTGCGCACCGCCATGTCGGTGGGCCAGGCCAGCGGCGTCGTGCTGGCCGAGGCCGCCGCGGCCGGTTGCGCCGTGGTCCAGTACACGCCCAACGAGGTGAAGAGCGCGGTCACCGGCAGCGGCAGCGCCGGCAAGGACCAGGTGCAGCGCATGGTGCAGGCGATCCTCGGACTGGCCGAGACGCCGCGCCCGCCCGACGCCGCCGACGCGCTCGCGCTGGCGCTGTGCCACCACGCCCGAGCGCCGCTGGCGGCGCGGATCGTGGACGCGGGCCGATGATCGGCGCGCTGCGCGGCACCGTCGTGGAGCGGTCGCCCGACGGCGAGGTCCTGCTCGACGTGCAGGGCGTGTGCTACCGGGTGCAGGTCACGCCGGCGACGATGGCGGCGCTGGTCGACACCAGCGTGCCCGTCCTCGTGCACACGCACCTCCACGTGCGCGAGACCGAGCTCACGCTGTTCGGCTTCGGCACGCGCGACGAGCGGGCGTGCTTCGAGGCGCTGCTCGGCGCCCACGGCGTGGGACCGTCGATGGCCATGGCGATCCTCGCCGTGCACCGGCCCGAGGCCCTGCGCGAGGTGGTCGCGTCCGACGACGCCGACGCGCTGTGCCTGGTGCCGGGCATCGGCAAGAAGACGGCCGTGCGCCTGCTGCTCGAGCTGAAGTCGCGACTCGACCTGCCACTGCTCGACCCGGTGCCGGCCACCGCGCACACGCCGCGAGCCGAGGTGCGTGACGCGCTCACCGCCCTCGGCTACGGCCCCGACGAGGTCCGTGAGGCGACGCGCGACCTGCCGACGGATGGCGACGTCCAGCTCCTGCTCAAGCATGCGCTGGGCCGCATGGCACCTGCCCGCGCCGGGTCGTCCGGCTGATGCGCGAGGAGCTGCTGGCCGGGCGCGCCGCGCCGGAGGACGTGCCGCTCGAGGCCGGGCTGCGGCCGCGCACGCTCGAGGAGTTCGTTGGTCAGGCCGAGGTCAAGGAGCACCTGTCGATCGTCCTGGAGGCGGCTCGCCAGCGAGGCCTGTCGGCCGACCACCTGCTCTTCGCCGGCCCGCCCGGGCTGGGCAAGACGACGCTGGCCGGGATCGTCGCCGCCGAGCTCGGCGTGGGGCTGCGCATCACGTCGGGGCCCGCGCTCAACCGACCCGGCGACCTCGCCGCCATCCTCACCAACCTCGACGAGGGCGACGTCCTCTTCATCGACGAGATCCACCGCCTGGCCCGTCCCGTCGAGGAGGTCCTGTACCCGGCGATGGAGGACTTCCAGCTCGACATCGTGATCGGGCAGGGCCCGGCGGCGCGCTCGATCCGGCTGGACCTGCCGCGCTTCACGCTCGTCGGCGCGACGACGCGCACCGGACTGATCACCGGCCCGCTGCGCGACCGGTTCGGTCTGGTCGAGCGGCTCGATCACTACCCGCCGGCCGACCTCGAGGTCATCGTGACGCGCGCGGCCACGATCCTCGGCGTGCGCCTCGAACCGGCTGGCGCGCGCGAGATCGGCCGTCGCGCCCGCGGAACACCTCGCATCGCCAACCGACTGCTGAACCGCGTGCGCGACTTCGCCGAGGTCAAGCGCGATGGCGTGGTCAGCGAGCAGGCGGCCATCGACGGGCTGGCCATGTTCGGCGTCGACGACCGCGGCCTCGACAAGGTCGACCGCGCCATCCTCACCGCGCTGTGCGAGCGCTTCGGCGGCGGACCGGTGGGGCTGTCGACGCTCGCCATCAGCGTGAGCGAGCCGACCGAGACGGTCGAGGACGTCTACGAGCCGTTCCTCATCCAGCAGGGCTTCCTGATGCGCACCCCGCGTGGGCGGGTGGCGACGCCGGCGGCGTGGGCGCACGTGGGGCTCACCGCGCCGCCCACGGCCGAGGCCGCGCCCGGCTTGTTCGACGGGTAGCGACCGCCTTCGCTACGGCAGCGAGTCGAGCGGGTTCGACACGCAGAAGCCGGTGTCGGCCGGGAGCACGGCGACGCACGCCCAGCGGGCCTGCACGGTCTCGACGGGCAGCGCCGAGGCGGTGGCCGCGCCCGCGCCGCTGAGCGCGGCGGCCAGGGCGGTGGCGAGCACGAGACGACGGATCACTGGTCCTCCTCGGCGGTGATGTCGCCGAGCACGGCATCGGCGATGACGGCGGGGTCGACGCCGACCACGACGGGACCGGAGTCGACGGCGACCGGCATGTCCCGCGCCGCGGCCGCGCTCTCGTTGCCGTCGAGACGTTCGATCGGTGGCGCGGCGGGTGCCGGCGCGGACGGTGCCGGCCGCCACGCGGGAGCGGTCGGCGCCGCCGCCACGAGACTGGGGGCAGGCGCGTCGACCAGCATCGGCGCCGACGTGCTGCGCACGTTCGGCGTGGTCGGCACCGCCGCGGCGGCGACGGCGCCCGAGCCCGCACCGGGGCCGACGGCGAGCACCGCGGCGACCGCGCCGGCGGCGACGGGGCCGCTCAGCTGGGAGATGGTCGGGAGCAGCTCGCCGATCCGTTCGCGAGCGCCCGCGATGCGACGGACCAGCGCGCCGACGAGCGGCAGCGAGGCGAGCTTGCCCTCGCCGGCCACGGCGAAGAACTCACGACGCAGCGCCTTGCGGGCCCGGAACAGGAGCGCCTCGACGGTGCTCTGCGGGACGTCGAGGTGCTCGGCGATCTGCTGGTAGCTCATGCCGCGGCGCTCGCGCAGCTCGAGGACCTCGAGATGGCGCGGGCCCAGCCGCTGCAGCGCGCGGTCGAGGTTGTCGATGTCGGCCAGGAGGGCCAGGCGGGTGCCGTGGTCGCCGTCGACGCTGCCGGGATCGACCTCCTCCACAGGTCGGACCCGACCGAGGCGGCGGTGGTGATCGACGCACAGGCGGTTGGCGATCACCGTCACCCACGGATAGAAGCGACGCTCGCCGGCGAAGCGAGGCAGTGCCTGCAGAGCGCGCGCGAACGCCTCCTGTGCGATCTCCTCGGCGGTGTCGCGATCGCCGACGCGTCGCTGGCAGTACGACCGGAGGCGCGTGAAGTACCGACGGTAGAGATCGTCGAAGGCGTCGTGCTCGCCCGCCTGCCAGCGCTCGACCAGCTCCCGGTCGGCGGCAAGGTCGATGTCCTCGACTCGGAGCGCCACACCGCCTCCTGTGCAACACATCGAGGCCCCGCCCCTGGCAGGCGGCGCCGCTGCTGCTCGTTTCGTCACGGCCGCCCGCCCCTCCTGCGTGCGGAAGCGCCCCCGCCGCCGAAGCGACGGGGGCGCCCCCGATCCCGCGCCAACTCCCGGGGTCAGAGGGTTGGGGCGGTGAGCAGGTCCAGGCGGATGCCGAGCACCGACTGGGCCTGGTCGAGCTGCGGCTGGAGGCGGGTGATGCCCACCTCGCCGGCGTCGATGCCCGACGTGCCGATGCTGGAGGAGTGGATGCCGGTGGTGACCGCCACGCCGACGGCGCGGCCGTCGTCGCTGATGACGCCGCTGCCGGAGTCACCGGGCAGCACGAGGCCCTGGGCGTAGACGTGGTCGCGGTCGGGCATGCCCAGCGCGACCATCGAGCGGGCCGGCAGCACGGTGCCGATGCCGATGCCGTTGCCGTACTGCTGCAGGACGACCGGCTCGAAGAGACCGGGGGTGTCGTCGTTGATCCCCGTGGGCCCGCCGAAGTGGCACATCTGCGGGTCGGACGCCACGCCGGGGTCGAGGCGGATCAGGGCGAAGTCCTTCGGGTCCTCGAGGATGGCGTAGGCGAACTCGCCGATGCGGTTGCCGTCGGCGTCGCTGGCCTCGGGTCCGGTGCCCGGCACCCACGTCGTCTCCGGGGCCTGGCCGCCGATGGGGTTGGCCTCGAGGATGCAGTGACCGGCGGTGCCGATGTAGCGGCGGCCGTCGCTGCCCTGGAACAGGAAGTTCAAGGTGCACTGACCGGTCTCGCTGACGACGATGGCGCCCGGCCGCACGCCCGGGCACGTCTGTGCCGCGCCGACCGGCGTGGCGACGTCGACCGAGATCAGGTCGCACGGCACGCCGCCGAGGCTGAAGTCGCCCGATGGGGCGGCGGCGAGCAGGGCGCTGGCGCCACCGACGGGAGCGATCCCGAGCAGGGCGGCGCCGGCGAGGATGAGGAGGAGGGGCAGTCGTCGCATCGGGTGTCCAACGGCCCGGCGGTCGTGATCTTGCGGTTTTCGTTGCGAAGATTCCGCCCGTGTCCGCCGCGCCGACCTACGAGCTGCCCGATGACGCCATCGCCCAGGCGCCGATCGAGCCCCGGGACGCCGCACGGTTGCTGGTCGACCGCGGACCGCAGTCGCCGCCCGACCACCGGACCGTGCGCGACCTGCCGGACGAGCTCCGACCGGGCGACCTGCTGGTCGTCAACGAGTCACGCGTGCTGACGGCCCGACTGCGACTGCGCAAGGCGACGGGCGGCGCGGTCGAGGTCCTGCTGCTGGAGGACGAGGGCGACGGGTCGTGGCGGGCCCTGGTGCGCCCCGGTCGACGGCTGCCGCCGGGCACGGTGCTCGACGCCGGCGACCTGGTCGTGCACATCGGCGAGCGGGTCGACGGCGGCGCTCGGCGCGTCGTGCTCGAGTGCGACGACCTGGAGACCGCGCTGGCCAAGCACGGCGAGGTGCCCCTGCCGCCGTACATCACCGCGCCGCTCGCCGATCCGGGTCGCTACCAGACGGTGTACGCGCGGGAGGCGGGCTCCGTCGCGGCGCCGACGGCGGGCCTGCATCTGACCGACGCGGTGCTCGACGCGTGTCGAGCGCGCGGCGTCCAGGTCGCCACCGTCGACCTGCACGTGGGGCTCGACACGTTCCGGCCCGTCACCGCCGAGCGGCTCGAGGACCACGAGGTGCACGCCGAGCGGTACTCGGTGCCCGACGCGACGATGGATGCCGTCGCGCGCGCCGAGCGCGTGGTGGCGATCGGGACGACGACGGTGCGCGCGCTGGAGTCGGCGGCGACGTTCGGCGAGCGATCGGGTCGCACGAGGCTGCTGATCCACGGCGACTACGAGTGGAGGGTGGTCGACGTGCTGCTCACGAACTTCCACCTGCCGCGCTCGACGCTCCTGCTGCTGGTGGAGTCGTTCATCGGACCGCGGTGGCGCGACCTCTATGCGACCGCGCTCGACGAGGGCTACCGCTTCCTGTCCTTCGGCGACGCCATGCTGCTGCAGCGAGCGCGATGACGCCGCGCACGACCACCGTTGCCACCGCGCACGGCTCCTTCGACACGCCGTGCTTCATGCCGGTCGGCACGCGCGGCGCGGTGAAGCACCTGACGAGCGACGACCTGGCGGCGATCGGCTTCGAGGTGGTGCTGGCCAACACGTACCACCTCATGCTGCGGCCGGGCGCCGACGTGGTCGACGCCCTGGGCGGCCTGCACGGGTTCATGGCGTGGGATCGGACCGTCCTCACCGACTCGGGCGGCTTCCAGGTGTTCTCGCTGTCGCCCAAGGTGGACGACGACGGCGTGACGTTCCGGTCGACGTACGACGGGTCGTCGCACCGGCTGACGCCGGAGCGTGCCGTCGAGGTGCAGTCCTTGCTGGGCGCCGACATCCAGATGGTCCTCGACGTGTGCCCGCCGCTGCCGTCGCCGCCCGAGGTCGTCCGGCTGGCCGTCGAGCGCACCGCGGCGTGGGCCGCACGTGCGCGGGCCACGCCGCGGCGCGACGGTCAGCAGCTGTTCGGCATCGTGCAGGGCGGCGTCGACGTCGACCTGCGCCGCGAGAGCGCGCAGCGCACGGTGGCCCTCGACTTCGACGGCTACGGCATCGGCGGCCTGTCGGTGGGGGAGTCGCGCGAGGAGATGCTGCCGGCGCTGGCCGCCGCCATCGACGAGCTGCCGGCTGACCGGCCGCGGTACCTCATGGGCGTCGGCGACCCGGTGGCGATCGTGGAGGCGATCGGGCTCGGCGTCGACATGTTCGACTGCGTGCTGCCGACGCGGCTGGCCCGCCACGGCACCCTGCTGACGACCGGTGGGCGCGTGAACCTGCGCAACGCACGGTGGGCGACGGCGGACGAGCCCCCCGACCCGGCGTGCGGCTGCACGACGTGCGCACGGTGGTCCAAGGGCTACCTGCGCCACCTGCTCGCCGTCGGCGAGCCCACCGCAGCCCGGCTGCTCACGGTGCACAACCTGACCTGGCTGCGCTCGCTGGTGCTGTCGATCCGGGCCTCGATCGGCGACGGGACCTTCGAGGCCCTGCGGGCGGGGATCCGTGAGGTGTGGGACTGACCCACTACGGTGGCAAACCGTCTTATGGGCATGATCATCCTCCCCCTGTTGCTGGCCGCCATGTGGTGGTTCACCATCCGACCCCAGCAGCAGCGCCTGCGCGAGCAGCGGGCGCTGGTCGCCGCGCTCGAGGTCGGTGACGTCGTGCTGACCGCCGGCGGCATCGTCGGGCGCATCACCGCCCTCGTCGACGACGAGGCGCTGCTCGACGTCGGGCGTGGCACGCCGGTCGAGATCCGCATCGTTCGCGCAGCTGTGACCAAGCGCATCAGCCCCGAGGCACCCGACAGCCCGATCGAGGACTAGCCGGTGCGTCGCCGCCGGTCCACCGCGCTCATCTTCATCGTCCTCGTCGCCATCACCGGCGTCGTGCTCAGCATCGTCACCGACAGCTCGCCCGAGCTCGGTCTCGACCTGCAGGGCGGAGCATCCGTGGTGCTGCAGCCGCCGGACGGCACGGAGTCCGAGTCGATCGACCAGGCCATCGAGATCATCCGTTCGCGCGTGGACGCGCTGGGCGTGGCCGAGCCCGACATCGTCCGTCAGGGCGACACCGTGCTCGTCGAGCTGCCGGGCGTGAAGGACCAGCAGCGCGCCCTGGACATCGTCGGCCAGACCGCCGAGCTGCGGTTCCGCCCGGTGCTCAACGTGCTCCCGCCCGAGGGCGAGGAGCCGGAGCCGACCACGACCACCACGACGACGTCGACGACGACGACGACCGTGGCCGGCGAAACGGCCACGACGGCGGCCGAGACGACGACCACCACGACCTCGACGACCACGACGACCGTGCCGCCCGATGAGATCGAGACGACGGCACCGGAGGAGGACACCGACCCCGCGGTCGAGGTCGTGCTGCCCGACAAGGACGGCTCGTCCCGCTACGTCCTGGGGCCGACGACCGTGCTCGGCAACGCCATCTCCACGGCGTCGGCCGCGTTCCAGGGCGAGTGGACCGTCCACCTGGAGATGACCGCTGACGGCATCGGCGGCTTCAACACGCTCGCCGGCGAGTGCTTCAACCGGGCCGGCACCTGCCCGACGGGCCTCCTCGCCATCACGCTCGACGGCCAGGTGGTGTCCGCGCCGGCCATCCGGGAGGCCACCTTCGAGCGCGACCAGATCTCGATCTCGGGCGGCTTCGGCGAGGGCGAGGCCAAGGACCTGTCGCTGGTGCTCCGCTACGGCGCGCTGCCCATCCAGCTCGAGCGCCAGGACGCGCAGACGGTGTCGGCGTCGCTCGGCAAGGACTCGCTGAACGCCGGCCTGCTCGCGGGTGCCGTCGGCACCGCGCTGGTGCTGCTCTACATGCTCGTCTACTACCGGCTCCTGGGCGCCGTCGTCATCGCCGGCCTCGCCGTGTGGGGCTCGCTCATGTGGTCCATCGTCAGCTGGCTCGGCGCCACGCAGGGCCTGGCGCTGTCGCTGGCCGGCGTCACCGGCATCATCGTTTCGATCGGCGTCACCGGGGACTCCTACATCGTCTTCTTCGAGCGGCTGAAGGACGAGATCCGGGGCGGCGCGACGATCCGCACATCCGTCGACCGCGGCTTCCGCCACGCGTTCCGCACGATCCTGATCGCCGACACGTCGGCGTTCATCGGTGCCGCCACGCTGTACCTCCTGACCGTGGGTCCCGTGCGCGGGTTCGCGTTCTTCCTCGGGCTCTCGACCATCCTCGACGTCACCGTCGCGTGGTTCTTCACCCGGCCGCTGGTCGGCATCCTCGCCCGGCGCCGGAAGTTCACGTCCGGCTCGTTCATCGGCGTCCGCGGAGGTGCGGTGTGAGCGACTCCACGTCGGTCTGGCACAAGCTCTACAACGGCGAGACCCGCATCAGCTTCATCCCGCGCTGGCGGCTGTGGTTCGCGCTGTCCGGCGTCGTGATCGCCATCGGCGTCGCCTCCCTCGTCAGCCAGGGGCTGAACCTCGGCATCGAGTTCGAGGGCGGCGTCTCCTGGCAGGTGCCGGCGGGCGACGCCTCGGTCGACGGCATGCGCGGCGCGGTCGAGGACGCCGGCCTCGCCGACGCGACCGTCCAGACCGTCGGCACCGGCAGCGGTGAGCGCCTGCGCATCAAGGCCGAGCTGCAGGAGGGTCAGGACCCCGTCGAGATCGCGGCCGCCATCGCCGAGGAGGCGGGCGTCGACGCCGATGAGGTCACGCAGCAGACCGTCAGCAAGTCGTGGGGTGATCAGATCACGAGCAAGGCCCAGCGAGCGCTGATCGTCTTCCTCGTGCTGGTCTCGCTGTACATCGCGTTCCGCTTCGAGTGGAAGATGGCGCTCGCCACGCTGCTGGCGCTGCTGCACGACATCCTCGTGACCGTCGGCGTGTACTCGCTGTTCTCCTTCGAGGTGACCCCGGCGACCGTCATCGCCATCCTGACGATCCTCGGCTACTCGATCTACGACGGCATCGTCGTGTTCGACCGCATCGACGAGAACGCCAAGGCGCTCGCCGTCACCGGCGACCGCACGTACAGCACGATGGTGAACGACTCGATGAACCAGGTGCTGATGCGCACCCTGAACACGTCGATCACCGCGCTGCTGCCGATCCTCTCCCTGCTGGTCCTCGGGTCGTTGGTCCTGGGTGCCACCACCCTGCAGGAGTTCGCCCTGGCGCTGTTCATCGGTCTGGCCAGCGGCGCGTACTCGTCGATCTTCATCGCCTCCCCGGCGCTGGCGCTGCTCAAGGAGCGCGAGGAGCGCTGGCGCACCGTTCGCCAGCGCGTCGAGCGACTCGGCGGGCGCGTTCCGGCACCGGCACCGGTGGCCGCGGCACCGGTGGCACGCGATGCGGACGATGCCGAGGAGGAGATCTCGAGCATCCGCCAGGCGTCGCGGGAGCAGCCGACGGCACGCGCCATCCAGGCCCGCGGTCGCAAGAAGCAGCGCCGCCGGTAGCCCGCGGGCCGCAAGTAGCCTCGGAGGGGATGGCAGTCGCCCCCGCGCAGCTGAAGGAGCTCGTCCGGGACATCCCGGACTTCCCGCGGGCCGGCGTGACGTTCAAGGACATCACCCCGCTGCTGGCCGATCACAGCGCGTTCAGCTCGTGCATCGACGCCATCGCCGGGCACTGGGACGGCCAGCAGATCGACCGGGTCCTCGGCATCGAGGCCCGCGGGTTCATCGTCGCCGCGCCCGTCGCCTACCGCTTCGGGGCCGGGTTCACCCCGGTGCGCAAGGCCGGGAAGCTGCCGTGGACGGTCGAGGCCGAGGAGTACGCGCTCGAGTACGGCACCGACATCCTCGAGATCCACAAGGACGCCGTGCGGCCGGGCGAGCGGGTCCTCATCGTCGACGACGTCCTGGCCACGGGCGG
>DASUCO010000275.1:0-25013 GCA_036275955.1 Acidimicrobiales bacterium
TGATGCCGTGGCGCATCTCCAGCCACATCGCCATGCTGTGCGCGCCATCGGCTCGCCACGCCTCTCGCTGGTCGAGCTCGACGACGCCAGCCAGCAGGATGCGCATCGAGGCGCTCGCGATCCCGTGCATCTGGCCCACGACCTCTTCGATCGCGTCGTTCGTCTCCGCTACGAACATACGTTCGAAGCGTATGCCCTCCCGTGCCCGGATGCAACCGAAATGCACCGGTTTTTCTTGACTTTTTTGGTGGCCAGCCGCCGCGTCGGCAGCTACGTGTCGCCCTCGAGCCGCAGTCGCAGCAGCAGCACCGCCGTCGCCAGCGCGAGCGCAGCCGCTGCGGCAGCGACGGTCGTCGTCGAGGTGCCGGGCGAGCGTGCCGGTTCAGGCACGGGACGCGCGGCCATCGGCAGCGGGGCGAGCGCCACGTCGTGTCGCCGCCTGGCGGCGCGTTCGACGCGCGGGATCACGACGGGGTCTGCTGGCGCGCGCTCGATCGGCGGGACGACGACGGGCGGCGCAAGGGTTGTCGTGGGCGCGGTCGGCGCAACGGGCGGTGGCGCCACCGGAGCCGGTGCGACCACTGCGGACGCGGGACGCGCGCTTGCCGCCTTCAGACCGGAGGCCGCGGGCACGAGGGCCAAGGCCATCGGGACCGGTCGCTGCCGGCCGTCGCTCGGACGGTTGGCGACGCACGCACCGGTGGCGCATCGCATGGCGAAGGTGGATGAGCCGCCCCCGTCCAGGTTGATGGCGTCGGTCGCCCCGAGGCCGGCTAGCAGGTCGACCGCCTCGTGCAGGGTCGCGCCGTCGCTGTAGCCGGGCTGGCGGCCGTCGATCGTCACCAGGAGCAGCTCGCCGGCGGCCGTCCACCCGAGGAGCGTCCGCGGGTGGCGACCCATGGCCATGCCGTCGCGCGGGTCGAGCGGTTGGCGCACCCCTCCTCGCAGCACGACCGGGTGACCGCCGACGACGACGTCGGCCGGCTCCGAGAGCGCCGTGTCGAGCACGAGCGTGCGGGACGCCCTCGCCTTGTGCCACGCGCTCCAGAGCCAGTTCAGCTGCTCGGCGGCACGACCGTTGGCGGCGACGACGACGCCGTCGCGCGGGATCGCACCGTGGACCGGCCGACGGGCGACCGGCACCAGTGCGCGGACGCCGGTGGTGTGCGGCCCGCCAGCGGCGAACACCATCTCGACCTGTCCGGCCACCTGCGGGGTCTCGGGCCCCCAGTCCGGCGTGTAGACGACGGCGGCACCAGGGACGGGGCCGCGGTTGAGCGCAGCCAGCTGCATGCCGAACGAGTCCCGTCCGATCGTGCCCCGCAGCGAACCGACCCACTGGATCGCCTCGAGCGTCGGGACGCCCCCGGTGATCGCGACCTGCTCGTGGTCACCGCGGAACGAGCGCAGGGTGCGGCCCCGATCGACGAGCCCACCGGCGACCTGTCCGCAGGAGCGACAGTTGAAGAAGTCGCCGTTGACGCACGCGATCCCGCCGACGCGCGCACAGAGGTCCGTCACCGGCTGGCGACCGTCGTACGCCGCGTGGCCGCCACCGACGCGGTCGAACGCCACCACGGGCCGCAGCGCCACCCGGGCCCCGGGCTGCACCCGCGCCGCGTGGGCGACGAGTCCCGGTCGCTCCGTCAGCAGGTGGTGCACGCCGGGCGCCAGCTCCCAGACCGCCCAGCCCGGCGGGTTGGGAGGCGTCGCCGCGTGCGCGGACGGCGCGAACGAGGTGAGCGCCAGCACGGCGAGCGCCACGCCGCGCGCGAACCTGGACCGAACCACCATGACCGCCATGGCGCGTGGATCGGCACGCCCGTCCCGAACCTTTCGCGGCGATCTGACGAGGCTCCCGCGACGAGAACCGACATCGAGGTCGGGCCGGCCGTCCCCTACACTGCCGGGAGCCTTTCCGGGCCAGCGTTGTCCCGGGCCGGCGAACCAGCACCATCCGTTCGTCCGACCTGTGAGGACCGCACATGACCATGCCTTCGCGGCAAGGCCTCTACGACCCTGCCTACGAGCACGACGCCTGCGGCGTCGCGTTCGTGGTCGACATGCAGGGCCGCAAGAGCCACGACATCGTCGAGAAGGGCCTCCGGGCCCTGTGCAACCTCGACCACCGCGGCGCCGCTGGCGCCGAGCCGACCACCGGTGACGGCGCCGGGCTCCTGATCCAGGTGCCGGACGCGTTCCTGCGCGACGTCGTCGACTTCGAGCTCCCGGCCGCCGGCGCCTATGCCACGGGCATCGCCTTCCTCCCCGTCGGCAGCGCAGCCGACGAGGCGGCGGCCGCCATCGAGAAGGTCGTCGTCGACGAGGGCCTGTCCGTCCTCGGGTGGCGCGACGTGCCGACCGACGACAGCGACGTCGGAGCGACGGCGAAGGCGGCGCAGCCGTCGTTCCGGCAGCTGTTCGTGGCCAGCTCCAGCGGCGAGTCGGGCATGGCGCTGGAGCGGCGGGCGTTCGTGCTGCGCAAGCGCATCGAACACGAGGTCGCCGACACGTACTTCCCGTCGCTGTCGTGCCGCACGATGGTCTACAAGGGGATGCTCACGACGCTGCAGCTCCCCACGTTCTTCGGCGACCTGGCCGACGAGCGCGTCACCAGCGCGCTCGCCCTCGCCCACTCGCGCTTCTCCACCAACACGTTCCCGTCGTGGCCGCTGGCCCACCCGTACCGCTACATCGCGCACAACGGCGAGATCAACACGGTGCAGGGCAACCGCAACTGGATGCGTGCGCGCGAGGCGCTGCTGCAGAGCGACCTCCTGCCTGGCATCGAGCGTGCGTTCCCCATCTGCACGCCGGACGCCTCGGACACCGCGTCGTTCGACGAGGTGCTCGAGCTGCTGCACCTCGGCGGTCGCTCGCTCCCCCACGCCGTGCTGATGATGATCCCGGAGCCGTGGGAGAACCACGAGACGATGCCCGCGGACAAGCGCGCGTTCTACCGCTACCACTCGTCGCTGATGGAGCCGTGGGACGGCCCGGCGTCGATCGCGTTCACCGACGGCACGGTGATCGGTGCCGTCCTCGACCGCAACGGGCTGCGGCCGTCGCGCTTCTGGGTGACCGACGACGACCTGGTCGTCATGGGCTCCGAGGTCGGCGTGCTCGACATCCCGCAGTCGAAGGTCGTCCGCAAGGGCCGTCTGCAGCCGGGACGCATGTTCCTCGTCGACACCACCAAGGGCCGCATCATCGAGGACGACGAGATCAAGTCGGAGCTCGCCGCCGCGCAGCCCTACGACGAGTGGCTGCACGCCGGTCTCGTGCACCTCGACGACCTGCCGCCGCGCTTCGCGCTCACGCCGCAGCACTCGACCGTCATCAAGCACCAGCGGGCGTTCGGCTACACGACCGAGGAGCTGCGGCTCCTGGTGGCGCCCATGGCGCGGACCGGCGGCGAGGCGCTGGGCTCGATGGGCACGGACACGCCGATCGCCGTCCTGTCCGAGCGCGCCCGCTCGCTCTACGACTACTTCCAGCAGCTGTTCGCCCAGGTGACGAACCCGCCGCTCGACGCCATCCGCGAGGAGATCGTGACGTCGACCGCGTCGACCGTGGGCCCCGAGGGCAACCTGCTCGACCCGACGCCGGCGTCGTGCCGCCAGATCGTGCTGCCCCACCCGATCATCGACAACGACGACCTGGCCAAGCTGCTCTACATCAACGACGACCACGACATGCCCGGCTTCAAGCCGTTCGCGGTCGACGGCCTGTTCCCGGTGGCCGAGGGCGGCGAGGGTCTGCGTCGCGCGCTCGACGAGGTGCGGGCCAAGGTCAGCGACGCCATCGCCAACGGCGCCAAGCTCATCATCCTCAGCGACCGCCACTCGAACGAGGAGCTGGCGCCCATCCCCGCGCTGCTGCTCACCTCAGCGGTGCACCACCACCTGATCCGCGAGAAGACGCGCACGCGCGTCGGTCTCATCATCGAGACGGGCGAGGCGCGTGAGGTGCACCACATGGCGCTGCTGCTCGGCTACGGCGCGGGCGCCATCAACCCGTACCTGGCGCTCGAGTCGATCGACGACATGATCGCCCACGGCATCCTGCCGGGCATCTCGCCCCGCAAGGCGCACCGCAACTACATCAAGGCATGCGAGAAGGGCGTGCTGAAGGTGATGTCCAAGATGGGCATCTCCACCGTCGCGTCGTACACCGGCGCCCAGGTGTTCGAGTGCATCGGCCTGTCACAGGACGTCATCGACGAGTACTTCACCGGCACGGTGTCGAGACTCGGCGGCGTCGGCCTCGACGTCCTGGCGGCCGAGGTCAAGGCGCGCCACGAGCTGGCCTGGCTGCCCCGTCCCGAGGAGCGCGCCCATCGCGACCTCGAGGTCGGCGGCGAGTACCAGTGGCGCCGCGAGGGCGAGATCCACCTCTTCAACCCCGACACCGTGTTCAAGCTCCAGCACGCAACTCGCACCAAGCGGTACGAGATCTTCAAGGAGTACACGTCGATGGTCGACGAGCAGTCGGCGCGGCTGGCGACGCTGCGCGGCCTGTTCCGGTTCAAGACCGATCGCACGCCGGTGCCGATCGAGGAGGTCGAACCGATCTCCGCCATCGTCCGCCGCTTCTCGACCGGCGCCATGTCCTACGGCTCCATCTCCAAGGAGGCGCACGAGAACCTCGCCATCGCGATGAACCGCATCGGCGGCAAGTCGAACACCGGTGAGGGTGGCGAGGACGCCGACCGCTACACGCCGGACGAGAACGGCGACCTGCGCCGAAGCGCCATCAAGCAGGTGGCGTCGGGGCGCTTCGGCGTCACCAGCGAGTACCTCACGAACGCCGACGACATCCAGATCAAGATGGCGCAGGGCGCCAAGCCGGGCGAGGGCGGTCAGCTGCCGGGTCACAAGGTGTACCCGTGGATCGCGCGCACCCGGCACTCGACCGCAGGCGTTGGCCTCATCTCACCGCCGCCGCACCACGACATCTACTCCAACGAGGACCTGGCCCAGCTGATCCACGACCTGAAGAACGCCAACCCGTCGGCACGGGTGCACGTGAAGCTCGTGGCCGAGGTCGGCGTCGGCACCGTCGCCGCCGGCGTGTCGAAGGCGCATGCCGACGTGGTGCTCATCTCCGGCCACGACGGCGGCACCGGTGCCGCACCGCTGACGTCGCTGAAGCACACCGGCGCGCCGTGGGAGCTGGGTCTGGCCGAGACGCAACAGACGCTGCTGCTCAACGGCCTGCGCGACCGCATCGTCGTGCAGGTCGACGGCCAGATGAAGACCGGTCGTGACGTCGTCATCGGCGCGCTGCTGGGCGCCGAGGAGTTCGGCTTCGCCACCGCACCGCTGGTGGTCAGCGGCTGCATCATGATGCGCGTCTGCCACCTGAACACCTGCCCGGTCGGCATCGCCACCCAGGACCCGGAGCTGCGCAAGAAGTTCAGCGGCAAGCCGGAGTTCGTCGTGACGTTCTTCGAGTACATCGCCGAGGAGGTGCGTGAGCTGCTGGCGCAGCTCGGCTTCCGCTCGCTGGACGAGGCGATCGGTCACGTCGAGGCGCTCGACGTGCAGGACGCCATCGACCACTGGAAGGCGGCCGGGCTCGACCTCACGCCGATCCTGCACCAGCCCGAGAACGCGTACGACCAGACGTTCTTCCAGTCGGTGGCCCAGGATCACGGCCTCGACCGCGCCCTCGACCAGACGCTGATCCAGCTCAGCGAGGGCGCGCTGCAGAGCGGCACCCCTGTGCGGCTCGAGCTGCCCATCCGCAACGTGAACCGCACGGTCGGCACCATGCTCGGCCACGAGGTCACGAAGCGCTACGGCGGCGACGGCCTGCCGCCGGACACGATCCGCATCGACTTCACCGGCTCGGCCGGGCAGAGCTTCGGTGCATTCCTGCCGCGTGGGATCACGATGCGGCTCGAGGGCGACGCCAACGACTACTTCGGCAAGGGGCTGTCGGGCGGGCGACTGATCCTGTTCCCACCCACCGACCGGCACGAGCGGCTGGTGCCGGAGCAGAACATCATCGCCGGCAACGTCATCCTCTACGGGGCGACCAACGGCGAGGTGTTCATCCGCGGCCTCGTGGGCGAGCGCTTCTGCGTCCGCAACTCGGGTGCCACCGCGGTGGTCGAGGGCGTCGGCGATCACGCCTGCGAGTACATGACCGGCGGTCGCGTCGTCGTCCTCGGGTCGACCGGCCGCAACTTCGGCGCCGGCATGTCGGGCGGCATCGCCTACGTGTACGACCCGGGTGACGGCTTCCCGTCTCTGGTGAACCGGGAGATGGTCGACCTCGACCCGCTCGACGACGAGGACGTCGAGTTCCTGCGCGACATCATGCGGCGTCACGAGGTCGAGACCGGCTCCACCGTCGCCGCCCGCATCCTCGAGCGGTGGCACGACAACGTGCGCCACTTCCAGAAGGTCATGCCCAAGGACTACAAGCGCGTGCTCGACGCGGCTCGACGCGCAGAGGAACAGGGGATCTCGGTGGACGAGGCAGTGATGGCGGCCGCTCATGGGTGACGCGACCGGCTTCATGAAGTACCGGCGCGAGACGCCGACGCGCCGACCGGTGCCCGTGCGCCTGCGCGACTGGCAGGAGGTCTACGAGCCGTTCCCGGCCGATCACCTGCAGACCCAGGCGGCCCGATGCATGGACTGCGGCATCCCGTTCTGCCACAACGGCTGCCCGCTCGGGAACCTCATCCCCGAGTGGAACGACCTCGTGTACCGCGACCGCTGGCGGGACGCCATCGAGCGCCTGCACGCCACCAACAACTTCCCCGAGTTCACCGGCCGTCTGTGCCCGGCGCCGTGCGAGGCGTCATGCGTGCTCGGCATCAACGACGACGCCGTGACCATCAAGCAGGTCGAGGTGTCGATCGTCGACCACGCGTGGGAGCAGGGCTGGATCGCACCGGTCCTCCCCCACGTCAAGACGGGCAAGCGCGTCGCCGTCGTCGGGTCCGGCCCGTCCGGGCTCGCCGCTGCGCAGCAGCTGACGCGGGCCGGTCACGAGGTGACCGTGTTCGAGCGAGCCGACCGCATCGGCGGGCTCCTGCGCTACGGCATCCCCGAGTTCAAGATGGAGAAGCGCCACATCGATCGGCGCATCGACCAGATGGAGGCTGAGGGCACGACCTTCCGCACCAGCGTGAACGTCGGCGTCGACATCACCGGCGAGCAGCTGCGGGACGAGTACGACGCCGTCGTCCTCGCCGGCGGCGCGACCCAGTGGCGCGACATGCCGATCCCCGGTCGTGAGCTGCACGGCATCCACCAGGCGATGGAGTACCTGCCGTGGGGCAACCGGATGCAGTTCGGCGACATCGACGAGTTCCCGATCACCGCCGAGGGCAAGCGCGTCGTCATCATCGGCGGTGGCGACACGGGTGCCGACTGCCTCGGCACCGCCCACCGCCAGGGGGCGGCGTCGGTGCACATGTTCGAGATCACACCTCGGCCGCCGGACACTCGCGCCGAGTCGACGCCGTGGCCGCTCTGGCCGCTCATGTTCCGCACCGCGTCTGCCCACGAGGAGGGCGGCGAGCGGGTGTTCTCGGTCAACACCGAGTGCTTCCTGGGCGACGACGCCGGAAACCTCCGGGCGCTGCGGGCCCACGAGGTGACGATGGTCGACGGCCGGTTCGAGAAGGTCGAGGGCACGGACTTCGAGCTGCCGTGCGAGCTCGTGCTGCTGTCGCTCGGCTTCGTCGGGCCCGAGAAGCACGCGATGTTCGACCAGCTCGGCATCGAGCTCAACGCCCGAGGCGCGGTCGCCAAGGACGCCGACTGGATGACGAACGTGCCCGGCGTGTTCGTGGCCGGCGACATGGGCCGCGGGCAGTCGCTGATCGTCTGGGCGATCGCCGAGGGGCGCTCGGCCGCGGCCGCCGTCGACCGCTATCTGGTGGGCGAGACCGCCCTGCCGGCACCCCTGTCGGCGGTGTGATCACGGACTGTCACCGTTCGGACGAACAGCCCGTTCCCGCGCATACAAGACGCCGCTTCTCTGGTACTCCAGAGGTGTGGCAACCACTGCCCAGCTCCTCTTCGCCGAAGCGGACGGGGACGTGGTGGTGCTCGACGCCCTGATCCTGGACGGCGGCCAGCTGCCGCCGGGGACGCCGGTCACGCTCCGGCTGCGCCCGCCGGAGACGCCGCTGATCGCCTCGCTCGTCCGCAGTCGCCTGCTCGAGTGGGCCAGCCTGGGCGAGGTCGTCCGGCTCGAGCTGCGCCGCCGGTCCCGCACCACCATCGCCGTCGTCAGCGACGGCCGCAGCGCGGTCAGCCTCGACGTCCGCGCCCCCCTCGTCGCCTAGCCCAAAGCGACTTCTCGGCACCGGAACCGACCACATCTGGTCGGTTGGGGTACCGAGAACGAAGACCGTGTCACGAGATGCGGTCGTCGGTGTCGAGGCGGGGGACCTCGAACCAGACCGCCTTGCCGTGCTCCAGGGGCTCGACACCCCACGCGCTGGCCATGGTCTCCACCAGGAGCAGGCCCCGGCCCGACTCGGCGTCCTCGGCCGGCTGCGACGGGCGCAGCGGCGTCACCGGTGCCCGGTCGACGACCTCGATGCGGATGGCGTCGCTCAGCAGCCGCACCGCCACCTGCACGTCTGAGCCGGCGTGCACGACGGCGTTGGTCACCAGCTCGCTCACGAGGAGCTTGACGTCGTCGAGGACCGACTCGCACCGCCACCGGCTCAGCACCTCGTCGACGAACCGCCGGGCGTCGCCGGCGCTCGCGATCTCCGCGCCCAGGCCCTCCTTGACCTCGGCCACGACGCCCTCGACCAGCTCGAGCAGCCCGGTGACCGCCAGCAGCTCATCCACCAGCCGGCGGGCGGTGATGCCCTTCTCGAGGTAGCCGGTGGCGCCGATGGCGCGGACCTGCCCCTCGTAGTCCTCTCGGCGGTAGCTGGACAGCACGATGACCTTGGACGACGGCGCCGCCTCCCGCAGCAGCGGCAGCGCCTCGATGCCCCCCATGGAGGGCATGTCCAGGTCCAGCAGCACGACGTCCGGCTGCAGCTCGCGTGCCAGCTCGACCCCGCGTCCTCCGTCCTCCGCCTCACCCACGACCTCGAAGCCACCTCGCGACTCGACCGCGGTTCGCACGAGGAACCGGAGGTCTGCGCTGTCATCGACCAGGAGCAACCGGATGGGGGGCACGCCAGGTGCAAACGTACGACGCTCCGGAGGGGTCCAGCGACATGTCGCCAGCACGTACGCTGCCGCCCGTGGCAACGGGGACCAATCGAGCGATGATCGTCGACGACGACGAGGACATGCGCTTCCTGCTGCGAGCGATCATCGAGCGCGCCAACGCCGGCCTCCAGGTGGCGGCCGAGGCGGGCGGCGCCGACGAGGCCCTGGAGCAGTGGCGAGCGGTGCGTCCCGACGTCATCGTGATGGACCACCGCATGCCGGGCACGACCGGCCTCCAGGTCGCCACGCAGATCCTCGCCGAGGACGCTGACCAGAGCATCATCCTCTTCAGCGCATACCTCGACGACGACCTGATCGCCACGGCCGACGCCGTCGGCATCCGAGCCTGCATCTCGAAGGACCGCTACGACGAGATCCCCGACGCGCTGTGGCGGTACGGACCGGCGGCATGAAGATGCGCCGGTGGCTGCCCGCCGCCGGTGTCGGCCTCCTGCTGACCATCGGCGTGGTGGTCGCCACCGCCGCGGTCGTGCTGGGGGCGACGACCGAGCGACGTGACCGCTACGAGCACGCGGCATCGATCGAGGCGGACCGCCTGATCGCCACCATCGAGCGCCATCTCGTGGAGATGGAGCGGCTGGCGCTGACCGCCGACAGCCCTGCCTCCTTCCGGCGCGCCGCGGCACCGAGGGTCAGCGACCTCACCGGCCTGCGGGCAGTTGCCCTGGCCCGCGTCGAAGACGACCGGCTCGTCGTGCAGACGGCAGTACCGTCCGACGCCGGGCTCCTGAGCACGGGCACCGACCTGCGGGACGCGTCCACGATGGACCTCGTACTGGCGCGCGTGCTGACCGAGGCGGACGCCGCCGCCGGCGCCCCGTACGAGATCGCCGACCGCGCCGTGATCACCGTCGCCGCGCCCGTGGTCGACGTCGTGACCGGCGCCGAGGCCGACCGGCGTGCGTCGGTGCGTGGCGCGGTCGTCGGCGCCCTCGACGTCGGTGGCCTGCTCGCCCGGCGGTGGGACGGCGACGTCAGCCTCATCGCACCGAACGGGACACCGGCCATCGACGAGGCGGGACCGGAGGGTGACGCCCTCGACCGCGTGGTGGACCTGCGCGGCCGCAGCTGGCGCCTGCGCCTGGACGCACCTGACGTCGGCTGGCCGACGAGCGCGTGGGTGGTGCTCGTGGTCGGCGTCACGCTGTCGGCCGGACTCGTCGCGATGTTCCATCGCGAGCTCATGCGTCGCCGCGAGGCCGAGGCGCAGGCCGCCAACCGGTCGCTGCAGCTCGAGCGCATCGCCGACTCCGGCGCCCGCCTGCAGCAGAGCCTCGACCTGGGTGAGCTGCTCCCCGCGTTCGCTGTCGCGCTGGCCACCGACTTCGATCTCGACGCGGTGTCCGTCTCGCTGCTCGACGGCGAGGGCAACCTCACCGAGGCGTTCGCCTCGGGCGAGCGGTCGAGCAGCGGCGCCACCGTCGACCTCCCGCTCCGTCGCGGCTGGCGCGCCGTCGGCGTCCTCTCCGTCCGCCCCGGGCGCACGCTGGATCCGTCGGAGCTGACGTCGCTGCAGGCACTGGCCGATCTCCTCGCCGTCGCCATGAGCAACGCACAGCTCTACGAGCGCGAGCAGCTCAACGCCGCTCGCCTGCGAGACCTCGACGCGCTCAAGAACGCGTTCCTCGGCACCGTCTCCCACGAGCTGCGCACCTCGATGACCGCGATCATGGGCTTCGGCGAGCTGCTGAGCGACGCCTGGGACAACCTCGACGACGACCGCCGCCGAGAGATGGCAGCGCGCATCCGCCGGAGTGCGGGCTCCCTGCGCCACCTCGTGGACGACCTGCTCGACTTCGCCCGGCTCGAGCAGGAACGACTGCGCGTGAACCCTCGGCCCATCGACCTCGCCAACACGGTGCGATCCACCGTGGACGGGCTGACGCCGCTGCTGGGCCAGCACGAGCTGGCGCTCGACCTGCCCGACAACGTGCCGGCGTGGGCCGATCCGGTGGCCGTCGAGCGCATCGTCGCCAACCTCGTGTCCAACGCGGCGAAGTACTCCCCTGCGGGATCGACGGTCACGGTGTCGCTGCAGCCCGTGCACGACGTGGCCCGGCTCGTCGTCGCCGATCAGGGCCCCGGCATCCCGCCCGAGGAGCGCCGACGGATCTTCGCCCGCTTCTACCGGCTCGAGACGCCGGAGTCGGTCAGGACGCGGGGCGCCGGCATCGGGCTCGCCATCCTCCACGACTTCGCCGAGCGGTCGGGGGCGCCCGTCCACGTCGACGACGCGCCCGGCGGCGGCGCTCGCTTCACCGTCGACTTCCCCACCCGACCGATCGAGTCCCACACCGACCTCGCGGAGGCCAGATGACCAGAACGCGAGACCGCGTCATCGCGGTCGTCGCCGTGCTCCTGCTCGCCGCACTGGCCACCGCAGTCGTCGTGCTCGTGCTCGACGCCCAGCGCTCCGGCATCGAGACGCGCGAGGACCTGCGCCTGGAGCAGGCGCGAGCCGAGGCCAGCCGCATGGACACCCGCGTACAGCAGGCGTACGGCGCCCTGACCGGCGTGTACGGCGGCCCCGGAACCTTCACGATGAAGCCCAACGACCCCGGTGACGCCGCCATGTTGGCGCCCCAGGACCCCGAAGCGCGCACGGGCAACGTGCTGGTGAACGCCGACGGCGTCGTCGTCAACGGCGCCCTGGTTCGGGACGCGGACCTGATCGGCGAGCGGCTCGACCGCGACGGCCTCGAGCGAGTCCTGGCCGGTCAGCCCGCGATCCTCCCGGTCGCCGCGGGGATCACCACGTCACGCCCCGCTGGCGCGATCGGCCTCCCCACCCGTGACGCGCAGGGCCAGGTCAGCGGTGCCGTGCTGGTCGAGTTCGAGATCGCCCCCGATTCGGCGTTCAACCTCGAGATCGCCCAGCTGCGGACGGGCGAGACGGGTGGCTTCAGCTTCGTGGACGAGCGCGGCGTCGTGGTGGCGTCCAACGACGAATCGCTCCTGGCGATGCCGCTCGAGGATGCCGTGGTCGAGGGGTTCCGACCGGGATTCCACCGCGCCGACGGCAAGGTGGCGGCGATCGCCGACGTCCCGTCCGCCGGCTGGAAGGCCGTGTTCGAACAGGACATCGACGAGTTCCAGGGCGATCTGACCGGGCCCCTGCAGACCGCGCTGCTGCTGTTCCTCGCCGTCGTCGCCGTCGTCGGCGTCTTCACCGTCGTCGCCCTGCTGCGCCGACTGCAGGCGGCGCGCGAGGAGCAGCGTCGGCTGCGCGAGATCGGCGACGCCCGCGAGGAGTTCACGAGCATCGTCTCGCACGAGCTGCGCACGCCTGTGGCCGGCCTGCTCGGGTTCCTGCAGACGACCGTTGACCACTGGGAGACGATGAGCGACGTCGAGCGTCGCCGTGCCGTCAGCCGCGCGTTCACCAACGCACGATCCCTGCAGACCCTCACCAGCGACGTCCTCGACAGCGCCAGCATCGAAGCCCGCACGCTGACCTACCGGTTCGAGACCTCCGATCTGCGTGCCTGCGTCGACGAGTCGATCCAGACGCTGCGCGACGCATCGCCCGACCGCACCGTCAACGTCAGCACGCCGAGCGACCCGGTGCTGGTGCGAGCCGACACGCTGCGCATCCGACAGGTCCTCGGCAACCTGCTCGACAACGCGGTGAAGAGCTCGGCACCCGACGCCACGATCGACGTCGACATCACGACGACCGACGGCACGGCCACGGTGTCCGTGCGCGACCGCGGTCCCGGCATCGCCGACGCCGAACGGGAGCGGATCTTCGAGAAGTTCACCCGCGGTCGCGCCGGCATCAGCCGCGGCACCGGGCTCGGCCTCTACATCTCTCGGCACATCGTCGAGGCGCACGGCGGCGAGATCGTCGCCGAGTCCGTGCCCGGCGAGCCCGGTGCCCGGCTGCGCTTCTCGCTCCCGCTGTCGGAGCCCTCCGCCTAGCCGCCCTCGACGGCGCGCCGGAGGGCGCGCAGCTCGCCCTTGCGGAGGTACGGCACGCCGAGGCGCTCGGCCTCGTCGAGCAGGTGCGACTGGACGTGGCTGCTGTAGAGGACGAGCCGGACGCCGGGCGCACGCCGCCGCACCCGGCGCGCCACCTCGAGGCCGTCGATGCCGGGCGGCATGCGGTAGTCGAGCACCGCCACGTCCGGCGCCGACTCGACGATCAGCTCGACGGCCTCCTCGCCCTGCGCAGCGGTACCGACGATCTCATGGCCCTCGAGGGTGAGGTCGAGCTCGATCACCTCGAGCGCCATGGGGTCGTTGTCGACCAGCACCAGGCGCACGTCGTGCACGGTACGCCGTCGACGCACCCCCTACGCTGCCGCCCACATGCGGCTTCCCCGGCGGGTGCAGGTGCTGCTGGCCAGCTTCCTGGCGCTGATCGTCGTCGCCTTCGGCGTCGACGTGGTCGTGCTGCGAGCGAGGGACGCCGCGTCCGACCGCGTGCAGGACACGCTCGACCCGGCACTGCTCCAGCTGCAGTCGCTGCTCACGTCGCTGGTCGACCAGGAGACGGCCGAGCGCGGCTTCCTCCTCACCGGCGACGAGTCGTTCCTCGAGCCCTACGACGCCGGCCGCGCCGTCGTCGCCGACGGGCTGGAGCGAGTACGGGTGCTCCTCGATGGTCGCGAGAGCCTGCTCGCCGCCACCGACCGCATCCGCAGCCGCATCTCGGCATGGCAGGACCTCGGCGCCGACTTCGAGATCGCAGCCAAGCGCGAAGGGCGCGACCAGGTCGTCACCTCCCTGGTCGCCGCCGGCACCGGGACGCGCCTGTTCGAGGCGGTCCGCACCGAGATCCGCGAGCTGTCGGCCGAGCTTCGGGAGGACGTCGACGACGAGCGCGCACGCCTCGACCGGCTCGACGGCATCCTCGTCGCCGTCGACGTGGTGACGCTGCTCGCCGCGCTCGTCCTCCTCCTCGTCACCGCCGTGCTCTCGCGTCGCTGGGTGACGCGGCCCCTGCGCACCCTCGGCCGCTCCGTGCGCGAGGTGGCCGACGGCTCGCTGGGCTCGACGGTCACGGCCGAGGGCCCACCCGAGTTCACCGAGCTCGCCGGGAACGTCGATGCCATGCGACGACGGATCCTGGCCGAGGTCGAGGAGGCCGAGCGGGCCCGCGAGGCGCTCGCCGATCGAGGCATGGTCGTGCTCACCCTGCGCGAGGAGCTGGCGGCAGGGCCCACCCGCCTGCCCGACGGCGTTGCCTTGGCCGGTCGCTTCCTCCCGGCCCAGGGCATCGTCGCCGGCGACTGGTTCGACGTCGTGCGCCTCGACGACGAGCGCGTCGCCGTCGCCTTGGTCGACGTGAGCGGTCACGGCGCCGGCGTCGGCGCGTTCGCGCTGCGCACCAAGGCGCTGACGCTGGCGGCCATCGAGAGCCACGACCCTGGCGACGCGCTGGGCTGGGTGGCGGACCGCCTGGGTGACACCGGCGAGCAGTTCCTCACCGGCGTGATCTTCGTCCTGCACGTGCCGAGTGGCGTCGTGCGCTACGCCAGCGCCGGCCACCCGCCGTTGCTGCTGGCGGGGCTCACGGGGATCACCCACCTGGGCCCGACCGGACCGCTGCTCGGACCCGTGGGCGGCCGCTGGTCGACCGAGCAGGTCGACCTGGCGCGCGGGGGCGCGCTCGTCGCCTTCTCCGATGGGCTCATCGAGGCGCGCGACGGCGAGGGCGAGCCGTTCGGCCTGAGTCGCCTGGCCGACGTGATCGACGGGACGCAGCTCGGCGGGCCGGACGCCATCGCCGATGCGTGCCTCGACGCCGTGCAGCAGCACCAGATCGCCCGCGAGGACGACCTGACGCTGGTCGTCCTCAGCCGCTGACCTCGTCGGCCTGGGCCAGCAGCTCCTCGGGCAGCTCGACACCCACCCGTGCGGCGTTCGACGGCCGCACCGTCAGACGGAACACGCCCGGCTCCTCCAGCGGCACGTCGGCCACGTCGGTCCCGCCCAGGAGGCGCACCGCCTGTCGACCGATCTGGCGGTAGGCGGCTTCGAGGTCGGGAGCGAGGATGACGGTGGCGAACGGGTTGCTCTCGATGTTGCCGAGCACCGGCAGGCGGGCCCTCGTCGTCGCCGCCTCGATGGCGTCGAAGGCGCGCACGGTCGCCGACGCGTTGGCGAGGACGACGACCTGCACGCCGCGCTCGACCATCGCGTCGATGGCGCCCGCCACCTCGTCCGCGCCGACGAAGGACTCGTCGACCAGCTCGACACCGAGGGCGTCGGCTGCGTCGACGAGACCGTCGCGCACCGGCTCGGCGGCCACGTCGTCCCCCGGCCAGAGGAAGCCGATGGTGGTGATGTCGCGGCCCATCTGACGCGCCACGTCGAGCGTGCGATCGGGCGGGACCCGGAACGCGACGCCGGTCACGTTGGCCTCCGGCGAGCGGGGGTCGGCAATGATGCCGCTGGCCACGGGATCGTTGGCGAGCACGAGCACCGGCACGTCGGGCGCCGCCTCCTTGGCGGTGAGCCCCGAGGTGGTGGACAGGGCGTAGATGAGATCGACGCCCTCCTCCAGCCACTGCTCGACGGCGGCACGGCCGGTCTCGGCGTCCTCGTAGACCTCGCCGGGATCGGGGGCGAGCACGACGAGGTTCTCGCCGACCCTCCAGCCGCCACCCTCGAGCTCGGCGAGGAAGGCCTCCTGGTTCTCCTCGGCGACCGGCGAGGTGCGCAGCAAGGCGATCGTCCGCTCGGGCTCGCCGTCGTCGCCGCACGCCACCAGCGACGCGATGACCACCAGCACGATCCCGATGACAGCCCGCCGCATGCGGCCGGACAGTACTGATGGCGATGTCAGATCGGGCCGCGGCCCTCGAGCTCGCGGAGGACCTCGTCGGTGTCCGCGCCGAGCTCGGGCACCGGGCGGGCGACGACGTCTCGTGCGCCGAACCCGGCCGGCGGTGCGATCGACTCCTCACCTGACGCCATTCTGACGATCGCACCGGCGGCCCGGGCCTGGGGATCGGCGACGACCTCGGCCAGTGACTGCACGGGTGCCCACCAGACGTCGTGCTCGGCGAAGATCGTGGCCCACTCGTCACGCGTGCGCGTCGCGAACGCCACGTCCATCTCGGCGATCAGCTCGCGGGCGTTGATGCGCCGATCGCGCGCGGACGCGCACCTCGGGTCATCCGCCAGATCGGATCGGCCGATGGCGCGCAGCACGCCCGGGAGGTGCCGATCGGCCTCGAGCCCGAGGAGCCAGAACCAGCGGCCGTCGCTGCTCCGGTAGCAGTTGACGAGCGGCGTCGAGTTCGCCGTCCGGTCCTCGGGCGCCTGGCTCTTGCCGAAGCGCTGCTGGATGGCCAGCTCCCACCCGGTCGTGTACATGCCGGCGCGCAGCAGCGACGTCTCGACCAACCCACCCGTACCGGTGCGCTCGCGCTCGAGCAGCTTCGCCAGCACGCCGGCGGCGGCGGCGAGGCCGGTGACGTGGTCGCCCTTGCCGCTACGCAGCGCCGGTGGCGCCAGATCGCCGACCGTCATCGACGCCGCGAACCCGCTGCGGGCGTAGAAGGCACCGACGTCGTAGCCGGCGCGGTCGCGATCGGGGCCGTCGAGGCCGAAGCCGGTCACGCTGGCGTAGATGAGGCGCGGATGCCGCGCCCGCACATCGGTGTGGGCGAGGCCGAGTCGCTCGAGCGCGTCGACGCGCAGGTTGGTGACGAACACGTCGGCGGTGGCCAGCAGCCGCTCGAGCACCACTCGGTCCTGCTCGGTGCGCAGGTCGAGGACGACGCTGCGCTTGCCCCGGTTGTCGAGGTCGAACGGCGGGTTGCGCGGCTCCGACGCCCCGGCGGCGAGGGCGAAGATCGACCGCATCGGGTCGCCCGTCGGTGGCTCGACCTTGATGACGTCGGCGCCCCAGTCGCACAGGATCCCGCCGGCCGCCGGTCCCGCCACCCAGACCCCCAGCTCGACGACGCGGTAGCCGGCCAGGGGAAGGTCGCTCACTCCGGCATCTTGGCCCAGAAGAGGATGCGCTTGAACGCGTAGAAGTACGGCCGCTGGTCGCCGAGGTCGGCCAGGAGCCGGTCGCGGTAGCGGTCGACGAGCTCCTCGTACTGGTCGTCGGTGAGCAGGCGCTTGAAGCGCGTGAGGCTGGTGCCCTTGGTCCACTCGACGACGTCGGCCGTGCTGTCGAGCACGTGCCCGAACACCTGCATGCGGACGTGCTGCTCGGCGAAGCCCAGCTCGTGCAGCACCTCGGCGTAGCGCGCCGGCGACAGCACGTTGACGGCGACGGGGTCGTCGGGCGGGTCGGACATCAGCTCGGCGGCGACCGCCGCCGAGGCCGTGTGCGACGCGTGCTCGAAGTTGTACGGGACCTGGATGGCGAGCTGGCCGCCGGGCGCGAGCTGCGCGGCGAGGTGCGCCAGGAGGGGCTCGTGCTCGGGCACCCACTGCAGCGCGGCGTTGGCGAAGACGACGTCGACCGGCGTCGGTGCCCACCACGTCGTGAGGTCGCCGAGCTCGAACGTGACGCCGTCGGCCGTCGGCGCGTGCTCGAGCATGGCCGGCGAGCTGTCGATGCCGAGGGTCGACGCCGCGCCGGTGTAGCGATGCAGGTCGACGGTGAGCTCACCGGTGCCGCAGCCGAGGTCGACGACGCGACCACCAGGCACGGGCCGGACCAGGGCGAGCAGCTCGTCGAACGGCTGGCGCCGCTCGGCGGCGAAGCGGTCGTACTGGGTCGGGTTCCATGCATCCGTCGCGGCCATGGTGGACTTGTACCAAACTTGTATGTAACTTGTCTACATGCGATACCTCGAGGTGGCGGACGACCTCCGCCGGCGCATCGGTGCCGGCGAGCTGCGACCGGGGCGCCTGCTCCCCAGCGAGGCGCAGCTGGCCGCCGACCACGGCGTGAGCCGGGTGACGATCCGCCGGGCGCTGGCCACGCTCCGCGACGCAGGGCTGCTCGCCAGCCGCCAGGGCTTCGGGTGGTACGTGACGCCGTCCCCGGTCCCCCAGCCCCTCGACGGCCTGCGCACGATCGAGGCGAACGTGCTCGCCGCCGGGCACTCGACCGAGCGGCGCATCCTCGGGTTCGGCTACGCCGACGCGCCGGCGCGCGTGCGCGAGGTGCTCGGCGTGTCGACGGTGCTCGAGATCCGTCGCCTGAACCTGGCTGACGACGAGCCGTTCGCCCGTGTCACCGTGTGGGTGCCGGAGGCGCTGGCGTCGGACCTGTCGCGCGCCGCCGTCGAGCGCCAGTCGCTGTACGAGCTGCTCCCGGTGACCCTGGCCGGAGCCACGCAGGCCATCGGCGCCGTCGCCGCGACCGCCGAAGACGCCGCGTTGCTGGGCGTCCCGGTCGGCTCCCCGCTCCTGCACGCCGAGCGCACGACGCGCGCGTCGACCGGCGAGGCCGTGCTGCTGAGCGACGCCGTGTTCAACCCGCTGCTCACCGAGCTCGTCGTCGACCTGCCGCCCACCGGCGAGGCGGAGCCCGCGGGCCTGCGACTCGTTCGCTAGAACGACCGGGGTGGACCTCGCCAAGCCCTGTCTCGATGTCGGGCTGTACACCGACCGGTACGACGAGCTGCGCGCCTTCTACGTCGATGGGCTGGGACTGCCGTACGAGGAGCTGCTGAAGGCGGGGCGCGGCGTGCACCAGCACCGCGTGGGCCTGCACGGCTCGGTGCTGAAGCTGAACTCGTCGCGTGAGCCGCTGGCCGACGCCCCCGCCGCGTTCACGCGGCTCGAGCTCCACGGTGACCGCCACGAGACGCTGCGCGATCCCGACGGCCTCGAGGTGGTCGTCACGCCGGACGTCGAGCGCATCGCCGTGCACTGGGCCAGCAGCGACCCCGAGCGACTCGGCGTGCTGCTGCGAGACGGCTTCGACGCCGTCGACGAGGGTGATGGCCGGTGGCGGGTGGCGACGACGCAGCTCGTGCTGCACGAGGGCGGTGGCCCGGTCGGACCCATGCGGTCGCGCGGGTTCCGCTACCTCACGGTGCAGGTGCGCGACGTGCGCACCGAACACGCCCGGCTGCTGTCGCTCGGGTGGACCGAGGGCACGACGCCGATCAAGCTCGGGGAGACGGCGTTCATCTCGTTCGTGCTCGACCCCGACGGCGCGCCGATCGAGATCTCCCAGCGCGCCTCGCTCACGGGCCCCTTGCCTGACGCCTGAGTAGCGTCCGCTCCCATGCGTGAGGAGCGGATCGAGATCGACGGCGTGCCGGCCCGGCTGTACGAGCCCGACGGCGCCAGCGGCGTGCTGCTGCTCGGGCACGGCCACACCCAGAGCAAGGACGACGAGCTGTACGTCCATCTCGGGCGGCAGTACGCGGACGAGACCGGACTGGCGGTGGCGTGCATCGACGCCGTGAACCACGGGGAGCGGGCGACCGGCGACATGGCCTGGGGTGCGGACGTAGCCGACGGGATGGTGGCCGACTGGCAGAAGACGGCCGAGGCGCTGTCGGGCATCGGGCCCGCCGTCGCCTACGTCGGGTTCTCGATGGGGATGATCTTCGGCGCCCCGACGGTCGCCGCCATGCCGACCATCAAGGCCGCGGTGTTCGGCGTCGGCGGCATCCCCGACCCGGCCATGCGGTCGCAGCTGCTCGAGGTGGCGGCCCGGCTCGAGCATCCGCAGGTGCTGATGCTCAACATGACCAAGGACGAGATCTTCTCCGTCGAGGGCACGCACGCGTTCTTCGACGCCATCCCCGGCCGCAAGAAGCGCCTCATGTTCTGGGAGGGCGCACACTCGGCGCTGCCGTCGGAGGCGGTGCGCCACTCCGTCACCTTCCTCAACCGGTACTGCGCATGACCGCGCTGTTCGCCGACGTCCTGACGCCAGACCGCGTCCTGCCGGGCGACGCCAACGAGGACTACACGCACGACGAGGCGCTGGGCGGCGTGCCCCAGGTGCCGATGGCGGTGCTGCTGCCGGAGACGACCGCCGAGGTGGCCGACATCATCCGGATCTGCAACGAGCAGCGCATCCCGGTCACGGCTCGGGGCAGCGGGACCGGCCTGTCCGGCGCGGCGATCCCGGTGGCGGGTGGCGTCGTCATCTCCTTCGAGCGCATGAAGCGCATCGAGATCGACACCGAGAACCAGGTGGCCATCGTCGAGCCCGGCGTGACGCTGGCCGAGCTCGACGAGATCACCGCCAAGCACGACCTCACCTATCCCGTCTATCCCGGCGAGTACAGCGCGTCACTGGGCGGGAACGTCGCGACGAACGCCGGCGGCATGCGGGCGGTCAAGTACGGGGTGACCCGCCACCAGGTGCTGGGGCTGGAGGCGGTGCTGCCGACGGGCGAGGTCATCACCACGGGCGGCCGCTTCGTGAAGGGCTCGACCGGCTACGACCTCACCCAGCTGATCATCGGCTCCGAGGGGACGCTGGCCGTCGTCACCCAGGCGACGCTGCGGCTGTACCCGCGCCCGGCGCACAACGCCACGGTGCTGGCGCCGTTCCGCACGCTCGACGAGGTCATGCACGCGGTGCCGCGCATCGTGGCCAGCGGCATCGGCCCGCTCATCGTCGAGTACATCGACATGCTCACGATGGGAGGCATGACGTCAAAGTTCAACCTCGAGCTGGGCGTGCCCGAGTCGGTCAAGGCGGAGACGCTCGCCTACCTGGTGATCGTGATGGAGAACCAGCACGAGTCGCGCCTCGACGAGGACGTGCAGTCGCTGGCCGAGCACCTCAGCGAGCTGGGCGCCATCGACGTCTACGTGCTGCCCGGCGCGTCGGGACCGAAGCTCATCGAGGCGCGCGAGAAGGCCTTCTGGCTGGCCAAGGAGGCGGGCGCCGACGACATCATCGACATCGTCGTGCCGCGCGCGTCGATCTGCGAGTACATGTTGCGGGTGCAGGAGATCGCCACCGAGACCGGCACGTTCGTCGCCGGGTGCGGGCACGCGGGCGACGGCAACGTGCACCTGTCCGTGTACAAACCCGACCCCGACGAGCGCAGCGCCGTGCTGAAGTCGCTGTTCGAGGCGGGCATGGCGCTGGGCGGCGTCATCTCCGGTGAGCACGGCATCGGCATCACCAAGCGCAAGTACTTCCTGGCGCTGGAGGACCCGGTGAAGATCGAGCTCATGCGGCGCATCAAGGCGGCGTTCGACCCCAACGACATCCTCAACCCCGGGACGGTCTTCTGATGCCCAACGGCGCGCACGCACTGATCCAGACGCTCGTCGACAGCGGCGTGGACGTCTGCTTCACCAACCCGGGCACGTCGGAGATGCACTTCGTCGCCGCCGTCGACGACATCCCGGAGATGCGCACGATCCTGTGCCTGTTCGAGGGCGTTGCCACCGGCGCCGCCGACGGCTATGCCCGCATGGCTGACAAGCCGGCGGCCACGCTGCTGCACCTCGGCCCCGGCATGGCCAACGGGATGGCCAACCTGCACAACGCACGGCGGGCTCGGGTGCCGATGATCAACATCGTCGGTGACCACGCCACCTACCACAAGCAGTACGACGCGCCGCTGGAGTCCGACATCGACGCCGCCGCCGGGACGTTCGGGTCGGTGGCGCGGCCGGAGCGCACGAACGATCTGGCTGGCGCGGCGGCGAAGGCCGTTGCCACCGCCATGCGGCCTCCGCAGTCGGTGGTGACGCTCGTCCTCCCGGCCGACGTCTCGTGGGGCGAGGGCGCGGAGGCGGCGCCTCCGATGGCGACCTCGTCCGGCACCGAGGTGTCGTACGACGACATGACGCAGGTGATCAAGGCGCTGGAGTCCGGCGAGCCGTGCCTGCTGCTCCTCGGCGGCCGAGCGAACCGCGAAGGTCCGCTGCGCGACGCCAGCCGCATCGCGCAAGCCACCGGCGCCAAGCTGCTCACCGAGGTGTTCCCGACCCGGCTCACGCGCGGCGCCGGCGTGCCGGCCATCGATCGCATGCAGTACCTGGCCGAGTTCGCGCAGGCGCAGCTCGACGGGACGAAGCACCTCATCCTCGTCGACGCCAAGTCGCCGGTGTCGTTCTTCGCCTATCCCGAGAAGGCCAGCGACCTGGTGCCCGACGGGTGCGAGGTGCACGTCCTCGCCTCGACCGAGAGCGACGCCGCAGACGCGCTCGCCCGCCTCGCCGAGCGCGTGGCTCCGGACGTCGAGCCACTGCTGGCGCCCGCCACACGACCGGAGCGACCCACGGGCACGCTGACCGGCGAGACCGTCGCTGCGGCCGTCGGGGCGCTGCTGCCGGAGAACGCGATCATCGTCGACGAGGCGGCGACGTCGGGCCTGTGGGCGGGCGGCGCCACCGCCGGGTGTCCCAAGCACGACTGGCTCACGCTCACCGGTGGCGCCATCGGCATCGGCCTGCCGCTGTCGGTGGGTGCCGCCGTCGCCGCACCGGACCGGCCCGTCATCAACCTGCAGGCCGACGGCTCGGCCATGTACACGATCCAGGCGCTGTGGACGATGGCCCGCGAGCAGCTCGACGTCACGACGATCCTGTTCAACAACCGCAGCTACGCCATCCTCAACATGGAGCTGCAGCGCGTCGGTGCCACCCCCGGCCCCAAGGCGCTCGACATGCTCGACCTGTCCCGGCCCGACCTGTCCTTCGTCTCGCTGGCGCAGGGCATGGGCGTCGACGCCGTCGCCGTCTCGACCGCGGAGGACTTCACCCAGGCCCTCGAGCGCGCCCTCGCCGAACCCGGCCCTCACCTCATCGAAGCCCTCCTCGCGCGCTAGGCAGCGAGACGCTCGACGATCGCCAGCAGGCGCCGAACGCACATCGTCGGCGCCCGGGTCACCTCGCGCCAGGTGAATCGGGCGACGAGCCAGCCGGTCGCGGCGACGACAGCCGTCTGACGGTGGGCGTCATAGACGGGCTGATCCTTGTGACCCTGGCCGTCGAGCTCGATGAACACACCGAGGTGTGGCCAGCAGAGGTCCACGCGGGCCACGAATGAGCCGTCGGACCACGTCACTCGATGTTGCCGGACCGGTTCGGGGAGCGCGGGTACCGAGCGGATCAGCTGCACCGTGAGCGTCTCGAGCAGCGACTCCGTCGGCGGCACGTCGCCACGCGTTGCGAGGACTCGGCGGATGCGCCGCACGCCCTGCACGTTGGCAGGAAGACCCGCGAACGCGCCGAGCGACACCAGCCGCTTGCGCAGCGCGGACTCGAGCGCCTGCTCCCAGGTGTCGTCATCGATGTGCGCGGCGAGGTCGACGAGCGCTTGCAGCGCGCTGACACACGCCACGCCACCAATGATCGTCGTGCGCGCGTCGACCAGGCGACCCTTCCGAATGGGCATCCCATCAAGCTCGACGCTGTCGAGCCCGAGAAGGACGCCCGCCAGCCCACCGCGCGCCGCCTCCTCCGCCGCGAGCACCCGGGCTCGCTCGCGGTCGAGCGGCGACGGTGGCTCAGGACCGTCTGCGTAGACGCCCTTCTGGACGCGAACCCACCGGCCGGTCTGCTCGCCCCATCGGAGCGCGTTGCTCGTCAGCCCCGACTCGGCGGCCGTGAACAGTCGTCGCACGCTTCCCCCTGCAACTCAGCCGAGAACGAGTGGTGAACCACGCCGAATCGGCGTCGATCACCACGATTGCTCGGCTCGGTTTCGCCGGGGGAAGTGCTGGTCCAAAGGATACGCGTCAGAGGATGGCGCCCGCCGCAGACAGGTCGGCGCGGAGAGCGTTGACGTCGAGGGCGCGGAGGTTGCCGTCGGTGGCGCGAGCGGCGGCGGCGCCGGCCGCCTCGCCGGTGGCCATGGCGGCCGGGATCTCCTTCGTCGCCTGGTGGACGTAGCGGCTGGTGGAGATGCAGCGGCCGGCGACGACGAGGTTCGATGCGGTCGGCGTCGTCATCGCCCGCAGCGGGACGTCGAACACGACGTCCCGGCGAGTCCAGTGACCGGTGCGAGCGACCGCGTCGGGGAACCGCACGTCGGCGTCCTCCTTTCCCAGCACGTGATCCCCGACGAGCCGGCGTGACTCGGTGATGCCGAGCATCGACGCGTAGTCGTCGAGCCACGCGTCCTCGAAGCCGGGCACGTCCCGCCGCAGCCGTTCGAGCTCGGCGCGCGCCGCGTCGCGACAGGCGAGCGTCGCCGCCGTCATCGAGTCGGGGTCGGTGGCGTCGACGCGGTCGGCGTGCGGACCCCACGGCACCAGGTAGCGCCCGGGTGAGGTCGTCCGGAACGCGAACGCGCTCGGCTCCCCGGTCACACCGCCGACGCGGAACCACAGGTAGGGCGGGATCTCGGTCGACTCGAACGGCGCGCCAGCACGGGTGAACACGTCACCGTCGCCGGTGGCGTCGACCACGCAGCGAGGGACGATCGCCTCCCGCCCTCGTTTCGACTCGACCAGCACCGCGTCGATGCGCTCACTGGCCATGACGACGTCGGCGAACCAGGTGTGCAATCGGAGGCGCACACCGGCAGCGCGGAGCATCTCGACCGAGACGTCGACGAACGACTCGGGGTCGAACGCGACCGAGTAGCGCACCGACTCCGGCGCGCCCCAGATGAGCCCCCACCGACGCCAGCGCTCGACCGCCTCGGCGTCCTCCCGGTTCCAGTCGGCCGCTGGCGGCGCCACCGCCGCCGGGCCCATCCGATCGACCGCCTCCTGGCACAGCCCGGCCACCACCTGGGTCCCGGCACCGTCGTCCAGCGTCAGCAGCAGGTTGATGAGCCCGAACGTCGCCAGCCCGCCGAGTCGTCCGCCACCCTCGAGCAGCCACGTGTCCGCGCCACGCCGGGCCGACGCCACGGCGGCGGCAATGCCAGCCGAGCCACCTCCCACCACCAGCACGTCCGGCCGCCCGATGACGGGCACGTCCCGG
>DASUCO010000276.1:0-29954 GCA_036275955.1 Acidimicrobiales bacterium
CGGTGCGGCGGCGATGTCGACGGCGACGACGTCCCAGCCGTCGCGCGCCAGCCGGGTGGCGGTGGCGAACCCGATGCCAGATGCTGCTCCGGTGATGGCGACGCGCATGCGGCGACGGTAGGCGCTGCGGCACACTCGCGATGTGAGCGAGACGCTGTTGGACCGGCTGCGGGCGCTCTTCCGCCGGGAGAAGCGGGAGCTCGACGACGTGCTGGCCGACGCCACCGAGCGCGGGAACGAGGCGCTCGACCGACGGGAACGTGAGCTGGCCGCCACGCCCGAGGAGCGGCTCCGGCTTGAGGCCGAGCGCGCCGCGGCGCAGGACGCCGAGTACGAGGCCCTGCGCCGGAAGATCGAGGGCGACTCAGCCCACTAGCTGGGCTTGACCACGATCTTGCAGTGCTCCTCGGGGTTGCCGAGGGCGTCGAACGCCCACGCCACCTCGTCGAGCGGGACCTCGGCGGTGACCATCGGGGCCACGTCGATCTCGCCCTCGGCGATGGACTTCAGCGAGCCGGCGAACTCCATCGGGTCGTAGCCCAGCGCGAACTGGATGTTCAGCTCCTTGGAGATGCCGAAGAACGGGTTGATCGTGTCGTTCTCCATGCACACGCCGACCACCACGACGCGAGCGCCGGACGGCGCCATCTTCATGATGTCGTTGATGATCCCGGGCACGCCGATGGCCTCGAACACGACCGGCGGGCGGCCGTTGCCGGCGCGGTTCCATGCCGCCCACGCCGTCTCCTCGCGGGGGTCGACGGCCTCGTGGGCGCCCATCGTGATGGCGAGCTGCCGTCGCGCTGGAGAGAAGTCGGCGGCCACGATGGGCCCGACACCCTTCACCTTCAGCGCGGCGATGCAGGCGAGGCCGACGGGGCCGCACCCGAGGACGAGCGCACCCTCACCCGGCTGCAGGTTGCCCTTGTTCACGCCGTGCAGGCCGACGGCCATGGGCTCGGTGAGCGCGGCGTGCTCAGCGCGCAGGCCGTTCGGCACCTCGAGCAGCAGTGGCGCGGTGAGCAGCATGCGCTCGCCGTAGCCGCCCTTGGTCTTGTTGCTGTAGACGATCGGCTCGACGCCCTCCATGCCCATGAGCACGGGCAGCGCGGTCACGAGCGTGCCCGGCTTGATGTCGGACTGGGTGTCGGGACCGAAGTCGAGCACCTCGGCCGCGAACTCGTGGCCCATGTAGACGTCCTGGTCGAGGTCCAGCTCGTTGCCGGCCCCGGCGTCGCTCATCATCGAGCCGGACATCTCCTTGCCCAGCGCCATCATCGACGCGCCGTGCTTGGCGAAGTGGAGGTCGGAGCCGCAGATGCCGCACGCCTTCACCTCGACCAGCGCCTGGCCCATCCCGGGCTTGGGCTCGTCCACGTCGTCGCGGACGAGGATCTTCCCCTTGTTGAGGACGGCAGCTCGCATCTACTTGTCCTTCTCCTCGACGTGGGTCTGGATGGCGTTCATGATCGCCTGACCGGCGCGACCGAAGATCTCGCCGCGCTTGGCGGTGGCCCACTCGTGGCTGTCCTTGGGTGACTGCAGGCGGCCCTTGAAGTGCGGGATCACGTACTTGGCGAACAGGCGGTAGCTGTTCATCGTCGCCTGCGGATCGGCCCAGTCGTGGCCGAGCAGGAGGAACGTGCCGAAGCCGCCGGACTGCTCGAGCAGGCCTTCGATGTACTCGATGGCGTCGTCGGGCGTGCCGATCACGACGCCGCCGCCCGAGGCGTACTGCTCGACGAAGTCCCGACCGGTCTTGGGCTCGGTGCCGACGTCGTTGGCCAGCGGCACGAAGCCGGCGCCGCCGCCGAAGTAGTTGGCGAAGTCCTGCAGGCCGTGCGTGCAGTCCTCCATCGCCTGGTCCTTGGTCTCGGCGATGTGCATGTTGCCGAGCACGCGCCACGTGCGGCGATCCGGCTCCTTGGCGCCGGTCTTGGCGGCCGCCTCGGTCAACGTGTTCCACGCCTGGCCGATGGCGGCGAAGCCCTCGGCCATCGACATCGACAGCGACAGCAGCGACACGCCGTGGCGGCCGGCCATCGTGGGGCCCGACGGCGAGACCATGGCCGCGCACGCCACCTCGGGGTGCGGCCACGTGTAGGGGCGCAGCTGCAGGCGGGCCTCGCGCATCGTGAACCAGTCGGTCTCGCGCGTCACCGGCTCCTCGGAGCGGAACAGGGCGAGGATGGCCTCGAGCGACTCCTCCATCATCCGGCGCTGGTCGACCGGGTCGATGCCCATGATGTAGGCGTCGGTCGGCAGGGCGCCGGGGCCGACGCCGAAGATCGTGCGGCCGCGGGTGAGGTGGTCGAGCAGCATGATGCGGTCGGCCACGAGCCACGGGTGGTGGTACGGGAGCGACGTCACGCCGGTGCCGAGCCGGATGTGCTTGGTGCGCTCGGCGGCGGCGGCGATGAAGATCTCGGGCGAGCCGATCAGCTCGTAGCCACCCGAGTGGTGCTCGCCGAACCACGCCTCGTCGAAGCCGAGCCGGTCGAGCTCGACGGTGCGCTCGAGGTCGTACTCGAGGGCGAGGGTCGGGTCCTGCCCGACCGGATGGAAGGGCGCGTAGAAGACGCCGAAGCTCAAGGGCCAAGGAGCGGGCATGCGGGATCCTGTCCGTTTCGAAAACCTGACACGCGCATCATATGTTGGAGGTCTTGACCGGTACCTGGTTCGACACCGCTGGCCTCGGGATGTTCATCCACTGGGACCACGCCAGCCAACAAGGACTCGAGATCTCCTGGCCCCTGGTGGGGGGCGGCGGGATCCTCGTGCACGCCCAGAACGTGACGCCCGAGCAGTACCACTCCTCGGCGGCGACGTTCGACCCGCAGGCGTGGGACGCGCCGGCACTGGCTCGACGGGCGAAGGCGGCCGGCGTGCAGTACGCGGTGCTGACGACCAAGCACCACAACGGCTTCTCGATGTGGCCGACGAAGCTCGACGACTGGCACATCGGCAACACGCCGTACGGCAAGGACATCGTGCGCGAGTTCGCCGACGCCATGCGCGCCGAGGGCATCAGAGTCGGCTTCTACTACTCCCTCTGCGACTGGCATCACCCCGACTACCCGGCGTTCACGATGGAGCACCGGCCGTACCAGCTCGGCACCTCGCCGCCCATGCCGAGCGACGAGCAGTGGGATCGGTTCCTCGAGTTCATGTACGGCCAGATCACCGAGCTCCTCACCGACTACGGCGACATCGCCGTCATCTGGTTCGACGGCGGCTGGGAGCGGCGAGCGTCGCAGTGGCGATCGAGCGAGCTCGAGCAGCTCATCCGGTCGTTGCAGCCCGAGATCCTCATCAACGACCGGCTCCCGCGCGTCGGCGACTACGAGACACCCGAGCAGTTCGTGCCGCCCACCCCGCCCGAGCGGAAGTGGGAGACCTGCATGACGATGAACGAGAGCTGGAGCTGGAACCCGGCCGACACCGACTACAAGTCGCCGCGCTCGCTCGTGCACACGCTCTGCGAGGTGGTGGGACGCGGCGGCAACCTGCTGCTCAACGTCAGCCCCATGGGCGACGGGTCACTGCCCCCCGAGCAGGAGGAGCGACTCGACCACGTGGCGCGGTGGGTCGAGAAGCACCGCGAGGCGGTCATCGGCGTGGAGTCCGGGCTCGAGGCGTGGCAGCACTACGGGCCGTCGACCCGGCGGGGCAACCGCACGTACGTGCACCTGCTGGCGCGGCCCTACGAGTCGGTGACGGTGCGGGGCGTGAAGGTGCGCCAGATCGAACGGATCACGGAGCTGGCGTCGGGCACCGAGCTCGAGTTCTCGACGCGCACCGGGATCATGGAGGGCTTCCTCCCCGATCCTGACGGCGAGGTGACGATCACCGTGCCAGGGTCGCTGGTCGACGACGACGCCACCGTCCTGGCCATCGACTTCAGGGCCTGATGCGCATCGTCGGCGTCACCGCGCACGATCTGCGGGCGCCGACGTCGCGCACGCTCGCCGGGTCCGACGCAGCGCACGCCGACCCCGACTACTCAGCGGCGTATGCGGTGCTGCACACCGACGACCCGAACGGCGTGCAGGGCGAGGGCATGACGTTCACCATCGGGCGCGGCAACGACCTGGTGTGCGATGCGATCGATGCACTCGCCCACCACGTCGTGGGGCGCGACCTCGACGACCTCGTCGGTGACATGGCCGGCACCTGGCGGTCGATCACCAGCGACAGCCAGCTGCGGTGGCTCGGCCCTGAGAAGGGCGTCATCCACCTCGCCACCGCCGCCCTCGTCAACGCGCTGTGGGACCTGTGGGCCAAGCGCGAGCGCAAGCCGGTGTGGCAGCTGGTGTGCGACATGACGCCCGAGCAGCTGGTGGCGTGCATCGACTTCCGCTACCTGACCGACGCGCTCACGCCGGAGCAGGCGGTCGAGCTGCTCCGGCGCAACGAGGCGACCAAGGCCGAGCGCATCGCCGAGCTCCGGCGTGATGGCTACCCGGCGTACATCACCTCCGCCGGGTGGCTGGGCTATCCCGAGGAGAAGGTGCGGGCGCTGTGCCGGGAGATGAAGGCCGCCGGGTGGACGTCGTTCAAGACCAAGGTCGGCATCTCCGTGGAGTCCGACATCCGCCGCATCGAGGTGATGCGCGAGGAGCTGGGCGACGACATCCAGCTCATGGCCGACGCCAACCAGGTGTGGGACGTGCCCGAAGCCATCGACTGGGTGCGGCAGCTGCCGACGGGGCTGCGCTGGATCGAGGAGCCGACGTCCCCCGACGACGCGCTCGGCCATGCCGAGATCCGCGCCGCCATCGCGCCGGTCGGTGTGGCCACGGGCGAGCACGCCGCCAACCGCGTGGTCTTCAAGCAGCTCCTGCAGGCCGAGGCCATCGACTACTGCCAGGTCGACGCCTGCCGCCTCGGTGGGCTCAACGAGGTGCTCGCCGTCCTGCTGCTCGCCGCCCACTTCGACGTGCCGGTGTGCCCGCACGCCGGCGGCATCGGGCTGTGCGAGATGGTGCAGCACATCTCGGTGATCGACTACGTCGCCGTCAGCGCGTCGCTGGAGGACCGCACCACCGAGTACGCGTCGCACCTGCACGAGCACTTCGTCCATCCGGCGCTGGTGAAGGACGGGCGCTACCTCGTGCCCGAGGCGCCCGGCTACTCGATGGCACTCGTGCCGGGGACGTTCGAGGCGCTGTCATGGCCGGGAGGTTCGGAGTGGCGCTGAGGGTCGCCCTCGTCGGCGGCCCCATGTACGACCACCTGTACGACGCGCTGGGCGACGTCGAGGTCGTGGTCCACGCCGACCACCCGACGCTGAACCACGAGGTGGCGCGGCTGCTCGCCGCCGGCGACCGCATCGACGTGCTGTCGACGCACTCCAAGTACGCGCCCTCCCAACGGCAGTGGCTGACGCCGCTGGACCTGGACACGAGCGCGCTGGCGCCGGCTGCGGTGGAGCTGTGCCGGTACGAAGGCGAGCTGCTGTCGGTGCCGCGGTGCATCGACGTGCGGGTGCTGTGGTCGCGCGTCCCCGCGCCGGCGTCCTGGGACGAGCTGGTGGACAGCGACGTGGTGTTCGGCTTCCCCGGACGGGAGTCGGGACTGTTCGGGACGTTCTTCGAGCTCGTCACCTCGCGGGGCGGACGCCTCTTCGACGAGGACACCAGGCCAACCATCGACACGCCCGAGGCGCGCTGGGCGGTGGACGCGCTGGCCGCCCTCGCCGCCCGGGCGCCGGCCGACCTGCCCGGCTGGCACTACGACGAGGTCGACGCCGCACTGTTGGCGGGTCGCGTCGATGCCGCCGGCGCGTGGCCCGGCGGCTACGGGCCGATCCGCGACGCCGACGGCGGTCTGGAGCCGTACCGCTATCCGGGCGGCGTCTCGTACGCCGGGTGCCACTCGTGGGCCATCCCGACGACGTGCGGCGATGCCGCCGGCGCACGAGCGCTCGTCGAGCGGCTGATCGGGTTCGAGCTGGCGTCCCTCGACGCCACCGGCGGCACCGTCCCCGCCCACGTCGAGGCGTTCGCGGCGGTGGCGCCGCACGACGATGTCGACGCCCGCCGCCTGGCCATCACCCGCGACACGATCGCCACCGGGATGATCACCTATCCCCCGCTCGAGCGGTTCCCCGCCATCGAGGACGCCGGCTGGCAGGCGATCAACGCCGTCCTCCGCGGCGAGCGCACCACGGCCGACGCGCTGCGGGCGATCCAACAGGTCGCCGAGTCGGTGCTGTCCTGAGCGTTCTCGGGACCGCAACGTGCCAGATCTCGTCCGTTCCGGTCCCGAGAACGCGCAGTGCTAGCCGGCGATGCGGGTCGGCCCGACGGGGTCCTCGAGGAGGTCGTCCTCGATGGGGAGGTCGAGGGCGGCGCCGCCGGACAGGGTCGGCACCCGGGGCCGCGTCGGTGAGCGGTCGCCGGCCTTGCCACCACGGCCGCCCATCGGACCGCGGAACCACTCGGCTGGCGGCGACAGCGGCTCTGACCGTGGGCGCAGGCGCGGGCGCACGGACTTGACCAGCAGCAGCAGGATCAGCGCCAGCGGGCCGACCGTGACGGCGATGGCGATGGCGATCTCCACCGCTCCAGTGTCCGCCCTCGGCCGATGGTGTCAAGGGGTGAGGCGGCTACGAGAGCAGCGCGAGGACCTCGCCCGCCGTCATCGAACCGGGTGGGGTGCGTCGACGGGCGGCGTCGTTGGCCAGCAGCTGCACGAGCGCGTTGACCGGGGTGGGCACGCCGTGCAGCCGACCGAGCAGCACGATCTCCCCGTTCAGGTGGTCGGTCTCGATGGAGCCGGTGCCGCGGGCGAAGGACTGCCACGTCGAGCCGCCGCCGCGCATGGCACCGGCGACGGGGCGCATCGTGAGCAGGTCGCCCCGGCGCGCCGCATCCTCCTCCGTCGACACGAACGGGATGCCGGCCGCCGTCAGCACGGCGACGCCCTCGGCCCGCACCCGCTCGATGAGCTCCTTGGTGCCGCCTGGCTCGCACAGCGCCTGCACGGCGTTGCCCAGGTTCATCAGGAGCTTGGCGTGCTTCCACCGCATGATGTCCAGCCGCGGCACCGACTCGAAGGTGGAGGCCCGCAGCGCGGCGGCCACCGCGCCGGCCAGCTCGTCGACGCCATCGGGGTAGCGACCGATGTCGAGCAGGCCGGTGATCGGCGACGACTGCGCCTGCACGATGCCGGGCTCGGTGAAGCTGGTCGGCATCATCACGCAGATGCCGTAGGCGCGCTCGAAGCGCCGCAGGACCTCACGCTCGTTGGCGACGCCGTTCTGCGCGCACACCACGGCCACATCCGGTGGCAGGTCGGCGAGCGCGCCCACCGTGTCCTGGCTCTTCATGGTGAGGAGCACGACGTCGTCGGCACCGAGCTTCAGCTCGGATGGGTGGCCGACCACCGGCACGTCGAGCACGACGTCCTCGTCCGGCGTCTGCAACCGCAGGCCGTTCGCCCGCCAGGCGTCGAGGTGTGCGCCGCGCGCGATCGCCACCACGTCGTGCCCCGACTGGTGGAGGCGAGCGGCGATGACCCCGCCAATGCCCCCAGCCCCGTGGACGACCAGCCTCACGACGGAGCGGGTGCCGGAAACCGGATGTAGCGCTCGATCAGCAGGCGGCCGAGGTCGGCGTCCGACGCCGGACGCTCGACACCCAGGTCGGCCACCAGCACGTCGAGGATCTGCTCGAGCGTGAGGTCGTCGGTGTGGTCCCGCCACGCGTCGCGCTCGGCCTCGTCGGCGAAGCAGTAGCCCTTCCACGAGACCGAGTAGCGCAGGTCGTCGGTGGCGAACGCGGCGATGACCTCGTCACCGGCCCGCAGCGTCCAGCGGCCACCGCCGTCGTGGTGCAGACGCTGACCCGAGCGCAAGCGGGCGAGCGCCGACTCGTCGCCCTGGACCCGGTCGACGCCGTGGAACACGGAGTCGGTGTCGAGCACGACGCCGGTGTTGTGCGCGGGCTCGTACGTGTGCGGCTCGTCGTCGACGTAGTAGGCGAACGCACCACCCCGCGCATTGCCGAAGTACGTCACCGCGGTGGCGATCGGCATCCGCCAGCGGTCGAACAGCCCGGAGTGGTGCATCACGACGAGCAGCCACTGGGGGACGATCTTGCGGTTGGCGCCGCGGTACTCGGGGACGTCGGTGTGGATGGCGAGCTCCTGTCCGGGCAGGAGGATGTTGGCGTAGAGGATCGACGGGACGATCACGTCGCGGCCGTGGATACGGCGCGCGGCCTCGATCAGCGACTCGTGGTGCATGAGCGCGGTCGCACCCTCGGCGAACACGTCGTCGCCGTATGCGTAGGTCTCCCGGAAGTAGTTGGTCCGGGCCCCCAGGAGACCCTTGTCCTCCCGGCGGGCGAACCGGCCGCCGGAGCGCACGAAGTTCTCGCGGGCGTCGTAGCGCTGGGGCAGCTCGGGTGCGAACTGGGTGTCGAACCCCTCGTTGGAGTACTGGCCGTAGGAGCCGAAGTCGTGCCACATGCGCACGACGTCATCCGCCTCCTCGGGTGACAGCAGCGGATCCAGGACGAGCATCTGCGGAAGACTACGGAGATGCCCGCCGTGCAGCACCTGCCGCCGTCCGCCCAGCCCGAGGACATCGCCGCCGCCCTCGCCGACGACGGTGCGGTCATCGTGGACGACGTGGCGTCGACGGCCCTGCTCGACCGGTTCGGCGCCGAGATCGCGCCGTACGTCGAGGCCACGACACCAGGACCGGACGACTTCTCCGGACACAACACGCGGCGCACCGGTGCGCTGATCGCGCGGTCGCCGGCGGCGCGGGAGATGGTGATGCACCCGCTCGTGCTCGGCACGTGCAAGCAGGTGCTCGGCCACGCATCGAGCTTCCAGCTCCACCTCACCCAGGTGATCTCGATCGGTCCCGGCGAGCCTGCGCAGCCCGTGCACCGCGACCAGTGGGCGTACGACTTCTTCACGTTCCCGCAGGGCTACGAGGTGCAGTGCAACACGATCTGGGCGCTGACCGACTTCACCGAGGAGAACGGGGCGACGCGTGTCGTGCCCGGCAGCAACCACCTCGAGGACAAGCTGCGGTTCACGCAGGAGGACACGGTGCCGGCGGAGATGCGCCGAGGCTCGATCCTCTTCTACACCGGCGCCGTGTACCACGGCGGTGGGGCCAACCGTTCCGACGCCGTGCGTACCGGCGTCAACATCACCTACAACCTGTCGTGGCTGCGCCAGGAGGAGAACCAGTACCTGGCGGTGCCGCTGGAGCTGGCACGCGAGCTCGACGTCGACCTCCTGCGGCTCATGGGCTACCAGCGCGGCGCGTACGCGCTCGGCTACGTGGGCGACCTCCAGGACCCGATCGAGGTCGTTCGCCCGGATCTCGCGACGCGAGGCTTCGTTGCCGGCTGATCCGAGAGCGTTGCACGACGCCGAGAACGCCGACTTCAGCGCGTACCTCCACACGCTGAAGCCCGAGGAGTGGGACCGGATGTCCCTGTGTGAGGGATGGATGGTGCGCGACGTGGTCGGCCACATCCTCTATGGGAACGAGCTGAAGCTGTGGACGCTGCCGTTCCGGCTCGCCCGCTTCGGCTTCTCGTCCGACCGATCGGGCAAGCACTACTCGATCAAGCGGGCCAGGAACGTCGCACCCGTTCTGCTGCTGAAGGCGTTCGACGAGCGTGACCCGTGGGCGGGCACGTGCCGCATCTTCCCGCCTCGGCTCACGCTGCTCGACCGCCTCGTCCACCACCAGGACATCCGGCGCCCGCTCGGCCACCCCCGCCAGATCCCCGAGGAGCGGCTGCGCACCGTCCTCGACGCCGCGCCGCGGCTCGGCAGCGTGTTCGGGGCGAGGAAGCGGACCCGCGGCCTGCGCTTCGTCGCCACCGACCTCGACTGGTCGTGGGGTGACGGCCCCGAGGTGGTCGGCCCCGGGGAGGCGCTGCTGCTGACCATGCTCGGCCGCAAGCAGGCCCTCATCGGCCTGACCGGCGAGGGCGTCGGGACGTTCAGCTCCCGACTCTGATCAGCGCCTCCTGCGTCATCGACACGCCGTGCACGCCGGCCTGGTCGTGCATGGTGCCGAGCACGAGGCCGCGGCTGTTCGTGTTCGACATCGGGCGCAGGTCCCAGAGCACCCAGCCATCGGGCCGGATCGGGCGGTGGAACCACATGGCGTGATCGAGGCTGGCCGCCATGCCGCCGGTCGACCACGGCAGGCCGAGCGCCTTGCGCGCCGCCATCACCGCACCCATGTCGGAGATGTAGGTGAGCACGCACGCATGGAGCGAGCGCTCGTCCGGCAGCGGCCCGTTGGTGCGCACCCACACGCGCTGGGTCGACTCGAACACGCCGCGCTGGTCGGCCGGCGGGGTGCGCACCTGGCGCATCTCGAACGGCGAGCTGCTGTCGGTCGACAGCCGCCGGTCCTCGGCCTGGTCGTCGTCCGGCCCCGGCACATCGAGGGCGACGGGCAGCTGGTGCTCGCCGCCAGGCTCGTCCTGGTGGAACGACGCCTCCAGGGCGAAGATCGCCTCACCGTCCTGCACGGCGACGACCCGTCGGGTCGTGAAGGAACGGCCGTCGCGGATGCGGTCGACGCTCAGGATCAGCGGTCGCTTGGGCAGGCCCGGCCGCAGGAAGTAGCCGTGGAGGGAGTGGGGGTGGTGCTCGACCTCGACCGTCAGCGTGGCCGCTCGCAGCGCCTGGGCCGCCACCTGCCCGCCGAACAGCCGGCCGTTGGGCCGGTGCCTGGGGCTGCGGGCGCGGAACAGGTCGCGGTCGAGCCGTTCGAGCTCGAGCAGCCACAGCAGCCGCTCGACCGTCGGCGGCAGGTCCTCGGCGTGCTCCACGTCTGCCACGAGACGACGGTACGCGACGCGTCGTAGGTTGCCGTCGTGCCGACTCCCGCTCGTGTCGTCGTCGTCCCTGCCGGTTCCGGACCGCTCCGGATCGACGAGGTCCAGCTGCCCGACCCCGGTCCCCACCAGGTGGTGGTGCAGCAGTTCGCCAGCGGCATCTGCCACTCCCAGCTGCACCAGATGCACGGCGCCCGACCGATGCCGGCCGTGCTCGGACACGAGTCGACCGGCGTCGTGCTGAAGGCCGGCAGCGAGGTGACCCACGTGGCCGAAGGCGACAAGGTGATGGTGACGTGGGTGCCGCGCATCCCCGACGCCGGACGCCCGACGACGGCGGCCACGCTCGACCTGCCGGACGGCACCACCGCGTACTCGCAGAACGTGTTCACGTGGGCGGACATCACCATCGCCGACGAGCTGTTCGTCGTCGCCATGCCCGACGACGTCCCCACCGACGTCACGTCGATCATCGGCTGCGCGGTGATGACCGGCGCCGGCGCCGTGGTGCACACCGCGGGCGTGCAGCGCGGACAGAGCGTCGCCGTGATCGGTGTGGGCGGGGTCGGTCTGTCGGCCATCGTGGCGGCCAAGGTCGTCGGCGCCGACCCGATCATCGCCGTCGATCTCGACGACGAGAAGCTCGAGGTCGCTCGCCGCTTCGGCGCCACCGAGACGGTGAACGCGTCGACGACCGATCCGGTGGCCGGCATCCGGGCGCTCACCACCGACCCGAGCCGGCTCGACTTCCTCGGCCAGCCCATCGCCGGTGCCCACTTCGTCTTCGACTGCATCGGGCTCAAGATGACGATGGATCAGATCGTCCCCGCCGCACGCTCGGGCGTCTTCGGCGCCGAGCCGGGCGGGACCGGCGTGCTCGTGGGCGTGCCGCGCGGCAACGCCGAGCTGAACAGCATCGACGTGCTCCTCAACGAGAAGCGCTTCATCGGCAGCATCGGCGGCTCGTGCCAGCCCGAGCGCGACTTCCCGATGTTCCTCGACTGGTCGCGCGACGGGCGGCTCGACCTCGACGCGCTGGTCACGGCTCGCTACGCCATCGACGACATCAACCAGGCGACGACCGACCTGGAGGAGGGGCGCATCGCTGGTCGAGCCATCCTCGTCTTCGACTGAGCATGAGCGTTGCCATCGTGACCGGCGGCAGCCGCGGCATCGGCGCGGCCACCGTCACCCGCCTGCGGCGCGACGGGTTCGACGTCGTGTTCTCCTACCGGCAGGACGAGGACGCCGCCCGGAAGGTCAGCGAGGCGACCGGTGCGGTCGGGATCCGCGCCGACCAGGCCAACGAGGCCGACGTGCTGCGGCTCTTCGCGCTGGCCGACGAGGTGGGCCCGCTCGGCGCCCTCGTGAACAACGCCGGCATCGTCGACGTCAAGGCGCGGGTCGACGAGCTGACCGCCGAGCGAATCGACCGCATGCTGGCCGTGAACGTGCTGGGACCGTTCCTGTCCGCCCGTGAGGCGGTCCTTCGGCTCTCGACCAGGCACGGCGGCCCCGGCGGCGTCATCGTCAACGTCGGGTCGGTGGCATCGCGTGGTGGCGGCGCCAACCAGTACGTCGACTACGCGGCATCGAAGGGCGCCATCGACACGATGACGATCGGTCTGGCCAAGGAGGTGGCGGCCGAGGGTGTCCGGGTGTGCTGCGTGCGACCGGGCATCACCGACACCGGCATCCACGCCAGCGGCGGCGAGCCAGACCGTGCGCAGCGGCTGGCGCCGGACATCCCGATGCAGCGGCCGGGACGACCGGAGGAGGTGGCGGTGATGATCGCCTGGCTGTGCTCGGCCGATGCCAGCTACGTCACCGGCGCCATCTTCGACGTCAGCGGCGGTCGCTAGCGCGAAGGGAGCCGGGCCCCGAAGAGCCCGGCTCGTCTTGAAGCGTTGCCGCTCCCTTCGCCGGGCGGGTCAGATGTCCCTGTCCCGGTGTTCGGATCGACCGTACGGCGGCGTCCGGGGCGGTCACATCGTCAAGGTTGGGTGTGAACTCCCGAACGGCTCGGACGCGCTAGTCAGCCCTCCGGGGGCTGCCACTGCGCCGCGTACGCGGCTGCGACCGCAGCAAGCTGCGTGTTGACGTTGAGCTTCGAGAGCAGGGCGCGCACGTGCGTTCGCACGGTGGCGACCGTCGTGCCGATCTCGAGCGAGATGGCCTCAGCGGCGAGGCCGCGCATCAACGAGGCGAGGACCTCGGCTTCTCGTGGCGTCAGTGCGCGGAACGGTGCATCTCGTCGGGCGCGGAGTCGCTCGTCGCTGTCGGCACGCTCGAGGAGCGCGGCGCGCAGCGTCATCGAGAGCACGGGCGCGCCTTCCAACGCGCTCCGGATCATCGACGCGAGCTCCGCGAACGGCTGCGCCTTGTCGACCAGGCCTTGGGCGCCGGCCCGGATGCAGGCGGCCAGGAGGATGGGATCTCGGCTCGCGGTCAGCACGATGACGGACAGACCCTGTTCGAGCAGCGGCGCGATGAGCGGGATGCCGACGCGGTCACCGTCCAGGTGGATGTCGAGCAGCACGAGCGCTGGCCGTCGTTCGCCGATCCGTTCGAGCAGCGCGGCATCGTCTCCGCTCGGTGGGACGACGGCGACGGACGGAAGGTCGCTGCCGCGAAGCGCAAGTGCGAGCGCCTCGGCGATGAGCGTGTGATCATCGACGATCACGATGCCGTCGGTCATCGAGACGGGATCCGCACGTCGACGACGGTGCCCGTCCGTGTGGAGCGCACCGTCAGCTCGCCACCCAGCGACTCGGCGCGATCTCGCATGTTGCCGAGACCCAAGCCGGGGGACGCGATCCCGATGTCGAAGCCGGCACCGTCGTCCCTGATGGCGATGTGCACGCCCTCGGGACACCGCTGGCCACGGACGACGACGCGCGAGGCGTGCCCGTGCCTGATCGCATTCGCCGCTGCCTCTCGCACGATCCGCGCCAGGTTCGGCCATGCCTCAGGGTCGACGTCGACGTCGTCGTCGATCCGCACATCGATGCGGGCCCCCAGCGGAACGGCCACCTTCCTCGCCTCGTGGCGCATGGCGGTGGCGAGATCTGGCGCCTGCTTGGCAACGAGGTCGCTCAGGGCACGTCGCGACTCGAGCGCAGCTCGGTCGGCCGCGGCCGACAGGTGGGGCATCATCGCCGCGTCAGGGATCTGCCCCGAGGCCAGCTGCGACTTGAGGAACGAGAGCTCCTGACTGAGCCCGTCGTGGAACTCCTGCGCGATCCGGCCGCGCTCCTCGAGGACACCGACGAGCGCACGTTGGCGCCAGTAGCCGGCGATCTCCCGCGCCGCGCCCACCAGGAAGACCACGTACGCGCTGACGCGCAAGAGGTCACCGGTGTAGACCTCCGAGGAGGTCAGCGACGGGTACAGGAACGCGCTGAGACGAGCGCAGGCTCGCAGGATCGATCCCAATCCGAGCCACACGAGGATCTCGTCGCCCTCGGTCCGGTAGCGACGGAGAAACCCCCATGCCGCCGTCACCGCCAGCGCGACGATCGCGAGCTGGATGGCGAGCACCGCGCCGGTGCCATCGTTCCAGCCGTCCACGCCGGTACCCGGCCGCGCCACCTCGGGGAACAGCGCACGGGCGCCGACCGCCAGGACGGCGACCATGGCGACGAGCAGGACGCCGGCGATCGCCCAGGTCGCCCGGCGAGCACTGGCACGGAGGCGCACGGTCTCGCTCGTGAGGGCTGCGGCGCAGAAGGAGGCCGTGCCGAGGAGTGCGAACAGCATCGAGGACCAGGCGACGACAGCCGCCGCCGATCCCCCTTGGGTGGTGCCGGCGAGCACCGCGCGCGTGAGGCCGGCGACGGCGAAGGCGGCAAACGACACGGCCACGAGCAGATCGCTGCGACGGCGCGTCGCCGTCGTGCGGCCGTAGGCCATGTACGCGAGGAGCATCGCCACCATGCCCTCACCGGTGGCCATGGCGACGTGGAGGGACTCGTTCTCCGTCGCCAGCCGCAGCCCGGGCGCCAGGGTCAGCGCCGCGGTCGAGATGGCTCCCACCGCCACGACGGCGGCAACGACGCGGTCCTGCCTCGTTCCCGGGCTCACAGGGGGTCGGCTCGAGAGGCCCGTCCGCTTGGGACTCGTCGATCCATTGGTCCTCTCCGGCCGCGTTACGACGGGATGCCCTCGCGTGGTGTCACAAGGATGACAGGTGGACGACCGTTTGCGGCAATGGTCGGCTTGGAGTCAGCGGCTCCCGCGCGCCCTATCGGTAGGCGCTGGCCTGGATCTCGTACAGCTCGGCATAGGGGCCGCCCCGGGCCATCAGCTCATCGTGCGTGCCCATCTCGGCGACGCGGGACCCATCGAGCACGACGATCAGGTCGGCCATGCGCACGGTCGAGAACCGGTGCGACACGAGCACCGTGATCGTGCCGGCGCCCGAGGCGGCCCGCGACTCTGCCGCGAAGCGCTCGAACAGCGCATGTTCGGTCTCGGCGTCGAGCGATGCGGTGGGCTCGTCGAGCACGCACACCAGCGGCTGCTCGCGCATGAAGCCCCGCGACAGCGCCAGCTTCTGCCACTGGCCGATCGACAGCTCGACCCCGTCGGTCCACGTCGGGCCCAGCTGCGTCTCGACGCCCGCCGGCAGGCGCTCGATCACGTCGACGGCGCCACCGCGATCGATGGCGGCCGCCACCCGCGCGACGTCGTCCATGCGCGGCGGTTCGCCCACGCCGATGCTGCGCCGGGCCACGTACTCGAACTTGAAGAAGTCCTGGAAGGCCCCGGCCAGGCGGCTCCGCCAGCCGGCGGCGGGGATGCGAGCGAGGTCGACGCCGTCGACGGTGACGCGCCCGGACGTCGGGTCGTAGAAGCGACAGAGCAGCTTCACGAGGGTCGTCTTGCCGGCGCCGTTCTCCCCGACGAGGGCCACGACCGACCCCGCGGGCAGCGTGAGGTCGACGTCCTGCAGCACCTCGGCGTCGGTGCCCGGGTAGCGGAACGACACCCGCTCGAAGCGAATGCCCTCGCGGAGGCGCTCGGGCACGGGCTGGTCTGGTTCAGTCGCGACGGTCGCCGCGTAGTCCTCGAGCCAGGTCAGGCGCTGGGCGGCGTCGAGCGTCCACCGCAGGAACGCCGCCTCGCCGGCCGTCTGGGTCAGGAAGCGTGACAGGTTGGCGCCGGCCGCCAGCACGAGCAGCACGTCGCCGGCCGAGGCATCGAGACCGGAAGCCACGAACGTCACCGCGCCGACGTAACCCAGACCGAACAGCGACCACGCCGCGGCGAACGCGATCGCGCTGCCCAGGTGGGACGACGACACGGCCTCGTACCAGGCGTCCCACTCGCGCCGCCGACGAGACACGACCATCGCCGTGTTGCCTGACACCCGCAGCTCCTTGGCCGGGCCCGGGAGCGTGCAGAGGTCGAACAGGTGACGCGCCAGGCGAGCGTGCGGTGCCGCCTGCTCCTCGGCTCGGCGCTCGGCGCCGGCCCGCTTGGTGGCGATCACCATCATGGGGATCGTCAGCACAGCAAGCAGGAACAGCGACCAGTGCACCGACATCAGCAGGGCCACGGTGATCGCCACCTGGCCCACCGACCCCAGGGCGTTCATGAACGACCCGTAGAGGTGGTTCAACAGGAAGACGTGATCGCGGAGCAGCTGCAGTCGGTTCAGGTACTCGGGCCGCTCGTGGTGCTCGATGCTGGCCGCCGTCGACTGCAGCCGGGCCACATGGGCCTCGATCTCGATCGTCGCCCGGTCGCGGAACAGGTTGTAGACGCGGTTGCCGAACGTGCGCAGCAGCCAGCCACCGACGGCAGCCAGCGCGATGCCGGCTGCCGCAAGCCGCACCAGGCCCGGTCGGTCCTCGGTGACGCCGTTCGCCAACAGGCCCAGCCACAGCGCGGCGAGCGCGCCCGGGATCCACGACGCGACGTTCAACGCGAACGCGAAGAGCAGCAGCCCCTTCTCTGACTGGTACGCCAGCTGCATCGCCCGCCAGAGGGCACGCGGGACGGACGGGAGGTCGCTGTCGTCGACGCCCGCTCGCAGCGCGTTCACTCGGACACCGCCTCGAGCTCGATGACGTCGGCGTCCTCGGCACCGGCCTCGAAGCGGGCCGCCTGCAGCTGGAACATGGTGGCGTAGCGACCGCCCCTGCCCAGCAGCTCGTCGTGCGAGCCGAGCTCGATGACCCGCCCCTCCTCGAGGACGCAGATCAGGTCGGCGCGACGCACCGTGGAGAACCGGTGGGAGATCAGCACGGTGGTGCAGCCGCTCGTGGCGTCGAGCAGCTTCTCGAAGATCTCGGCCTCGCCCCGCACGTCGAGCTGCGCCGTCGGCTCGTCGAGGATGACGACGCCGGCCCCGGCGCGCACCGCGTGCACGGCGCGGGCAAGCGCCACCCGCTGCCACTGCCCGCCCGACAGGTCGGTGCCGTCGGCGTAGCCCCGGCTCAGGATGGTGTCGAGCTGGGCCAGGTGCCCGGCCGACGCCGCCTCCAGGGCCGCGGTGATGTCCGCCTCGTCGCCACCGGCGGGCGCCACGTTGTCCCGCAGCGGAAGCTCGTAGCGCACGAAGTCCTGGAACACGGCGGCCACACGCGACCGCCACGACGCCACGTCCAGCTCGCGCGCGTCGACGCCGTCGACCAGCACCGCGCCCTCGACCGGGTCGTACATGCGGCACAGCAGCTTGGCCAGCGTGGTCTTGCCAGCGCCGTTCTGCCCGACGATCGCGAGCGAGCGACCGGCCGGGATCGTGAGATTGAGACCGTCGAACACGACGTGCTCGCTCATCGGGTAGGCGAAGCGCACGCCCTGCAGCCGGATCTCCGATGCCGGCATCCCCGTCGCCGGCCTGCCACCCGAGGCAAGCGTGCCGACGTCGGCCATCTTCTCGACGAGGTCGAGGACCATGGGGACCGGCTGCGCCGCGGTACGCAGCCACCAGTCGAACTCGCCGAACGCGAGCGAGCTGGCGCCGATGGCGGCCTGGGCCAGGACGACGAGCACGCCCAGCGACAACCGGCCGGCGCTGGCGTCGCGGGCCAGCGACCAGAAGAACACCACGTTGGCGACGGCGACCAACGCAAGTCCCTGCTGGGTCTTGATCCAGCCGAAGCGGCGAGCCCGCCACGACCGCTCGAGCAGGTCGCGGCGCAGCGTGATGAAGCCCTCCACCACCCAGTCGGCCAGGCCGAACAGTCGCATCTCCTTCGCGCTCGGCGCGTCGACCGAGAGCCGGTAGGCGTACATCGCGCGCCGCTCGGCCTCGGCCACGTCGGGATCGTGGCGCGACCGCCAGATGGCGCCGGCGGCCAGCAGCTTGTGCGTCGCCAGCCACGAGCCGCCCACCAGGATCGGCGCCCACCAGCGGTAGCGGAGCAGCAGGAGCGCGGAGGCCAGCCCGCCGGCGAACGACGCGAAGCCCGAGCCGATGTTCGGCATCGACACCGTGATGTTGGGTCCGGCCATGCCGAACTCGAACTCACGAGCGCTGCCGAGCTCGTCGGCCAGCGACGGCTGCTCGAGGTGCGCCAGGCCCTCTGGTCCCGAGCACGCCTGCAGCAGCCGGTCGTTCAGCCACGCCGTCACCTGGGCGCCGAGGTTGGTCGACAGCGCCTCGTGCAGCGGCCCGATGGCCTGCATCACCACGAACGTGACGCCCATCGCCGCCAGCGGGCCGCCGAGCGGATCCCCGTCCTGCACCGACCCCACGAGCACGCCCATGGAGACCGCGAACGCCGCCGGCAGCGCGCCTCGCAGCACGACCAACGCCCACCACGCGACCGTCAGGCCGGCGCTGGCCTCGAACATCACCCCGAAGAACCGCCACTCGGCGGACTGCCGAAGTCGTCGCATCCCCACCTCCGCGTCCGGCTGCAGACGCTAGGTGAGCGCTAGCCGTGACGGACGGGTCAGTGTGAGAGCGCCTGGAAGCCGCCGACGAGGTCGGTGGCCCGGCGCAGACCGAGATCCTGCAGCGTCGCGGCGGCCAGGCTCGACTGGTAGCCCTCGTTGCACACGAGGATGATCCGGTCGTCGTAGCCGCGCACCGCATCGATGCGATGCTCGCTGGCGGGATCGAGCCGCCACTCCAGGACGTTGCGATCGATCACGATCGCCCCGACGAGCGCGCCGTCTCGGGCCCGCTGCTCGACGGGTCGGATGTCGATCACCAGCGCGCCGGCGGCGCGCTCGGCATCGAGGCCGTCCGGCTGCACGCGGTCGAGCCGGGCCCGTGCCGCGGCCAGCAGCTGATCGACCGTCACGGCCGGCAGGTTACGTTTCTGCCCACGGTGAAGACGATCGTCCTGGTCGATGACAGTCCGGACATCCGGCGGCTCGTCCGCAGTCGACTCAAGCTGTCGCGCCAGTTCGACGTCGTCGGCGAGGGTGCGAACGGGCTCGACGCCATCGAGCTCGCCACCCAGCACCAGCCCGACCTGGTGCTGCTCGACGTGTCCATGGCGGGCATGGACGGCCTCGAGGCCATCCCGCTCGTGATCACGGCGTCACCCCGCACGCGCGTCGTCATGTTCTCCGGCTTCGACGAGCAGGGACTCGCCGAGCGCGCCATCTCGGTTGGCGCCAGCGGCTTCATCGAGAAGTCGATCCCGCTCTCTGAGCTGGCCGACCGCCTGTTGGTCACGTGCGGCGAGACCGGTGTGACCGAACCCGACCAGTCCGCCGCCGAGGCCGGTGAGTCGACCGGGGTCATCGACGAGCACCTCGAGCGGTTCCGCGCCGCGTTCGACGACGCCGCCATCGGCATGGCCACCCTGACGCTGACCGGCCGCATCGTGCGTGCGAACGCCGCGCTCGACCGTCTGGTGGGCCGAGGTCCCGGCGCGCTCGTGGGCACCCTGTTCGCTGATCTGGTGGACGAGGACACGCGGCCGACCGTGCACGGCGTCGTCTCGCGCGTGGCCTCTGGCGAGCTCGATGCCGAGAACGCCAACCACGGCCTCAAGACCGCGACGCGCCTGGCGTGGGTCGTGTCGACCGCCGCCGTCGTGCGCGACTCGTCCGGCGTGCCGCTGTACCTGTTCCTGCAGGTGCAGGACATCAGCGAGCGGCGTGCTACCGAGCGCCAGCTGCAGCAGAGCGAGGAGATGTTCCGCCTCCTCGTCGAGGGCGTCGCCGACTACGCGATCTTCATGCTCGACCCGAGGGGTCACATCGCCAGCTGGAACCTCGGCGCGCAGCGCATCAAGGGGTGGACGGCCGACGAGGTGCTCGGCACCCACTTCCGGCGCTTCTACACCGACGCCGACCGCGAGCGACAGCATCCGGAGCACGAGCTCGAGATGGCCGTGCGTGACGGCCGCTACGAGGAGGAGGGCTGGCGGGTCCGGAAGGACGGCAGCCAGTTCTGGGCCAACGTCGTCATCACCGCCATCCGCGACTCGAGCGGCACGCTCGTCGGCTTCGCCAAGGTGACGCGCGACGTCACCGACCGGCTGCTCCTCACCGAGGAGCGAGACCGGGCCGCCGCGCAGCTGGCGAAGGCGGCGCGCGAGCGCACCGAGTTCCTCGCCGTGACGGCGCACGAGCTGCGCGGCCCGGTTGCGCTCCTCAGCGGCTTCGCCGAGCTCCTCCGTGACCACTGGCGCGAGCTCGACGACGGCGAGCGCGACGAGATGGCCACAACGCTGGCCCGAACCAGCACACGACTGCGCCGCCTCGTCGAGGACCTCCTGACCGCGGCGCGCCTGGAGTCGGGCGCGCTCGAGGTGCGGCTCGAGGAGGTCGAGGTGGCGCCGATCATCAGGGCGGTCGTCAACGACCTCACGACGACATCGGGCGCCGAGGACATCGAGATCGACTGCCCGGACGACCTGCGCGTCGTCGCCGATCCCGGTCGCCTGCACCAGATGCTCGGCAACTACGTGAGCAACTCGATCCGCTACGCGGAACCACCGATCACCATCACGGCCTCAGGGCGCGAGGCGACGGTCGAGATCGCCGTCCTCGACCGGGGCGAGGGCGTCGAGGAGTCGGTGCGCGGGCGCCTCTTCGACAAGTTCGTGCACGGCACTCACGAGGAGAGCACCGGGCTCGGCCTCTTCATCGTGCGTGAGCTGGCGGTCGCCCAGGGCGGTGACGCGCGGTTCGAGGAGCGGCCGGACGGCGGCTCGCGATTCGTGCTCGACCTCCCGGCGCCACGCGCGAGCCCGTGACCCGACATCGCAGCCGCATCAGATCCTGATGCCGTTGCGTCAATGGTGCCGTCGTGGGACGCTGGCGCGCACCACTCTGGGGGGAGGACCCATGTCGGAGAAGCCGACCTATCTCGGTCTGCTCAACGCGCTGTCGCTGGCAGAGTCCGCGGCACACGAGTACCTGAACGCGTGGATCGCGGTCACCGAGCACGACGGCGTCCGCGCCACGTTGCAGACGGTGACGGCGCGCGAGGGCGAGCACGGCCTCACCTTCGCCAAGCGCATCAACGAGCTGGGCTACGCGGTCAAGCCCAAGGACGATCCCGAGCAGGCGAAGCGCATGTCGATCGCGGCGTCCACGACGCTCTCCGACCTCGAGAAGATGGAGAAGTTCGGTCTCGGGCGCGGCGGCGGCAACGACGCCGACAAGCCCGACTTCTTCGCCAAGATCTTCTTCGACCACACCATCGACATCCGCACCGGCGAGCTGCTGGGCCGCTACATCTGCGAGGAGCGCGACAGCGGCCGGTTGCTGCGCTCCTGCTACGAGCAGCTGTGCGCCGAGGCCGGCACGGCACCCAGCGGTCGGCGCGCCGCCCCAGCCGATGACGATCGGATCGCCGCGCTCGACGCCAAGATCGACGCCGTGTGCGCGGCCGTGCAGCAGCTCACCGACATCGTGTGCGCGCAGACGACGCCCGATGGCAAGGCGAAGTCCAAGACCAACGGCTCGAAGCGCAAGGTCTCCGCGTAGCAGGATCGTCTCGTGATCGAGAACCGAACGTTCCGGCTCGTCGCCGGGGCTGACGAGGCCGCGTTCGTGGCGGCCGACGCGCGCTTCCAGACCGAGGTCGCCTACCAGCAGCCCGGGATCGCGCGCCGCACGCTCGCCAAGGGCGAGGACGGCGAGTGGCTCGTCGTCACCAACTGGTGGACCGTCGAGCAGGCCGAGGCGGCACCGGTGATGACCGACTTCGTCGATCTCGACACGATGGTCGTGCGCCGCTACGAGGAGCTGCCGGGTTAGGAGCCGGCTACTGCTGGACGAGCGAGACCGGGTTGCCCTCGGGGTCGGTGATGCCGGCGATCGTCGGCCCGCCGGGGATGTCCATCGGCTCGAGCGTGATCGTCCCGCCGAGCTCGACGGCGCGATCGAGCGACTCCCGCAGGTCGCGCACCTGCACGTAGAGCGTCACTCCACTGCGCTCGCTCTGGCGGATGTGCCCGGCGGGCCCCGGCTCCGGTCCGCCGAGGCCGGCGGGGATGTCCATGATGAAGCCGCTGCCGATGTCCCAGCTGAACATGGCGGCGTAGAACGCCTTGATCACCTCGGGATCGCGCGCCTCGATCTCCCAGTGCACGACCGGACGGGCCCAGTCGGCGCTCACGTCAGTCGCAGCACGAGTCGCGCCAGCCGCACGACGTGCACTTGAAGTGGGCGTGCTCGGGGATGAGCTCCTGACCGCACAGCGGGCACTCGGTGAACACGGCGAGCGGAGAGCTGCACTGCTGGTCGGCCATCACGCGAGCGTACGCACGCCACCGTCAGCGGGCGCGGAACCGATCGAGGGCGCGGCGATCGCGCTTGGTGGGCCGACCGGTGCCGACGTCACGCACGAACAGCGGCGCCAGGCGCTCCTCGCGGGGCGGGGGTGGCGGGCTGTGATCGACGACGCACGTCGCCGCCACCGCGGCGCCGACACGCTTGTCGATGATCTGGACGACCTCGAGGATGCGCTGACGATCGTGCACGAAGGCCTCGACGCGATCGCCGATCCGCACCGTCGTCGCCGGCTTGGCCGCGGCCCCGTTCACCTTGACGTGGCCACCCCGGCACGCGTCGGTGGCATCCGAGCGCGTCTTGTACAGGCGCACCGCCCACAGCCACCGATCGACCCGCGTCGTCTCCACGTCAGCGCCGCCGGATCTTCCGCACGCCCTGCTTGGCGTACTCGCCGGCTCGTGTGGCGACCCGCTTCGTGTGCTCCAGCGCGACGGCCGCCCACACGTACTCGGTGCCGAGGATGGCGAAGCCGATGGCGATCACCACGATGCCCGGCCCCGGCAAGACGAGCATGGCCAGACCGCCGAGCACGAACACGCCACCGACGACCGTCACGGCGATGCGCTTCGAGGAGCGCAGCAGGAAGCGGACGACCTCGGCCGGCTTCGGCGCCATCAGCTCGTCCTGCGCACGAGGCAGAGCTCGTTGCCCTCGGGGTCGGCCAGCGCGATCAGGTCGTCGTCCGGCGGGGGCTGGTGCTCGAGCAGGCTGGCGCCCAGCGCGACCAGCCGCGCCACCTCGGCATCGCGGTCGTCGGACCACAGGTCGACGTGCATGCGGTTCTTCGCCACCTTTCCCTCCGGCACGCGCTGGAAGTAGAAGCGCGGACCCGGACCCTCGACGATGACGCCGGGATCGTCCTCGGGATCGTCGATGCCCATGGCCTGCAGCCGTTCCAGCTCGGCCTCGTCGTAGGGCGCCACCGCGTAGCCGTCGAGCAGCTCGGCCCAGAAGCGGGCCAGCGATGCCGGGTGCGCGCAGTCGATGACCACGTCCTTCATCGTCGCCATGGCGACAGTCTCACCGGAAGATGCAGTTGGCGCCCGCCCAAAGCGCGGTCACGGCGCCGTCGGGTTCGTCCTCGGTGAGGAGCGCGCTGATCCCGCCCTCGACGAAGACCTCGACGCCGAGCGTGCTGTCGGGGATGACCTCGACCGGTCCGTACGCGGCCTCGACCTCGGCCTTGGTCGAGCCGATGCCGATGCCGGCCGACGTGGTGAGCGTCGATCCGGCGGCGATCGACCACCCGACCAGCGCGCCGTCCTGGACGGTGAGCAGCAGACTGCTGCCGATGTCGCCGAAGCGGGCGACGGTGGCGGGCCCGGGCGGGCACTCGGGCTGCTCCGCCTGCTCGTCGGGTTCGCCGAGCACGCCGCCGACGACGTCGACGGCCGCCGCGCCCTCGCTGCCGAACGCGAGCGGCTCGGCGTCCACCAGCAGGCCGTCGGGCTCGACGTGGAGCACGCGCTCGTCCGCGATCGCGGTCGTCGTCGTGGTGTCCGACACCACCGGCGGATCGTCGTCCCCGCAGGCGACGAGGGTGATGAGCAGGACGGCGAGGAGGATCGGTCGGCGCATGCCCGGTGGACGCTACGGGTTGCCCGTACGGTCCGGGACCGTGTCGGACCTCGTCCTGCTCCCACCGTCGGAGGGCAAGGCGGATGGCGGACGCGGGAGCTGGTCGCCGGAGGCCGGCCGGTTCCCGGCGCTGGCGGCGGCGCGTCGGAGGGTGCTCGACGCGTACGTGGCGACCATGGCGCGAGATGCCGAGCGGGTCGTCGGCGCCCGCGGACCCATCGCCGACCGGGCCCGCGGCGCCGCCGCCGCCCTGGCGGCGGGAGCGGCACCGTCCCTCCCGGCCCACCGGCGCTTCACCGGCGTCGTGTGGGAGCACCTCCACCCGGCCGACCTCCCGGCCGCTGCCCTCCGCCGGATCGTCGTGGTCTCGGGGCTGTGCGGCCTGCTGGCCGGCACGGACCCGGTGCCCGACCACCGGCTCAAGCTGTCGGTGTCGCTCGACGGCGTCGGTCGCGTCGACCGGTGGTGGCGGCCGGTGCTCACCGAGGCGCTGGCCGCCCACGCCCGTCGGCGACGAGTCTGGGACCTGCTGCCCAAGGAGCACGCCGCGGCGGTCGACCTCACCGGCGTGCGCTCCGTGCGCGTGCGCTTCGAGGGCGACACCGGGCACGCGGCCAAGGCGGTGAAGGGCGCGTTCGCGCGCGCCCTCCTCCTCGACGGCGGCGATGCGGTCACGTCGTTCGCGTTCGACGATTGGCGTGCTACGTGGGAAGGCGAAGACGTCCTCGTCACCAAAGCGCCGTAGCGTTCTGGGGTGGAGCAGGACGACCAGACGACCTTCGCCGGCCTCGGCCTGCGGGCCGAGCTCGTCGATGCGCTGACCGGGCTCGGGTACGAGGAGCCGACGCCGATCCAGCGAGAGGCGATCCCGACGATCATCGCCGGGCACGACCTGCTCGGGCAGGCGGCCACCGGGACGGGCAAGACGGCGGCGTTCGCACTCCCCATCCTCCAGCGGCTGACGGAGGACGGCGACCGCAAGGGGCCGATCGCGCTGGTGCTGGTGCCCACCCGCGAGCTCGCCGTTCAGGTGTCGGAGGCGATCCACCGCTACGGCCGTGACCTCGGCGCCCGCGTGCTGCCCATCTACGGCGGGCAGCCGATCGGCCGCCAGCTGGCCGCGCTGCACCGTGGCGTCGACGTCGTCGTGGCGACGCCCGGCCGCGCGCTCGACCACATCGCCCGGTCGACGCTCCCGCTCGACGGCCTGCGGATGGTGGTGCTCGATGAGGCCGACGAGATGCTCGACATGGGCTTCGCCGAGGACATCGAGGCGATCCTCGAGGGCACGCCGGCCGATCGTCAGACGGTGCTGTTCTCGGCCACGCTGCCACCCCGCATCGACAGCATCGTGCGCCGCCACCTGCGCGAGCCGATGCGCATCGAGATCCCGCGGGAGCGCACGGCGGAAGGCGACGGGCCGCGCGTCCAGCAGCGGGCGTACGTGGTGCAGCGGGCCCACAAGGCGGCGGCGCTGGGCCGCGTGCTCGACGTCGAGTCGCCCACGGCAGCGATCGTGTTCTGCCGGACTCGGGACGAGGTCGACACCCTCACCAGCACGCTCAACGGTCGGGGCTACCGGGCCGAGGCGCTGCACGGCGGCATGGATCAGGCCCAGCGCGACCGCGTCATGGGCCGGCTGCGGGCCGGCACCGCCGACCTGCTCATCGCCACGGACGTCGCCGCCCGCGGCCTCGACCTCGACCAGCTCACCCACGTCGTGAACTACGACGTGCCGTCGAGCGTCGACGCGTACGTCCACCGCATCGGCCGCGTGGGCCGCGCCGGGCGGGAGGGCGTCGCCATCACGCTGGCCGAGCCGCGCGAGCACCGGATGCTCAAGACGATCGAGCGGGTCACCAAGCAACGGATCAGCACCGAGAAGCTGCCCACGGTGGCCGACCTCCGGGCCCGGCGCCTGGAGATGACCCGGTCGGCCGTCAACGACGCGCTGGTCGAGTCGGACGACCTGGATCAGTTCCGCGTCGTCGTCGAGTCGCTCTCGGACGAGTTCGACGTGGTGGAGATCGCGCTGGCCGCCATCAAGCTGTGGCACGAGGCCAGTGGCGCCGCCGCCGACGAGTCGGAGATCCCCGAGGCCAACGTGGCCGACGCGCCGCGCGGCACGTCCAAGGCGAAGCCGATGACGCGCACGCCGTCGACGGGCATGACCCGGCTGTTCGTGGGCGCCGGCCGCAAGGCCGGCATCCGGCCCCAGGATCTCGTCGGTGCCATCGCCAACGAGACGAGCCTGAGCGGGCGCGACATCGGCGCCATCGAGATCACCGACAAGTTCTCGCTGGTCGAGGTGCCCGAGGCCAAGGCCGACGAGGTCATCGCCGCCATCAAGGCCAGCACCATCAAGGGCAAGAAGCAGACCATCCGCCGCGACGGCCGCCCGTCCTGAGCTCTCTCAGGAGTGCGGTAGCTGCCCGACCGGCGCCGCGAACTGCCCTCCCGGGCACGACCACGTGGCCACGCCAGCAATGACCGCAGGCCTGAAGCGGGTGCGTGCCATGTGCTGGGCAGATCGGCCAGCCACCCCAGACCTCTTGGGACAGGAACTCCTGGAGCTTGTCGGCGACGGCGGCCAGCAGCTCCTCCTGACGAAGTCGTCGATCAAGCGATCGAACGGTCCCCGCCATGCAGCGCATGATGCCGAACCCTGGAGCCCGGCATCGCCAAGATCGGAGCTGTCTTGTGCGCGCACGATGTTGCTCTGCAACGTCTGACGCGCACTACGCGAGCACGCATCTCGCCGGAGGTGACGCGAACTTTGTCGCGCTGACCTCTCAAGGAGGGGCCAGCGCGACAACGTTCGCGACGGCCCCCCTGACGCAAGAGCTACGAGGTCATGCCCTCCAGGCCGACGAGGGCACGGGCGTGCTCGATCTCGCCCATGTGGCGCAGGCCGTGCTGGTAGATCCAGCACTCGGTGGCGTCGAGGCGCATGATGCCGGCGTCGCCGGCGACGCGGGCGCTGTAGGTCGACGCGATGTTCGGCGGGAACGGGCGGGTGACGATGACGTCGGTCAGCGTCGCTGGGTCGAGGCCGGCAAGCCACGACTCGGTCTTGTCGAACACCGCCGCCATGTACGCCTTGAACGCGTCGTAGTCGCCGATGCGCTGGTGGACCATCTCGTCGACCGTCTTGTGCTTGCCGTGGTCGGCGATGGCCAGACCCATCTTCGCCGCCCACTCGTCGTCGTAGACCATGGGCCCGGCGCCGAGCATGGTGGCCGAGCCGTCCTCGATCTGCACGAAGTGGAACAGGGAGAACGCGATCGGCAACACCGGCTCCCGCTCGACCGCGTTGACCTGCTCCAGGTCCATGGTCGCCACCGCGTCCTCCCACAGGGAGTGCATGGCGCGCATGCGGCGGCGCAGGGAGTCGAGGACGAGCTCCATCAGACCCACCCGCCGGCGAACGCCACGAACTGGCCGGTGGTGAAGCGGCTGGTGCCGTCCACGAACGCCATCGAGAAGTGGGCCAGCTCCTCGAGCGTGCCCAGGCGGCCCATCGGCACCTGGGCCTCGACGCGTGCGCGGCCCTCGGCGTCCTCGGCCCGGTTGGCCTTGAGGAACTCCGGGAAGTCCATGAAGTTGGTGCCGACGGCGTTGACCTGCACGCCCTTCGACGCCACCTCGGCGGCCACGTTGCGCACGAGCATGTTGGCCCCGGCGCGCGCGGACGAGTACAGGGGCGCGCCGGGCGTCGGTCGCGCACCGGCAGCGCTGGTGAACACCAGCACCTGCCCCCCGCCCTGCTCGACCATCACCGGCACCACGGCGCGGAGGAAGTGGTACGGCGCCTCGACGCAGCCGGTCAGCGCGGCGCGCAGGTCGTCCACCGTCGAGCGCAGGAAGCGGCCGACCACGATGCGGCCGGTGAACGCGGTGGCCGAGTCGACGCGACCGAAGCGCTCGACGGCGGCCTGCACGAGACGCTCGGCCGACTCGGGCTTCGACAGGTCGCGGACGCCCGCGACGACCTCGACGGCAGCGCCGAGCGCGGTCAGCTCGTCGACCAGGCCGGCGGCCGGATCGCCGACGACCAGGTCGTGGTCGCGCTGGGCCAGCAGGCGGGCCAGGTCGGGGCCGACGTAGCCGGCGGCGTCGCTGACGATGGCGATGCGCTTTGTCATGAGATGCGCTCCAGTCGGGCGATGAACATCGGTCCGTAGGTCCAGACGAGCTGGTCGCCGTCGAGGCGGCGGGTGACCTCGACGCCGGGCATGCCGACCGGGCGAAGCGTGTGCACGCCATCCTCGAACGTGCACACCACCGAGATCGGCGTGGCGCCATCGGCGGCGGCGACGTCGTTGACGCCGTGCTCGGCGGTGCCGTCGGCGCGCATGTCGTGGATGATCCCGGCGGAGGTGATGCACACCCGGTCGCCGCACTGCTCGATGCGTTCGATGTGGTCGAGGATGCGATCGATGGGGGGCGCGTCGCCCTTCCACTTCGCGGACACGACCTTCCACGTGCCCCGCAGGTCGGGCGCGCCATCGACCAGCGGCTCGGTGCAGCGATCGAGGATCGGCGGGGGCATCTCGCTGCCGTAGCCGCCAGGCGGCGTGTGCGCGACCGGGATGTCGTCTGCCCGCATGGCACGAACCTAAGTAGTGACAGAATCCCTGTCAATAGTTATGGTCGACGCATGACCACGACCGAGGTGGACGGCCGCCGCCTGCGCCGCGAGCGGAACCGTGAGGCGGTCATCGACGCGCTCGTCCAGCTGTTCGACGAGGGGTCGTACCAGCCCACGACGGATGAGATCGCCGAGCGGGCCGGCCTCTCCCCCCGCTCGCTGTTCCGGTACTTCGACGACATCGACGACCTCAACCGCGCCGCCGTCGAGCGCGAGCTGGCCCGGGCCCAGCCGATGCTCGAGGTCGGCGTCTCGGCCGATGCGCCCACCGCCGACAAGATCGACGGGATCCTCGAGGCACGCCTGCGCATGTGGGAGGCCATCGAGCCCGCTGCCCGGGCCGCCCGCCTCAACGCGCACCGGCGGCCGGTCATCGCCGCCCAGCTGGTCGACGGGCGGGCGTTCCTCCGGCGCCAGCTGCGCGAGCTGTTCGCACCGGAGCTGGCGGGCGACCGCGCCTCGCTGCTCGGGGCCATCGAGGTGCTCACGTCCTTCGAGTCCTACGACCTGCTCCGCGTCGACCAGCGGTTGTCCCGCGCCAAGACCGTGTCCACGCTCACCAGCGCGCTGCGCGCGCTGCTCATCCCCTGAGGACTCCCATGAAGCTGCTCCGCACTCCCGACGAGCGGTTCACGTCGCTGCCCGACTTCCCCTTCGCACCGCACTACGTCGAGCTGCGCGACGGGATCCGCGTCCACCACCTCGACGAGGGCCCCGCTCATGCGGCGCCGGTCCTGCTCCTCCACGGCGAGCCGTCGTGGTCGTTCCTCTACCGGAAGATGATCCCTGGCCTGGTCGCCGCCGGGCATCGCTGCGTGGTGCCGGACCTCGTCGGCTTCGGCCGATCGGACAAGCCGAGCGAGCAGGACGACTACACCTACCAGCGCCACGTCGACTGGATGCAGGAGCTGCTGTTCGAGCACCTCGACCTGCGCGACATCACGTTCTTCGGGCAGGACTGGGGTGGGCTGATCGGGTTGCGGCTCGTGGCCGCCGACCCCGACCGGTTCGCCCGCGTCGTGGTGTCCAACACCGGGCTGCCCACCGCCGACCGGCCGCCGACCGAGGCCTTCCTGGCGTGGCAGAGGTTCTCGCAGGAGACGCCGGTGTTCCCGGTCGGCAAGCTCGTCGCCGGCGGGTGCACGACGAAGCTGGACGCCGACGTCATCGGCGCCTAC
>DASUCO010000277.1:0-22799 GCA_036275955.1 Acidimicrobiales bacterium
GTGATCCACCACCTCGGCATGGGGTGGGCGTTGTACGGATCGGTGGCGTTCACGCTCGGCGCCCTGGTCCACCTGCGAACGATCGTCATCGACGAGGCCGAGCCGGCACCGCCGGCCGAGGGCGAGTCGACGGCACACGTCGACGTGCGCGGCGCGATGGAGGCCATCCGGGCTGTGCCGGGCCTGCGCATGCTGATCCTGTTCGCCGCGTTCAACAACCTGCTCGCCGGTGTGTTCATGGCGCTCATGGACGCCTATGGCCTGTCGCTCGTGTCGGTGCAGACGTGGGGCTTCCTGTGGGGCTTCATCAGCACCGCGTTCATCATCGGCGGCGCCGCCGTCGCCCGCTACGGCCTGGGGCCGAACCCGCTCAAGCTCATCCTCATCGGCAACCTCGTGAACTGGACGGTCTGCTCGGTCTTCGCACTGCAGTCGTCCATCGTGCTACTGACCGTCGGCATGTTCGTGTGGCTGGCATTGGCGCCCATGATCGAGGCCGGCGAGCAGACCGTGCTCCAGCGGGCGATCCCCTACGAGCGCCAGGGTCGGGTGTTCGGGTTCGCCCAGCTCGTCGAGAACGCGGCGTCACCGCTGACCGCGTTCCTGATGGCGCCGCTGGCCGAGGTGGTCTTCATGCCGCTGATGACCGACGGCCGCGGCGCCGACTGGATCGGTGGCTGGTTCGGGATCGGCGAGGAGCGCGGGATCGCGCTCATGTTCACGCTGGCCGGCCTCGTCGGCGTCGTCGTCTCGCTGCTGACGCGCGCATCGACCTCGTACCGCCGGCTGTCGGCAGCTGCGACCGCCTAGGAGAGATACGCGGAACGCAGCCGCTCGGCGTTGCCCCGCAGGTCGGCGGCGGCCGCGCTGAGGACGCACTCGCCGTGACGCAGCACCACGGCCCGATCGGCGACGCGGAGGGCCACCGGCACGTGCTGCTCGACCAGCAGCACGCCGATGCCGAGGTCGTCGGCGATCGCCCGAACCACTGGGGCCAAGCCGTCGACCACGATCGGCGCCAGGCCGAGGCTCATCTCGTCGATCAGCAGCATCTGCGGCCGCAGCGCGATCGCACGCGCCAGCGCCAGCATCTGCTGCTCGCCGCCCGACAGCAGACCGGCCTTGCGGCCCAGCAGCGTGCCGAGCTTGGGGAAGTACGTCGTCGCCAGTGACGTGTCGGATCCGGCGGCCAGCTTCAGGTGCTCGCGCACGGTGAGGCCGGGGAACAGCGACCGGTCCTCGGTCACGAGCCCGAGGCCGCGGCGGGCCGTGTACTCGGGATGGCTGACGTCGACGGGCTCGCCCAGCACCCGGACCGAGCCGCCGAGCGCCGGCAGCAGTCCGGCGATCGTGAACAGCGTCGTCGTCTTGCCGGCGCCGTTGGGGCCGAGGAGCGCCACGACCTCGCCCGGCGCGACGGTGAGCGACAGGTCGCGCACGACAGCGGTGCGCCCGTAGCCGGCGAAGAGGCCCTCGACCTCGATCACGCCGACGCTCCGAGGTAGGCGGCGATCACGCGGGGGTCGGCGCGCACGTCGGCCGGGGGACCGCTGGCCAGCAGCGCGCCCTCCTCGATCACGTGCACCCGGTCGCAGACCTCGAGCACGAGCCCCATGTCGTGGTCCACCAGCAGCACGGCGACACCCGATGCCACGACCGCCCGCAGGCGAGCGCCGAGTGCCGCGCTCTCGTCGGTGTCGAGGCCGGCCGCCGGCTCGTCCAGGAGGAGCACGCGGGGCCGCCGGGCCAGCGCCCGCGCCAGACCGACGAGCTTGCGCTCCCCCTCCGACAGCGCCGCCGTGGACCTCGAGAGGAGGTGCTCGATGCCGAACATCGCCACCGCCTCGTCGATCGGCTGGCGGCCAGCGGCCACCAGCAGGTTGCCGCGCACGTCGAGGTCGTCGAACAGCTCGACCTGTTGGAACGTGCGGACGAGCCCGCGTCGAGCGCGCTGGTGCGCCTCGAGGCCCTCCATCGATCGGCCGTCGAGCAGCACCGAGCCCGTGTAGGGCACGAAACCGCCGACGGCGTCGATGCACGACGTCTTGCCGGCGCCGTTTGGACCGATGAGCCCGACGAGCTCGCCGTGGTCCACGTCGATCTGCAGGGCGTCGACCGCGGTGACGCCGCCGTACTGCACGGTCAGCGACTCGGTCCGCAGCAACATCAGCTGACGGCTTGCTGCAGGAGCGACATCAGGCCGATCCAACCGACGAACGGCGCATCGGCGCCGTCCTCGGTCCGCACCGTGCCGTACACGTGCTCGTCGTCGTCCTCGACGTCGATCTGCAGCTCGAGGCGGGGCACCTACGGCCTGACCCAGAGGTGCTCGGCGCGCTCGTAGCCGAGGGACGAGTAGAACGCGTCGGCCAGCGCCTGCCCGGTCGGCGACAGGCCCATGGCCATCGACATCTGGCTCATGACGTAGGCGAACGACGCGTCGCAGCCGGGATCGGCGAAGCCGTAGGACCCGCCGTTCCCGGTGTGGCCGAACGCGTCGTCGCTCAGCGCCACCACCGCGGCGGGCGTGACGCCGCGGGGCGTGGCCGCCGCCCTGAAGAACCCGAGCGTCCACCGGCCGGGGCTGCCCAGCACGGCGTCGGACGACCCGGCCGACTGGATCGACGCCATCCGAACGACATCACCCGAGGTCAGCGCGTAGCGGCCCACCTTCCGATCGTGCACGATCGCCCGGTACATGCCGGCCAGCGCCCGGGCGTTGGCCACGCCGCCGGCGGCCGGGATCTCGGCCCGGAGCGCGTCCGGCTCGTTCCACGCGCCGGGGTCCATGTAGCCACCGGTGTTGCCGAGCACGAGCGCCGGGATCGACGTCGGATCGGTCATGGCCTGGACGTAGAACGGCGGCACCTGGTCGGGCGTCAGCGTCGTCATGTCCGGCGGCACCAGCGGCGCGATCCCGGCAACGTCGGCGACGCCGATCTGCAGGTCGAGCCCGAGCGGCTCGGCGATCTCCTCGGCGACGAACGTGCCCAAGGACCTGCCGGTGACGCGGCGGACCACCTCGCCGACGAGGAAGCCGAACGTCAGCGCGTGGTAGCCGTGGCGGGTGCCCGGCTCCCAGAAGGGCGCCTCGGCCGCGAGTCGTGAGGTGACCAGGCCCCAATCGAAGAAGCCGCCGGCGGGGAGCGGCTCACGAAGTGCCGGGAGCCCGGCCTGGTGGCTCAGCAGGTGGCGGACGAGCACGCCCTCCTTGCCGTTGGCCGCGAACTCGGGCCAGTAGGTCGCCACCGGCGCGTCGAGGTCGAGCTCGCCGGCGGAGACGAGGAGGTGGGCGGCCAGCGCCGTCGCCCCCTTGGTGGACGACATCACCACCGTGGTGGTGTCGCGCTCCCAGCCCTCGCCGCCCCACAGGTCGACCACGGTCTCGCCGCCGACCGTGGCGCAGAAGGAGGCGCCCCGCTCGCCCCGCTCGCGCAGGTTCCGTTCGAACTCGTCGGCGACGGCGCTGAAGCGATCGTCGCACTGCCCCTGGATGTCCACCGTCTCATCGTCCGCTTCGCCCCGACCGTCCGGTAGTGGGGGGCTCCCTACTCACGCCGCGGCTCCGGTGGTGCAGCCTGGAGGCGTGGACCCGTCTCCCCTGGTCGGCCGCGAGCTCGATCTCGCCGCCGCCCTCGAGCAGCTCAAGCGGGTGGAGGGCGGGACGCCGGCGGCGCTGCTGGTGCGGGGCGAGGCGGGCATCGGGAAGACCCGCCTCGTGGGCGAGCTGGCCGACCGCGCCCGCCAGCTCGGCTACGCGGTGCTGGTCGGACGGGCCGACGACCTCGACCACGGCATCCCCTACGCCGTGTTCCGCGACCTGGTGGCGCGGGCCGGCATCGGCACGCTCCCCTTCGGCGGCGACGTGACCCAGGTGTTCGCCGCCGCCGTCGACACGCTACGGGAGGTGGCGACGGGGCCGACGGTCCTCGTGCTCGAGGACCTGCACGTCGCCGACCGCGACTCGCTCGTGCTCGCCACGCTGCTGGTGCGGCTCGCCGACGTCCCGGTGCTGAGCGTCCTCACCGTCCGGCCCTCCTCGTCCGCCGCCGACCTCGAGCGCGTCGTGGAGCAGCTGGCCGACGACGGGCGGGGCACGGTGCTCGACCTGGAGCCGCTCGACCGCCACGACACCCAGGCGCTGGTGGCGGCGGTGCTGGGCGCCGCCCCCGACGATCCGCTCATCGACGCCGTCGTGCGGGCGTCCAGCGGCAACCCGTTCTTCGCGCGCGAGTCCGCGCAGTCGCTGCTCGACGGCGGCGCGGTGGCGATCGTCGACGACCGGGCGCGCCTGGTCCCGGACGCGCCCGCCACCGGCCTGCGACCGTCGACCGCCGTGCTGCGCCGGCTCTTCGTCGGCGCCCGCGAGGACATCGACCTGGCCAAGGCGCTCGCCGTGTTCGGTCGCTTCCCGCTGCACCACCTGCCGCTGGTCGAGCGCCTGCTCGAACGGGACGCAACCGCCATCGGGGCCGCGTTCGACCGCCTTGTCGCGTCGGGCGTCCTGGTGCGCACCGACGCCGGCTACGACTTCAGCCACCCCATCGTGCGCGACACCCTCTACGAGGACATCGGGCCGGCCGAGCGGCGCCGCCTCCATGCCGCCATCGCCGCTGCGCTCGGCTCCGGCGGGCTGGACCTCCTCGAGCTGGCGACGCACGTCGCCGCGTCGGCCGAGCCCGGCGACGTGCAGGCGGCCAACGTGCTCCTCGAGGCGGGGCGGGCGGTCGCCGCCAGCGCCCCGCTCGTCTCCGCCGACTACCACCGCCGGGCGGTCGAGCTCCTCCCCGCCGACTCGCCCCAGCGCGGCGAGGCGCTGGCGGCGCAGACGCGGGCGCTGCACGTGGGCGCCCGCTCGAGCGAGGCGTCGGCCGCAGGCCTGGCCGCGCTCGCAGTGCTGCCCGACGGCGCCACCCGGCACGCGATCGCGGCGCTGGTGGCCGGCGACCTCTACCTCGACGGCCGCATCGACGACGCACTGGGAGTGATCACCGCCGAGCTCGACCGCGGCGGCCCGGCGTGCCCGCTCCTCGCGCTGCGCAGCAACATCCTGCTGCAGGCCGAGCGGTACGACGAGGCCCACGCCGCGTTCCCCGACGCCGTCGCGTCACTCGCCTCCAACGCGCCGGCTGCCGCGCAGCTCCTCGCCATCGCCCATCTCGTCCAGTACGCCAACCACGTCGGGGAGAACGCGACGGCCGTCGAGCTGCTCGGTCGCCTCGACGCCGTGGGCGGCGCCGGCTCGCAGACGGTGGCGATGGCTGCGCACGAGCTGGTGGCGTACGCCGACTGGCGATGCGGGCTCGTACGCCGCGTGGAGGACCACCTGGCCAGCGCCCGCGCCTTGCGATCGGATGCGATGGCGCTCTCCATCGGCGGCGGCACCGAGGGCACGGTCGCTCGCGTCATGTGGCTCCAGGGCCGGTGGGACGACGCCCTCCACCTCCTCCGCGCCACCAGCACCGACCTCGCGGCGCGCGGCACGGTCCCCATGGCCCACCTGCTGCTGGTGCCGGTGGTCGAGATCCTCATCGACCGGGGCGACGTGGATGCCGCGGCCGCCCTGGCCGAGCAGCTGCAGATGCCGATCATGTCGAACACCCGGCACGCCAACCTCGCACGCGCCCGGCTGGCGCGCGCACTGGGTGATCCCGCGCAGGCCCGTGCGCTGCTCGAGGGCGAGCTCGAGCGCGCCGCGCAACCGCACGCGTCGATCTGGAAGGTGGCCGAGGTGCGGCGCGAGCTGGTCGAGCTCGATCTCGAGGATGGTCGCGACCCGGCCGCGCACCTCGACGCGCTCGACGCGCTGGCGGCGCAGACGGGCTGGCTCGAGTGCGAGGGCAACGCACTGCGGGCGCGGGCGCTCGTGCACCGCGACCCGGACGCCGGCCGCGCGTACGCGGCCTTCGCCGAGCGCGAGGGCTGGGTGGTCGAGCAGGCGCACGCCGCGCTCCTGCTCGGCACGCTCGACGTCGAGCCCAGCACCAACCTCCCGGCCGCCTACCGCCTGTTCGACGCGATGGGAGCGGCGCCGTGGCGGCGACGAGCGGCCGCCGCGCTGCGCGAGCGGGGGCTGACCGTGCCGCGGCGAGCCGCGCAGGCCACGTCGACGCTGACCGAGACCGAGCAGCAGCTCGTACGACTCGTGCGCGACGGGCTGTCGAACCGCCAGATCGCGACGGCGATGAGCTACAGCCCGAAGACGATCGAGGTCTACCTGTCGCGGCTGTACGCCAAGACCGGGTTCGCCTCCAGGCTGGAGCTCATCCGCGCCGTCGATGCCGGCGCGCTCGCCGTGGACTAGCTAGTCGATGGTGATCTCGGCGACCATGCCCTGCATGGCGTGGGGCGGGCCCGAGGGCTCCTCGGTCGTCTCCGCCGTCGTGCCCACCGGCACGAAGCAGACGGCGACGTAGCGACCGGGATCGCTCAGCTCGGCGTTGAACGTCGTCGACTCGCCCGGGCACGCCATGCCGAAGGCGACCTCGGTCATCTCCGGCTCCTCGCCGGAGGCGAGGATCTCCTCGACCGGACGGGTCTCGTCGTCGGCCAAGCGGGAGAGGGCGAACTCGTGGATCTCCTTGCCGTCGTTCTCGAAGGTGACGCCGAAGGTGCCACCCGCGGCCAGTGCGTCGGCACCGACGAACTCGTACTCCTTGGCCGTGATCGTCACCGGTGTGGCGTCGGCGTCGAGCTCCTCCGCCGGAGGCAGGGCGTCGTCCGGCGCGTCGGGCGCGCACGGGTTGCCCTCCATCGCCTCGTCCATCTCCTCGTCGTGGTCGCCTTCGGCCTCGGTCGTCTCCGAGGTGTCATCGGCACCAACGGCCGTGTCGTCGTCATCGTCGTCGCCGCACGCGGCGAGACCGATCGTGAGCAGGATGGCTGCGAGCAGCGCGGCCAGCTTCCGCCAGGTGGTCATCTGCGCTTCCTTCTGTCTGGGTGTGGAACGACCAGACGGTAGCGGCGCATGATGAACGGCATGAGCATCGCCGTGTCACTCGACCAGCTCCGCGACGAGGTCGCTCGACGCGGCGACGCCGCGTTCGTCGTCACCACCGGGGACGACGGTCCGCACGTGGTGTCGGTGCGCGTCGCATGGGACGGCAACGAGCTCGTCGGCGGTGCCGGGAACCGCACGGCGGCCAACATCGCAGCGCGACCGGTGGTGTCCCTGCTGTGGCCGTCGACGTTCGACGACTACAGCCTGATCGTGGACGGCACCGCCACCGCGGCCGACGGCACGCTGCGCGTGGCGCCGTCGCGGGCGGTGCTGCACCGATCCGCCGCCGCGACGGGCGACGGACCGGGCTGCATCAAGGTCCTGGACTAGAGGCCGCCACCGCCACGGCGGCCGTACCAGCCGCGACCGGGGCCGATGGCGCCGAGGATCAAGAGCACCAGGAGGATGATGAGCAGGAGACGGATCATGCGCTCACCGTCCCCCACATGACGAATGCGTGAACCCGCGCAGCGTGCGGGTATGGGGCTCGAACGATGGACACGGCGGCCAGGATCCTCCAGATGCTCGAGGTGCACGACCTGCACCTCGCACCGATCGACTCGCTCGGCGAGCGGGCGAAGATGCAGCACCACCCCGACACCGCGGCGAAGAAGTACGAGCTCGACGACTGGTTCGTGTCCTACCTCGACGCGCTGGACGCACCCGAGATCGAGCGCGGCGATGCCGTCGCGTCGATGCGCGCACTCGGTCGCGTCGACCTCGTGCCGCCGGTGTACGAGTGGCTGGCCGAGGAGGCGACGCTCGAGCAGCTGCGCGAGTACCTCGCCGTCGAGGGCGGACCCGACGGCGGGTTCGACGACCTCGTGGCCGCGTGCCAGATCGGCATCGACGGGCCGGCCAAGCTCGAGCTGGCCCAGAACTACTGGGACGAGATGGGCAACGGCCGGCTCGACCGGGTGCACACCGAGCTGCACCGCAAGCTGTCGCGATCGCTCGACCTGCGCGCCGTGCCCCGCACCGAGCTGCCGCTCGAGGCGCTGGAGCGCGCCGCGCTGGGATCGGTGCTCGCCACCAACCGCTGGCTGCAGCCGGAGATGATCGGCGCCCTCGGTCTGATCGAGCTGCAGGCCGGCCCGCGCTGCCGCAAGGTCGTGCGAGCCCTCGAGCGTCTCGGCTGCGGGTGGGATGCGCTCGACTTCTACGCCGAGCACGCCGAGGCCGACCCCCGACACGGCAAGGACTGGGTCGACAAGGTCGTCGGCTCGCTGCAGGACACCGGCGACTGGGGCCCGCGCATCGTGCGTGGAGCGTGCTGGCGGTCCGCGGTCAACCGCCGCTTCTTCACCGCCATGCACGATCGCTTCGTGACGATCGACCTGAGGGAAGATGACGTCCATGGCGATGCCCGCGCATCTCAGGCCGATGCTGGCCACCGCGGGCGCGCTGCCGCGTGATCAGGACGCATGGGCCTTCGAGCTGAAGTGGGACGGCATCCGCGCCGTCGCCTACTGGAACCGCAAGAAGCTCGTCCTCGAGTCGCGCAACCTGCGTGACATCACACGGTCGTGGCCCGAGCTGGCCGGCCTCGGCGAGGCGCTCGGGGACCACGACGTGATCCTCGACGGCGAGATCGTCGCCCTCGACGATCGCGGGGTGCCGTCGTTCCAGCGGCTGCAGGAGCGCATGCACGTCGTCGCCCCGACGCAGGACCTCGTGAACAAGGTGCCGGCCGCGTACTTCGTGTTCGACGTGCTCCACCTCGACGGCACCTCCACCATGTCCATGCCGTGGACCGAGCGGCGGGCCGTGCTGGAGGCGCTCGCCATCTCGGGACCGTGCTGGGCGACGCCGCCGGCGTTCGTCGGCGAGGGCGACCTCACCGTGGAGGTGGCGGCCGAGCGCCAGCTCGAGGGCGTGGTCGCCAAGCGCCTCGACAGCACCTACCAGCCGGGCCAGCGGACCAAGCAGTGGACGAAGATCAAGCGCATCAGCCGCGACGAGTTCGTCGTCGGCGGCTGGACCTCGGGCGAGGGGCGCCGGTCGGGCGGGATCGGCTCCCTGGCGCTGGGCGTCCCGGCCGCCGGCGGCGGGCTCTGCTACGTCGGCAACGTGGGCACCGGGTTCACCGACAAGGAGCTGCGCCGCCTGGAATCCGTGCTCGGCGGGCTCCGGACCGATGAGAACCCCTTCACGCAGAACGTCCGGTACCTCAAGAAGGGAACGGTCTTCGTCGAGCCCCGGCTCGTCACGGACGTCGAGTACACAGAACGGACGAACGAGGGGATCCTGCGTCACCCCTCCTACAAGGGCGAACGGATCGACAAATCGCCGCAAGACGTGAACACTGATTGAGGTTTTCTCCCCGTAGGAGCGTGTGTGATGCCCCGAGCCGTCTGGAGTGGATCGATCAGCTTCGGGCTGGTCAACATCCCGATCAAGCTCTACAACTCGGTCTCCCGCAAGAACGTGTCGTTCAACCAGATCGACTCGCGCACCGGGTCGCGCATCAAGATGAAGCGCGTCTCCGCCGTCGACGACACCGAGGTGCCGTACGAGGCCATCGTCAAGGGCTACGAGCTCTCGCCCGACCGCTACGTGCTCATCGAGCCCGAGGAGCTCGACGCCCTCGACCCCGAGGCGACGCACACGATCGACATCGAGGAGTTCATCAGCCTCAGCGAGATCGACCCGATCTTCTACGACGCCGCCTACTACGTGGCACCGGTCAAGGGCACCGAGAAGCCCTACGCACTGCTGGTGCGGGCCATGGAGCAGGAGGGCAAGGTCGCCATCGCACGGTTCGTGATGCGCACCAAGCAGTACCTGGCCGCACTGCGACCCAAGGACGGCAAGCTGCTGATCTCGACGATGGTCTACGCCGACGAGATCATCCCGGCCGAGGAGATCAGCGACCTCGACGGGATCGAAGCCATCGACGTGTCGGACCGGGAGCTGGCCATGGCCAAGCAGCTGATCGACTCGCTCACCACCGAGTTCCAGCCCGAGCAGTTCCGCGACGAGTACCGCGACAAGGTGCTCGAGCTGATCGAGCAGAAGGCGTCGGGCGTGGAGACGATCGTCGAGGCGCCAGCCGCGGTCGAGGAGACCAAGGTCGTCGACCTGCTCGCTGCGCTGGAGGCATCGGTCAAGGACGCACGCGCCGCCCGCAAGCGGCACCCGGCGGCGGCCGAGGCCGAGCCGGCCGCTGACGAGGCGCCCGCCGCCGAGGAGAAGGCGGCGCCGAAGAAGACGCGGGCCAAGAAGTCGGCGTGACGCTCGTCGAGGTCGACGGGCACGAGCTGAAGCTCTCCAACCTCGACAAGGTCCTGTATCCGAAGCACGGCTTCACCAAGGGCGAGGTCATCGACTACTACGCGCGCATCGCGCCGACGATGCTCCCCCACCTCGGCGACCGCGCCATCACGCTGAAGCGGTATCCGAACGGCGTCGACGACAAGTTCTTCTACGAGAAGAACTGTCCGAAGGCGAAGCCGGCGTGGATGAAGACGGCGCCGATCCAGTCCGAGGACGGCTTCATCGAGTACTGCCAGTTCGAGTCGGTGGCCGACGTCGTGTGGGCCGCCAACCTGGCGTCGCTCGAGCTGCACACGACGATGGCCCGCGCCGCGACGCCGGCCAACCCGACGATGGTGGTGTTCGACCTCGACCCCGGCGAGCCGGCGGGCATCCTCGAGTGCGCCGACATCGCGCTGTGGATCCGCGACCTGCTGGCCGGCATCGGGTTCGAGTCGGTGGTGAAGACGTCCGGGTCGAAGGGCCTGCAGGTGTACCTGCCGCTCAACGGCGAGAACGACTACGGACACACCACCGGCTTCGCCAAGTCGGTGGCCGAGCTGATGGAGCGCGAGGCGCCCGACCGCGTCGTGAGCGTGCAGACGAAGAAGCTGCGGGTCGGCAAGGTCCTCGTCGACTGGATGCAGAACTCGTTCCACAAGACGACGGTGTGCGCGTACTCGCTGCGCGCTCGCGACACGCCGACGGTGTCGACGCCGCTGCGGTGGGAGGAGGTCGAGGCCGCCCACGTCGAGCGCGACGCGTCACGGCTGTCGTTCACCGCGCCGGAGGTGCTCGACCGCGTCGCCGACCTCGGCGACCTCTGGGCCCCCAGCCTCACCCTCCAGCAGACCCTCCCCCCAGGCCCGACCGCGACGGCCCCCAGGATCCACCACTGAGGCTTTTGGCCTGCATCTGACGCGTCCGGGCGCGTTCGATGCAGGCCAAAAGTGTTAGGGGTGGCGGGTGACGGCGGCCTGGAAGATGGTGTCCCAGCCGGCGCCGTCGACGGACAGCTCGGCGAGGGCGGCTCGCGCGACCTGGAGCACGTCGGGGGCGGTGGCGCTGCCGAGCGCCTCCAGCACCCGGGCCCGGGCCAGCTGGGCGATGCCCTTGGCCAGGTCGTCGTCGGTCGGGCTCAGCCGGTCGTCGGCCGACGCCAGCGCGGCGAGGGCGCCGCTCTCGTCGGCCAGGGCCGCGCACGCGCACGCCCGCGCCAGGTCGGCGAGCGTGTGGTCGAGGTACGAGCCGCCGTCCAGGGCGCGCACCTTGTCGGCCTGGGCCAGCGCGCCATCGTGATCGCCGGCGGCGGCCAGCACCAGCGCGTAGGCGGACAGCACGTTGCCGGCCGGGCCCACGTCGACGACCTGGCCGGCAGCGGACCGCAGGATGGGCACGCCCTCGCCGGCCCGACCGACCATCGACAGCGCCAGGGCCCGGTTGACGAGGTTCTCGCCGCCACCGGGCGTCGCCGCGTCGAAGGTGGTGCGAGCGAGCGACTCGGCACCATCGATGATCCGCAGCGCGCCGTGGCCGTCGCCCCGCTGGATGGCGAGCTCGGTGCTGAGGAACGCCGGCATCAGCCGCTCGTTCGATCCCGCCGGATAGTGCTCGACGATCGCCTCGGCGTCGTGCACCAGCAGGTCAGCCTCCTCGCGCTGGCCGATGGCCTGCAGGCCGCGCGCCAGCGGCACGATCGACCGGAGCTGGCCCCAGTGGTCGGACATGTCGACGAAGATCTGGCGCGCCGACTCGAGCGACGCAACGGACTCGTTGATGTTGCCCTGCCAGTGCTGGGCCGAGGCGAGCAGCACGGTCATCATGCCGAGGGCCCACCGATCGCCCTGGTCGCGCGCCTCGGTGATCTGCTTCGTCGCCAGCTCCTCGGCCTCGCGCAGCCGGCCACGCGAGAAGTACACCCACGCCAACAGACCGCGCGCCCACCCGAGCCCGCCCCAGTCACCGATGTCGTCGAACATCGTGACCGCCTTCTGCAGCCGCTCCTCGGCCTCGTCGGACTCGCCGCGCATGAACGCGATCCACGCCAGGTTCTGGTTGGCCCAGGCGACGCCCTTGCGCGAGCCGATGTCCTGGAACGCGGTGAGCGCCTCGAACAGCAGCGGCTCGGCGATGTCGTGATCGCCGGAGAAGAGGTGCGTCATGCCCATGCGCCGCAGCGCGCTGGCCTCGCCGCGGCGATCGCCGAGATCGCGCCACAGATCGAGCGCCTCCTGCAGCGTCGCCAACGACTCGGCGTAGTGGCTCTCGTTGCGCTCCAGCTCGCCCTTCACGGTGAGCGCCCGGGCCACGGCCAGCTGGTCGTCGGTGGCGTAGGCCTCGGCGAGTGCGTTGCGCAGGTCGGCATGGGCCTCGGCGTTGTGGCGCAGCCACATCTCGGCCCGGGCACGCCCGATGAGCGCGTGCCGGCGGCGGGCTGACGGCTCCTCACCGAGGATCTTCAGCATCTGGTCCCACGACCGGTGCGAGTCCATGTGCAGCTCGCGGTCCTCGGCCCGCTCGGCGGCACGCTCCAGCGCCTGCAGCGCCAGGTCGGTGATGTCGTCGGGCACGCCGGCGACCGACCCGAGCTCGCGCGTCAGCTCGGCCGACGTGGCGTAGTGGCGGGCGACGGTCTCGAGGAACTCGTCGGTTCGCTCCGTCTCGGTGGCCATCGTGTCCACCCACGCGCCGACGCTGGCATGGCGACGGGCGCGCTCGGCCTTGGTCAGCGTCCCGTACGCCACCTCGCGGACGAGGTCGGACACGAACTCCACGTACGGCTCGTCCAGCTCCAGCAGCTCCTTGGCCACCAGCGCGTCGACCGCGGCGCGCACCGTCCCGGCTGCGCCGCGCGCCTCGCCCAGCGCGACGAGCGCGGCCACGGGGCCACGGCGACCGACCACGGCCGCGTCCTCCAAGACGGCGCGCTCGCCCGACGGCAGCGCGTCCAGTCGGGCGGCCACCAGCCCGCGCAGGGTCGCCGGCAGCGTCGCCACCCGCTCGGCGCCGTGCTCCGCTGCGTGCTCGTCGAGCGCACCGCTCTCGGCCAGGATGGCCACCAGCTCCTCGAGGAACAGCGGGTTGCCACCGCTCCGCTCGATGAGCGCGTCGCGCACGGTGGCGTCGGCATCGGGTCCGAGCAGCGACGACAGCATCTGGCGCGCCGCCACCTCGTCCAACGGGTCGAGGTTGAGCACCACGAGGTTGTGCCGGCCCGACGTCGGCCGCCAGCGCGTCTCGAGCTCGGGACGAGCGGTCAGCAGCACCACGAGCGGGATGCGGTGCAGCCGCTCGAGGAGGTGGTCAACGAGGTCGAGCACGATCTCGTCGGCCCACTGCACGTCGGAGATGACGAGCAGCACCGGGTGCTGAGAGGCCAGCCCCTCCAGGAAGGATCGCACCGCGGTGTTGATCTCACCCTTGGCGCGCGCCGGCTCGACCTCGGCCAGCCGGCCCTCGTAGCCCATGAGGTAGAGCAGCGCGTCGGTGGTGCGCGCGACGTCAGCCGTCTCGACGGTGCCCAGCGCGAGGCCGACGGCGTCGAGACAGCGCGCCCGCGCCTCGGTGGCGTCGACGGTCGGTCCGATGTTGCAGAACCCCCGCAGCGCGTCCGCGATCGGCCACCACACGTTGGCCTCGCCGTACGGGCGGCTGCGGCCGACCAGCACGATGGCGTGCTCGTCGTGCGCCACCGTCTGCACGACGTGCTCGGCCAGCCGGCTCTTGCCCATGCCGGCCTCGCCGACCAGGAGCGCCAGGTGCGGGCGGCGGTAGTTGATGCCGGTGCGAAACGCGCTGCACAGCAGCTCGACCTCGGCGTCGCGGCCAACGAGCGGTGAGTCCGACCGGCGGGGCCGGCGACCGGGGGCGGTGAGCGCCTCGTGTGCGATCCACGCCCGCACCGGCTCGTCGCGCCCGCGTGCGTTCAGCAGGCCGAGGGACTCGTAGCGGAACACGTTGGCCGTGGCCAGGAACGTGTCCTCGCCCACCACGACCTGACCCGGTGTGGCGCTGGTCTGCAGCCGGCTGGCGGTGTTCACCACGTCACCCATGGCCGTGTAGTCGCCGCCGGCGCGCAGCGCGCCGACGAGCACCTCGCCGGTGTTGATGCCGATGCGCATCTTCAGGTCGGCGCCGATCGCCTCCGCCTCCTCGCACAGCGATCGCTGCATCTGCAGCGCGGCGCGCACGGCGCGCTCGGCGTCGTCCTCGTGGGCGACGGGCGCGCCGAACAGCGCGACCACGGCGTCCCCGACGATCTTGTCGACGCGTCCGCCGAAGCTGGTGATGTCGGCCGCCAGCCGCTCGAAGCAGCGGTCGACGATGTTCTTCACGTGCTCGGGATCGACCCGCTCGGACAGCGACGTGAAGCCGACGAGGTCGCCGAACAGCATCGTGACCACGCGCCGCTCGTCGGCCGGCGCGAACAGGGCATGTCCGCACGATTGGCAGAAGCGTGCACCAGCCGGAACCTCAGCCGAGCACGAAGGGCACTGCACGTCAGGAGAATACGTGCGGGTCCGCGGAAGTCGGTCCTCCAAAAGGATGACCGCAGGATCATCTGCGCGAACGACGCCTCCCATGCCTCCCATGGATACGTTCGGATCGTGACGTGGTCGCGGCGCTCGTGGGAGTGGTGGAAGGCACGCCCCCACGTCCTCGACGTCACCCTGGCCGCGTTCGTGCTGCTGGTCGCCCTCGATCCCCTGCTCGGCGAGCCGACGAGCGACGAGCGGGCGCCCGGGATCTTCGCCTCCCTGCTGTTCGTGCTCTCGGCGGTGCCGCTCCTCTGGCGCCGCCGACGCCCGTTCGCCGCCCTGCTGGTGGTCCTCGTCACCGCGGTGACGTACGAGTCGCTCCAGTATCCGGACAGCCCGCTCAACGCGCTGTCCGTCCTCATCGCCATCTACGCCGTCGCGGCCTACGCGAGACGCCGGCTGGCGATCCTCGGTGGGCTCCTGGCCGCGATCGCCATCGCCGTGATCCTGTGGGCCAACTGGAACCCGGACGCCAACGTCGCCGGTGCCACGGCCAACTACGTCATCTTCGGCACGGCGTGGGTGGCCGGCGACAACGTCCGCCAACGCCGCGAGCGCGTGCGGGCACTCGAGGACCGGGCGCTGCTGGCAGAGGCGAGCAAGGAGGAGGAGGCGCAGCGGGCGGTGCAGGCCGAGCGGACGCGCATCGCCCGCGAGCTCCACGACGTCGTCGCCCACAGCGTCAGCGTGATGGTGGTGCAGGCGGGTGCGGCGCGCCGGATGCTCCAGCGCGAGGACCCCGATCCGGCACGCGCCATCGAGGCCCTCGACGCCGTCGAGACGACAGGTCGCGAGTCGCTGAACGAGCTGCGCCGCCTGCTCGGCGTCTTGCGCAAGGACGACGACCGATCCTTCGGCCGCGTTCCGCAGCCGAGCATCGCCTTCGTCGAGACGCTCGTCGAGCAGTCGCGCGAGGCCGGGCTCGACGTGTCGCTCGAGATCGAGGGCGAGCCGGCGCCGCTGGCCGCCGGCGTCGACCTCACCGCCTACCGGATCGTGCAGGAGGCGCTCACGAACGCGCTCAAGCACGCCGGTCCCGCGGCCCATGCGGACGTGCACGTCTGCTACGCGGACAGGATGCTGGAGATCCTCGTGACCGACGACGGACGCGGGCACGACGCCGACCTCCCCTCCGGTGGTCACGGCCTCGTCGGGATGCGCGAGCGGGTCAACCTGTTCGGCGGCGAGCTCGTGGTGGGCAACCGTCCCGGCGGCGGCTTCCAGGTCCGCGCCTCACTGCCGCTGGAGGTCGCATGACCACGGTGCTCGTCGTCGACGACCAGGCGCTCGTGCGCACGGGCTTCAAGATGATCCTGGAGGCCGAGCCCGGCATCGAGGTGGTCGGCGAGGCCGCCGACGGACTCGAAGCGGTCGAGATGGCGCGGCGGCTGCGGCCCGACGTCGTGCTCATGGACATCCGCATGCCCAACCTCGACGGCGTCGAGGCCACGCGTCAGCTGGCCGGCCCCGGCATCGATGACGCCCCCCGGATCCTGATCCTCACCACGTTCGATCTCGACGAGTACGTGTACGACGCGCTGCGGGCCGGTGCCAGCGGCTTCCTGCTGAAGGACACGCCGCCAGAGGAGCTGGCGCGGGCCGTGCGCATCATCGCCGGTGGCGAGTCGCTCCTCGCGCCGTCGGTGACGACGCGCCTGGTGCAGGAGCTGGCGACGAAGCCGGCGGCTGATGCGAAGCCACCGCCCGAGCTCGGCATCCTCACCGACCGCGAGATGGAGGTGCTGAAGCTCATGGCGCGCGGGCGGTCGAACGCGGAGATCGCCGCCGAGCTCTTCGTGTCGGAGACGACCGTGAAGACGCACGTCGGTCGCGTGCTCATGAAGCTCCACCTGCGCGACCGCGTGCAGGCGGTCGTGCTCGCCTACGAATCGGGGCTGGTGACACCGGGTGCGCCGTGACGCCTGTCACCTCGCGAATCCTCCTCAGGGCTGACGACCGCGACACCGCCGCTCCGTACGGTCAGGTCATGCAGAGCACCCTCACCGCCGCGGCATCCGCACGCGGCGCCACCAAGATCTACGGCAGCGGACAGACCGAGGTCACCGCGCTGAACGACGTGTCCGTCGACTTCGAGCGGGGCCGCTTCACCGCGATCATGGGACCGTCCGGCTCCGGCAAGTCCACGCTCATGCACTGCCTGGCCGGGCTCGACACGCTCACCAAGGGCGAGGCGTGGATCGGCGACGTCGAGGTCACCGGCCTCGACGACAAGCGGCTCACGCGGCTGCGCCGCGACCAGATCGGCTTCATCTTCCAGTCGTTCAACCTGGTGCCGACGCTCGATGCGTTCGAGAACATCACCCTTCCCTCGGCCCTCGCCGGCCGCAAGCCCGACCAGGCGTGGCTCGACACGATCATCGACACCGTCAACCTGCGCGACCGCCTGCACCACCGACCGAGCGAGCTGTCCGGTGGGCAGCAGCAGCGCGTCGCGGTCGCACGAGCGCTCGCCTCCCAGCCGTCGATCGTGTTCGCCGACGAGCCCACCGGCAACCTCGACTCCCGCGCCAGCGCCGAGATCCTCGGGTTCATGCGGCGCGCCGTGCGCGAGCTCGGTCAGACCATCGTCATGGTGACGCACGACCCGGTGTCGGCCAGCTATGCCAGCCGGGTCGTGTTCCTGGCCGACGGCAGCATCGTCGACGACATGGTCGATCCCACCGCGGAGTCCGTCATCGACAAGATGAAGCAGCTCGGCGGCGAGTAGTCGCATGCTGCGCGCAACGCTCAAGGACCTCTGGGCCCGCAAGATCCGGCTCTTCACCACCAGCGCCGCCGTGCTCCTCGGCGTGGCGTTCATGTCCGGCACGCTGGTGCTGACCGACACCGTCGGCCGCACCTTCGACGACCTCTTCGCCGACGTGAACCGCGGGACCGACGAGGTGGTGCGAGCCGAGGCGACCATCGACGGCGACTTCGACGATCAGCGACCGCGCCTGGACGACAGCATCGTGACCCTCGTTCGAAGCGTCGACGGAGTGGCTGTGGCGCGCGGTGACATCCTCAAGAACGGCGTGCAGATCGTCGGTCGCGACGGCAAGGCGCTGGGCAATCCCGACATGGGCGCACCGACCTTCGGCGGCATCTGGACCGACGGCCAGCTCAACCCGTTCACGCTGGCCGAGGGCTCCGCCCCGGTCCACGAGGACGACGCCGTCATCGACCGCAAGAGCGCGAAGGACGGCAACCTCGCCGTCGGCGACCGCACGACGATCCTCACGCCCGACCCGATCGAGGTCACCGTCGTGGGCATCGCCACCTTCGGCACGATCGACAGCGCGGGCGGCGCGTCGTTCGTCGGCATGACGGAGGCCGCCGCGCAGCGGTGGTTCGCAGAGCCGGGAAGGTTCGATTCGGTTGGCGTCGTCGCCGCCGAGGGCGTGTCGCAGGACGAGCTGCGCGACCGCATCGCCGCCGTCCTCCCCGATGGCCACGAGGTCATCACCGGCGCCGAGGCGACCAAGGAGAACCAGGACTCGGTGGCCCAGGGCCTCACCTTCTTCAAGGGCATCCTGCTCTCGTTCGCCGGCATCGCCCTCTTCGTCGGCTCGTTCATCATCTACAACACGTTCGGGATCATCGTCGCCCAGCGCACGAAGGAGCTGGCCCTGCTGCGCGCCATCGGCGCCAGCCGACGCCAGGTGCTGCGATCGGTGCTGCTCGAGGCGACGGTCGTCGGCGTGCTGGCTTCGGCGCTCGGCCTGCTCGCCGGCATCGGCGTCGCCGGACTCCTCAAGGCGCTGCTCGACGCCGTCGGGCTCGAGGTGCCGGCCGGCGGCGTGGTCGTCACGACGAGCACGATCCTCACCGCGTTCGTCACCGGCACCTCGGTGGCCATCAGCTCGGCGTGGTTCCCGGCCCGCAAGGCATCCAAGGTGCCGCCCCTGGCTGCGATGCGCGACGTCGCCTACGAGCGCACGACCGCGTCCCGCGCTCGCGTCGTCATCGGGCTGCTGGTGCTGCTGGCTGGCGTCGCCCTGCTGCTGTCCGGCCTGCTCGGCGACGGCGGCAACGACCTGGCCAAGGTCGGCCTCGGCGCCCTGCTCACGTTCATCGGCGTGACGATCCTGGGCCCGGTGCTGGCCACGCCGATCACGGGGCTCCTCGGCGCACCGCTGCCGCGCCTGAAGGGCATGACCGGCACGCTCGCCCGCGAGAACGCCACCCGCAACCCGAAGCGCACGGCATCGACCGCCTCCGCGCTGATGATCGGCGTGGCACTGGTCGGCTTCATCACCGTGTTCGCCTCGTCCGCGAGCAAGTCGGTCAACCGCATCGTCGACGATCGCTTCGCCATCGACGTGATCATCGGGGGCAGCAGCCTCAGCCCGCAGCTCGCCAGCGACCTCGAGGCCCTGCCCGAGGCCGAGAGCGTCACCGAGATGCGAGTCGCCGATGCCAACGTCGCCGGGAAGAGCGCGTTCATGCTCGGGTTCGACGAGGAGGCGGCGACCGTGTTCGACATCGGCGTGGTCGCCGGGTCGGTCGACGACCTCGACGACACCGGCGTGGCCCTCAACGAGGACTGGGCCGCCGAGCACGACAAGGCCATCGGGGACACGCTCGACGTCGAGTTCGTCTCCGGCGGCGTGCAGCCGCTCGAGGTGCGGGCGCTCTACACCGACAAGGTGCTCGCCGGCTCGTACTTCGTGAGCCTCGACCTCTTCGATCGGTACGCGCCGGACGTCCCCGACGCCCAGATCTTCCTGACCGCGCGTGACGGCGTCAGCGCCGACCAGCTGCTGACCGCGGTCGAGGCCGCGGCCGAGCCGTACCCGACGGCCGAGGTCGATGACATCGCCGGGTTCAAGGAGTCGCAAGCGGCGCAGTTCCAGCAGCTGGTGACGCTCATCTACGGCCTGCTCGGCCTAGCCGTGTTCATCGCGCTGCTGGGCATCGCCAACACGCTGGCGCTGTCCGTGCACGAGCGCACCCGCGAGCTGGGCCTGCTCCGTGCCGTCGGCATGTCGCGCAGCCAGGTACGCTCGACGGTGCGCTGGGAGTCGGTGCTCATCGCCCTGCTCGGCACCACGCTGGGGCTGGCCATCGGGCTGTTCTTCGGCTGGGCCATGGCGCGGGCCATGCGATCGGAGGGCTTCACCGAGTTCTCGCTGCCGTACGGCCAGCTGCTCGTGCTCGCCGTCCTCGCCGCCATCGCCGGCGTGGTGGCCGCCATCTGGCCGGCCCGCCGCGCCGCCCGCCTCAACGTGCTCGCAGCGATCGCGTCCGAGTAGTGGCGGGGTACTCGGGCACGCCGCTGCCGAAGAAGCTCGGCATCGCCGAGGGCGACCGGCTCTACGTCGGCGGCGACGCGCCCGACGGCTTCCTCGACGGCATCCCGCGCCTGCGACAGCTGCGGGCGCCCGTCGACGTCGCCGTCGTGTTCGTCACCAGCGAGGCCGAGTACCGCCGCTGGCTCACGAAGATGCACACCGCGCTCGCGGCCGACGGGGCGCTGTGGGTCGCGTGGCCCAAGCGGTCGTCTGGGGTGCCCACCGACGTGACGGAGGACGTCATCCGCAACATCGCCGTCAGCGCGACCACGCTCGTCGACAACAAGGTTTGCGCCATCGACGAGACGTGGTCCGGTCTGCGCCTCGTCGTGCGCGTCAAGGACCGCCCGACGTGGCCCGTCCAGCCCTGACCCCGGCGTTCTGGTGATGTCAGCGGGTCGGAAACGACCCGCTCGCATCACCAAAACCATCAGGGGGTGGGGGGTTCGGCGGGTTCGAGGATGAGGCGGGGGCCGCGGTCCCAGGTCAGGTAGCTCCAGCCCCAGCTCACGAGCACGCTGAGCCGGTTGCGGAAGCCGACCAGGTACAGCAGGTGCAGGAACAGCCATGCCACCCAGGCGATGAAGCCGGTGAGCCGGATCTTCAGCGGGAGGTCGGCCACCGCGCTGTTGCGGCCGATGGTGGCCATGGTGCCCTTGTCGAAGTACCGGAACGACTTCGTGGTGCGGCCGCGCAGCGAGCGGGCGATCGTCTTGCCCACGTGCTTGCCGCTCTGCTTGGCCACCTGCGCCACCTGCGGCAGGAGCACGCCGCCCGGACCCTCGATGGCGGCCAGGTCGCCGATCACGAACGCCTCGGGCTTCCCCGGGATGCGCAGGTCGGGCGTCACCTTGATGCGACCGCCGCGCACCTGCTCGACGCCGAGCAGGTCGGCCAATGGGTTGGCCCGCACACCGGCCGCCCACACCACCGTGCGCGTCGGCAGCACCTCGCCCGAGGCGAGCGTCACCGCGTCGGCGCCGACGGCGGTGACGCGCTCGCCCAGGCGCACGTCGACGCCGCGAGCGCGCAGCTGCTCGATGGCGTGGCGCTGCGCCCGCTTGGAGAACGGCGAGAGCACGGCGTCGCCCATCTCCAGCAGCACGACGCGGGCGGCGCCGACGTCGAGGCGGCGGAAGTCCTTGGCGAACACCATGCCGAACAGCTCGGTCAGCGCGCCGGCCATCTCGACGCCGGTCGGCCCGCCACCGAGCACGACGAACGTCAGCGCGCCGCGACCGAGCAGCGACGGGTCGGCGTCGGCGCGCTCGAACTGGGCGATGACGTGGTTGCGCAGTCGGATCGCGTCCTGCAGGCCGTACAGCGGGAACGCGTGCTCGGCCGCGCCGTCGACGCCGAACCAGTTGGTGGTGGCGCCGGCGGCGAGCACGAGCGTGTCGAACGCGAGGTCGACGCCGTCCGCCAGCGTCAGCGCGTGGCGGTCCCAGTCGACGCCGGTGACGACGCCGGTGCGGAAGCGCACGTTGGCCGCGTCCTGGAAGACGCCGCGCACCGGATAGGCGACGTCGCTGGCCGCCAGGCCTGCCGTCGCCACCTGGTACAGCAGCGGTTGGAACGTGTGGAAGTTGTGGCGGTCGACGATCGTGACGTCGACCGGCTCGTTCACCAGCTCCTTGGCGCAGTCCAGGCCACCGAAGCCGGCCCCGACGATCACGACATTCGGACGGGACACCTCGTGAATCTTTTCACGACCCCTCGAGGGCGGCCAGCCTGATCTTCAGTGGGCGAAGCCGGCGACGCGGCCGAGGCCGCGGCGGCCGGTGGCGAGGAACACGACGAGGAACAGGGCGGTGCCGACGAGGACGATGGTGGGGCCTGACTGCACGTCGAGGTGGTAGCTGAGGTTCATCCCGACGAACCCGCACACGGCGCCGATCGCCACCGACAGCCAGAGCATCTTCGAGAACGACGACGTGAGCATGCGGGCCACGGTCGGCGGGATGACGATCGTCGCCGCCACCAGTGTCACACCCAGCACCTGCAGCGTGACCAGGATCGACAGCGACAGCACGATCATCAGCGCGGCGTCGACGAGGCCAGTGCGCACGCCGCTGACCTCGGCCACCTCGGGGTCGAACGTGGTGAACAGCAGCGGCCGCCAAGCCAGGAACACGACCAGCGCAGTCAGCACCAGCACGCCCAGGACGAGCAGCACGTCGCCGGTCGACACGCCGAGGATGGAGCCGAAGAGCGTGTTGTCGAACGACGAGCCGCGTCGGCCCCACACCGCGAACATCGCCAGGCCCAGCGCGAAGGACGCCGTGGTCACCACGCCGATGGCAGCGTCCGATCCGATCACGCGCCGGCGCGTGATGCTCGTGATCGACAGCGCCGAGAGCACGCCCCACACGCCGGCGCCGACGATCACGTTGACGCCGAGCAGCGCGCTCGCCGCGTAGCCGCCGAAGATGGCGTGCGACAGGCCGTGGCCGATGTAGCTCATGCCCCGCAGCACCACGTACACGCCCACCAGGCCGCACAGCGCACCGGCGAAGGTGGCGACCAGCACGGCGTTGCGGAAGAAGTCGAAGTCGTAGGGGCGCAGCACGTCGGTCACCGCGGTGACTCCCGCTTCTCGAAGGAATCCACGACGACCGGCATGCCGCCGTGCTCGAGCACCTGCATGGGCGCGCCGTAGGTGCGCTCGAGCACGTCCGGCCGCAGCACCTGCACCGGCGGCCCGGCGGCGAT
>DASUCO010000278.1:0-8386 GCA_036275955.1 Acidimicrobiales bacterium
GCATCAGGACGTCGCGCTCGATCCCCTCCCCGCCGGGCGCCGAGCCGGCGCCCCCGCTGCCCCGTCGCAGCGCGTAGCGGAGCACCCGCATCGGGAACGCCCGCTCGAACGCCTCGATCGGCGTGTTGCGGGTGTTCGTCATGCCGGTGTGCACGCCGCTCATGCCGGGACCGCCGGGCCGGCCGCCCTGCCCGCCGCCGATCGTCTCGTAGTACACGAACGACGTGCCGCCGATCAGCACGTTGTTCATCGTCCCCTGGCTGGCCGCGCCGACACGCGTGGGTGCGACCTGGGCGAGCGCGCCCAGGCACACGTCGGCCACGCGCTGGCTGACCTCGACGTTGCCGGCGCCCACGGCGGCGGGGAACGTGGCCGCCACCACCGAGCCTGCGGGTGCGATGACGTGGACCGGACGCATGGCGCCGCCGTTGGCCGGGATCGTCGGATCGGTCGCCGAGCGCAGCGCGAACGAGACGCAGCTGACCGTGACCGCCTCGACCGCGTTGACGTTGCCGACCTGCTGCGGGTCGGTGCCGGTGAAGTCGAAGGTGATGTCGTCACCGGCGATCGTCATCGCCAGCCGGATCACGGAGCCGTCGACGACGTCCTCGAACGTCGACGTGCCGTCAGGCAGCTGCGCCACCGCCGCACGCATGCGGCGCTCGCCGTAGTCGAGGATCTCGTCGAGGTCGGCGTCGGCGAACGCCACCAGCCGCTCGGCGCCCAGCCGGTTGGCACCGATCTGCGCGTCGAGGTCGCCCCGCCGCTCGTCGGGCGTGCGCGACGCGGCGACGAAGATCTCGACGACGTCGGCCGTCAGCCGGACCGGCGGCAACCGCAGGCCCTCCTGCTGGATCTGGGTGGCGTCGGGCGGGATCGAGCCCGGCGTCATCCCGCCGACGTCGGCGTGGTGGGCGCGGTTCGCCGCCCAGCCGATGAGCCGTCCACCGACGTGCACGGGCATGACGAGCGTGACGTCGTTCAGGTGGGTGCCGCCGGCGAACGGGTCGTTCAGGATCACCTGCTCGCCCGGCTGCAGTCCGTCGGGGAAGGCGGCGATGGCGGCGGCCACCGACGCCGGCATCGAGCCCAGGTGCACAGGGATGTGCTCCGCCTGCACCAGCAGCTCGCCGGCGGCGGTGAACAGCGCGGCGGAGCAGTCGGCTCGCTCCTTGATGTTCGGGCTGTAGGCGGCGCGGCGCAGCACGGCGCCCATCTCCTCGGCGATGCCGGTGAGGCGCGAGATGAGGATCTGGAGCGACGCAGCGTCGAGCGTCATGACATGTGCCTCCGCGCCGACCGGATCGTCTCGGCCACGCGCTCGGGTCGGCAGCGCCGACAGGCCTCGTCGAACGAGACCCACTCGAAGCGATCGTGCTCGTCGCTGAGCACGACCTCGCCGTCACCGGTCAGCTCGCACACGAACGCGGCGAACTCGTTGGGGTGATCCAGCACGCGTGTCAACGGCAGATCGAGCCCTGCCTCCTCGAGCAGCTCGCGTGCCGCGCACTCCTCGTGCGTCTCACCGGGATCGAGACCGCCGCCCGGCGGCGTCCACGCCCAGTCACCGTCGTAGTCCGGGCCCTCCGACGACCGGTGCAGCACGAGGATCTCCGGACCGTCGGGTCCGCGCCGCCACACGACCGTCGCCGCGCCGGTCTGGTGGAACGCTCTGACGATCTCCGGATCCGACGCGTCGATGCGCACCCACCGGTGCAGACGACCCGGATCGAAGTCGTGCGGCGCGGCGACCAGCGCGCCGATCGGCCCCTCGATGCGGATGACGTGCGCGAGCCCGACCTCCCCCAGACGAGGCAGTCGCCACGACTTCCCGTCGGCCACCTCCAGCAGCTCGTCGCCGCCGAGCTTGCGCCGCCACACGAGCGCGCTCACGTCCGCCGCAGGATCCACGCCCCCACCTCCGTCTCGACGTCGGCCCGCCACCCGTCGGGTACCCACACCGTGCAGTCGGGCTCGGCCAGCACCACGGGACCGGCTGCCGGCTGGCGCGGCGGCGCCGGCAGGTCGGTGAGCAGCAGTGGCGGGGCGGCAACCGCCCGCGCTCGCAGGGCGACGACCTCGACCGGCGCGCCGGGGCGCGCGTAGCCGTTGCGCCGCTCGTGCTCGTCGGCGAAGTCCTCCAGCTCGGCGACGGTCAGCTCGTGGCTCTGGCCCTCGTAGCGGCAGTCGAGGGCGAGGTCGACGACGGCACCGCCCCCGACCTCGGCCGACGCCGCGATCGCCAGCGCGATGTGCGCGTCCTCGAGGCCGTCGTGATCGAGTGGCGTCGGCCACGACCGGACCAGGTCGCGCTGCACGGGTGCGCACAGCAGGCCGACCGCTGACAGCACGCCGGCGCGCGGCGGGACGATCACGACGTCCATGCCGATGGCGTCGGCCAGCGCGCACGCGTGCAGCGGACCGGCGCCGCCGAACGCGACGAGCGCCAGCGGCCTTGGGTCGACGCCGCGCTCGACGGTCACCGCTCGGATGGCGCGCTCCATCTCCGCGTCGACGACGGCGATGACGCCGTCGGCGTCCACCCCCGCACGGTCCAGCGCGGCACGGGCGGCGTCGACGTCGAGCCGTCCGATGCCGGGGAACGCGGCATCGGCGTGGATGCGCCCGGCGACGAGGTCGGCGTCGGTGACCGTGGGCTCGGTGCCGCCTCGCCCGTAGCACGCCGGACCGGGGACGGCGCCGGCCGACTGGGGGCCGACCCGCAGCGCGCCACCGGGGTCGATGCGTGCGATGGAGCCACCGCCGGCGCCGATGGTGTGGATGTCGAGCGACGGCAGCCGCACGGGGAACCCGGCCACCTCACGCTCGGCCGCCGGTGCCGGCTCGCCGTCGAGCACCAGGCACACGTCGGTGCTGGTGCCGCCCATGTCGAAGGTCACGGCGTCGGGGAAGCCGCACGCCCGAGCCACCGCGGCGGCGGCCCGAACCCCACCGGCCGGGCCCGACAGCAGCAGCGACGCCGGCACCTCGGCGCCGCGGTCGACGGGGACGAGCCCGCCGGCCGAGGTCATCACGAGGACCTCACCACCGGCACCGACCAGGTCGGACAGGTAGGCGCGGCAGCGCGGCCGCAGGTACGCGTTGACCACGGTGGTGACCGTGCGCTCGTACTCGCGCATCTCCGGCGCCACCTCCGACGAGCACGTCACGTCGAGCCCGCGCCCTCTGAGGACCTCCGCGACAGCCTGCTCGTGCGCCGGGTTCAGGTCGGCGTGCAACAGCGAGACGGCCACCGCGTCCACGCCGTCGATCGCCGGCACCTCGTCGAGCGCATCGAGCTCGGTGCCGTCGGCCGCCAACCGGCCACCGACCTCGAGTCGCAGGTCACGCGGCACCAGGGGCTCGGGTCGCACCGCGTCACCGTCGTAGAGCGACGGCCGGTCCTGCCGCGCGATCTCGATGACGTCGGCCAGCCCGCGCGTGGTCACGAGCGCGACCGTGGCCCCCGTGCGCTCCAGCAGCGCGTTGGTGGCGACGGTCGTCCCGTGGGCGAGCACGTCCGCCTGACCGCCGAGCGTCTCGATGCCGGCCCGAACGGCGAGACCGGGATCATCCGGCGTCGAGGGGACCTTCGCGATCGACCCGTCGGCGCCCACGAGATCGGTGAACGTGCCACCGGTGTCGGCGCCGATCCGCATGCGGAGAGGTTCGCAGACCGCAAGACATCGCGACGTACGACGTTGGACGAGCGCACCAACCACCTATCGAAGGGAACACCCGTGAAGAAGCTCCTCGCTGCTGTCGTCGCCGCCGCCGCGCTCGGTCTGCTCGCGAGCGCACCGGCGAACGCGGCTGGCCAGCTCTGCTACGAGGTCGACGTGAACGTCGCCGGTCAGGCGCCAGTCGCGCAGGCCGGCTGCCAGGACCTGCCGTAGCGCTCGCGATCGCTAGGGATGCAGCTGGAGGACGTTGTCGTCCCCCAGCTGCATCACCAGCGAGGCCAGCACCTTCTCGGTGCGCTCGTCCTCGCCGTCGTGCACCACGATCGCCTCGTCGGCCGACTTCGCCAGCCACGCGTCGCGGCGTGACGCCATGGCGCCGGCCAGCTGCTTGGTGGCCGGTGCTCGGTTCTCGAACACGACCTCCTCGAGCGCCTTGTCGAGCAGGCTGCGGTAGCGCGCTCGCGAGCTCTCGGGCCACACCTTGTCGAACCCCGGGTGCGGCGTGGCGGCCACGAACGGCACGCCCGCATCCAACGCCGCCTCCGCCGCCAGCTGCTCGGTGCCCAGTCCCATCCCGGTGACGACGACGAGGTCGTCGTGCTCGCCGGCCAGGTAGCGCAGCGCCTCGGTCAGCTTGCCCCGCACCGACTCCCACGTGAGGTTGGGTTCGTAGCCGCCGAGCTCCGGCGGGCGCAGCCCGGTCACGACGACGAGGTGGCCGTCGGGCAGCGCGGGACCCGACGCCTTCTTCTTGCCGGGCGGGAGGTCGGGGTCGCCGAGATCCGCGGGCATGCCGACGCCCGAGCGGCCGGCCTTGTCGACGATGGCCTGCACCGCAAGCCGATCGACGACGTCGTTCATCTTGTCGTCACTGTGGCCCTTCACCCACGTGAACGTGACGTCGCGCCGCTCGAGCACCAGGTCGATGAACGGCTCCCACAGGTCGCGGTTGGCGACGGGCTTCTTCTGGCTGTTGAGCCAACCCCGCTTGTGCCACCCGACGTACCACGAGTCGCGGAAGCAGTGCACGACGTACGTCGAGTCGCTCACGATCTCGATGGGGCCGTCGTTGGATCGCACCGCGTCGTACGCGGCCATGATCTCCATGCGCTGGTTGGTGGACTGCGGCTCGTAGCCGCTCTTGAAGGGGCCGTCCTCGATGGCCCACGCCCAGCCACCGGGTCCCGGGTTCCCCGAACAGGCACCGTCGGTGTAGATCGGGCGTGAATCGGCTCCCATGGTGCGAACATGGTCGCGTGATTCATCCCCACCGCAAGCGCTTCGCCTCTTCGCGGTGTGATCGGCCTGTTACCGCCCAGCTTGCGGCGGGGGCCCCGGCCCCTGCCTCACGGCGCAATCGCGGAGTCTCGTCATGATTTTTGATGGGTTCGTGCACTCACTCCCCGACATCGATCCGACCGAGACGCAGGAGTGGCTCGAGAGCCTCGATGCGGTGGTCGACCACCAGGGCAAGGGGCGGGCCCGCTACCTCATCTCGGCCCTGCTGGAGCGGGCGCGTGCCCTGCAGGTGGGGCTGCCGGCGACCATCTCGACGCCCTACGTGAACACCATCCCACCGGAGCAGCAGGCGTGGTTCCCGGGCGACGAGCACGCCGAGCGGCGCATCCGCTCGTACATCCGCTGGAACGCGGCGGCCATGGTCGTGCGGGCCAACAAGCACCACGAGGGCATCGGCGGCCACCTCGCCACCTACGCGTCGTCGGCCGCGCTGTACGAGGTGGGCTTCCAGCACTTCTTCCGGGGCAAGGAGGACGGCCTCCCCGGTGACCAGATCTTCTTCCAGGGCCACGCGTCGCCCGGCATCTACTCCCGTGCGTTCCTCGAGGGCCGCCTCGACGAGCACCACCTCGACCGGTTCCGCCAGGAGGTGGGCGGCGGTGGGCTGTCGTCGTACCCGCACCCGCGGCTCATGCCCGACTTCTGGGAGTTCCCCACGGTGTCGATGGGCCTCGGCCCCATCCAGGCGATCTACCAGGCCCGGTTCAACCGGTACCTGCTGAACCGCCAGATCGCCGACACGTCGCAGTCGCGGGTGTGGTGCTTCCTGGGCGACGGCGAGTGCGACGAGCCGGAGTCGCTCGGTGCCATCTCGCTCGGCGCCCGCGAGCAGCTCGACAACCTGATCTTCGTCGTGAACTGCAACCTGCAGCGCCTCGACGGTCCGGTGCGCGGCAACGGCAAGATCATCCAGGAGCTGGAGGCGACCTTCCGCGGCGCCGGCTGGAACGTCATCAAGGTCATCTGGGGCACCAAGTGGGACGAGCTGCTCGCTCGTGACACCGACGGCGTGCTGCTCAACAAGATGAACACGACCGTCGACGGCGAGTTCCAGAAGTTCTCCGTCGAGTCCGGCGCGTACATCCGCCAGCACTTCTTCGGCCCCGACCCGAGGCTGCGCAAGATGGTGGAGCACCTGTCGGATGACGAGCTCCGCAACCTCCCGCGTGGCGGGCACGACTACAAGAAGCTGTTCGCCGCGTACAAGGCGGCCACCGAGCACGTCGGCTCCCCGACCGTGATCCTGGCCAAGACGATCAAGGGCTGGACGCTCGGACCCGACGTCGAGGGTCGCAACGCCACCCACCAGATCAAGAAGATGCAGCCCGAGCAGATCAAGCTGTTCCGCGACCGTCTCTTCATGCAGGAGGAGATCACCGACGAGATGCTCGAGCGCGCGGCGGAGAGCGGCGAGTACATGCCGTACTTCCGCCCCGAGCCCGGCTCCATCGAGCACACGTACATGACCGAGCGCCGCCGCGCCCTCGACGGCCCGCTGCCCGCTCGCGTCGTGCGCCGGCGCCGCGTCGACGAGCAGCCCGACGACCGCCCGTTCGTCGACCTGCGCGGTGGGTCGGGCGAACAGGCGGTATCGACGACCATGGCGTTCGCCCGGCTGCTGCGCAACCTCGTGCGCGACGAGAAGATCGGCTCTCGCGTCGTGCCGATCGTCCCTGACGAGGCCCGCACGTTCGGCCTCGACGCGCTGTTCAAGGAGATCGGCATCTACGCATCGCAGGGCCAGAAGTACGAACCCGTCGATGCCGACCTGATCCTGTCCTACCGCGAGTCGCAGAACGGCCAGATCCTGGAAGAGGGCATCACCGAGGCCGGCGCCATGAGCAGCTTCATCGCCGCCGGCACGTCGTACGCGACGCACGGCCCGGCGATGCTGCCCTTCTTCATCTTCTACTCGATGTTCGGCTTCCAACGGGTGGGCGACCTGGCGTGGGCGGCCGGCGATCAGCGCGCCCGCGGCTTCCTTCTCGGCGCCACCGCCGGCCGCACGACGCTGCTGGGCGAGGGCCTGCAGCACCAGGACGGCCAGAGCCTGCTGTACGCGTCGGCGTACCCGAACGTCGTCGCCTACGACCCGGCGTTCGCGTACGAGGTCGCCACGATCATCCAGGACGGGATCCGCCGCATGCTCGGCACCGGCGACGACGTCATCTACTACCTCACCCTCTACAACGAGAACTACCCGATGCCGCCCATGCCCGAGGGTGTGCAGGACGATCTGCTGCGCGGGCTGTACCGGTTCACCGACGCACCGGAGGGGCCGCCCACGGCAGCGACGATCCTGTTCTCCGGTCCCATGTGGCAGGCCGCGTCAGCGGCGCGATCGGAGCTCGCCGAGCACTACGGCGTCGGCGCCGAGCTGTGGTCGGCGACGTCGTTCAAGTCGCTGCGGGAGGAGGCGCTCGCCACCGAACGCTGGAACCGCCTCCACCCGTTCGAGCCGTGGCGGGTGCCGTTCGTGACGCGCCAGCTGGAGCAGTCGGCCGGACCGATCGTGGCCGTCACCGACTTCATGCGGGCCGTGCCCGACCAGATCGCGCGCTGGTCACCGCGCCGCTTCCTGCCGCTCGGCACCGACGGCTACGGGCGCAGCGACACCCGCGAGGCGCTGCGCCGGCACTTCGAGGTCGACACCGGCCACGTCGTCGTCGCCGTGCTGTCCTCGCTCATGGCCGAGGGCTCGGTGACGGCCGAGCAGGTGAAGGACGCCATCGCCCGCTACGGGATCGATCCGGAGACGGTCGACCCGATGTGGGCGTAGAGGCCCTGCATCTAGCGTTGGCGTCGTGACCGACACGTTCTTCATCACCGGCGACGAGGCCGCCGACCGTCTCCTCGCCGAGGACCCGCTGGCACTGCTGCTCGGCATGCTCCTCGACCAGCAGGTGCCGATGGAGTGGGCGTTCCAGGCGCCGTCGGTGCTCAAGGAGCGGCTGGGTGGTCAGCTCGACGCCGGGAAGATCGCAGCCATGGGCGAGGACGCGGTGGTCACCACGTTCTGCGAGAAGCCGGCCCTGCACCGCTATCCCGCCTCGATGGGCAAGCGCGCCCACGCCCTGTGCGTGGCACTGACGGAGCAGTACGACGGCGACGCGGCCAAGGTGTGGTCCGACGCGCCGACCGGCGCCGAGCTCCTGAAGCGGCTGCTGGCCCTCCCTGGCTTCGGTCCTGACAAGGCGAAGATCTTCACCGCCGTGCTCGGCAAGCGGCTCGGCGTGCAGCCCCCGGGGTGGGAGGAGGCGGCGGCACCGTTCAGCGACGAGAACCGTCGCTCGGTGGCAGACGCGGACACGCCGCAGCACCTGGAAGAGGTGCGGGCGTGGAAGAAGATGATGAAGGCCAAGGGCAAGGGCAAGTCGGATTGAGGCTCGTCGTCAACGGTGAGC
>DASUCO010000279.1:0-2886 GCA_036275955.1 Acidimicrobiales bacterium
GCGGCCACCGACGTGGGCCGGAAGCCGTTGGCGCCGAAGCGCTCGACCGCCGCCTCCAGGATCTTGGCCTGGGTGCGCTCGCCCTTGGTGGTGCCCATCGTCACAGAATTCGAGTATTGACGATTCTCGTCAGATCGTCAAGAATGGGTGGCATGACGATGCTCGACGATGCCCCCACCGCGGCCTCCCCGGCGGACACCAAGGTCGACCGGCTGAACACCGCCTCCCTCCGCAAGATCATCGAGCCGGAGGAGACCTTCGACTTCGCCGCCATCTCCAAGGGCCAGATCCTCCCCGACGAGCTGCTCTCCACCCACGGCCTCGACATCGAGCTGACTCCCGAGCAGAAGGCCACCCTGTCCCGCGAGGAGACGGCGGCCATGCTCTCGATGGGCGTGTCGTTCGAGTCCATCCTCAACGCCGGCTTCTCCTGGCAGGTCGCCACCTCCAAGGACCTCTCCGATCCGCGTGTCATGTACATGCTGCACGAGGTCGGCGAGGAGACGCGCCACTCCCGGGCGTTCGTGCGCGTCGTCCAAGAGCTCGACCCGCAGGCGAAGAACCCGCTGGCCGGCCCCATCCCGCAGCTCATCCAGCGCCGCTTCCTCCCCGTGCTGATCAAGTCGCCCGCGCTGCTCGCGGTGATGATCCTCGCCGGTGAGGAGATCCCCGACCTGCTGCAGAAGATCGCGTCTGAGCACCCCGACACCGACCCGGTGCTGGCGCAGGTCAACAAGTACCACCGCATGGAGGAGGCCCGTCACCTGGCCTTCGCCCGCCTCACCGTCGGCGAGCTGTACCCGCAGGCCAGCCACAAGGAGAAGTGGCTCATCCGCCGCATCGCCCCGCTGCTCATCGACGGGCTGTTCGACACGTTCGTGCACCCGGGCGTCTACGCCACCGTCGGCCTGCCGACGTGGAAGACGTGGCGGGCCGCCAACCGCACGCCGCGCCGCAAGGCGATCAAGCTCACCGCGGTGCGCCCCATCCTCAAGGCGCTCATCGAGGGTGGCGTGTTCAAGCCGGGCAAGGTCAACAAGCGCTGGCAGCACCTGTGCCAGGTCGACCGCTTCGGTCAGCCGCTCCCCGGCTCCGTCACCCTGTAGCCCGCAGCACCGACTCGGCGGCGTGCACGCCGCACAAGCCGTGCACACCGCCGCCGGGCGGCGTCGCCGCCGAGCACAGCCAGTAGCGCTCGCCGATGCGGTACGGATCGCGTGCGATGCGCGGCCGGAACAGCACCTGCAGGCCGTCAGGCGCGCCGATGGCGATGTCGCCGCCGCGCATGCTCGGGTTGTACGCCTCCAGCTGCATCGGCGAGATCGTGTGCCGCGCCAGCACCAGGTCGCGGAACCCCGGCGCGAAGCGCTCGATCTGCGCCTCGATGCGGTCAGTCATGTCGACCGTCGACCCGTTGGGCACGTGACAGTACGCCCAGAGCGTGTGCTTGCCGGTCGGCGCCCGGGTGTCGTCGAACAGCGACTGCTGGGCGACGAGCACGTACGGCTTCTCCGGCGCCCGGCCGTGGAACACGTCGGCCTCGGCGGCGGCGACCTCGCGCCACGTGCCGCCGAGGTGCACCGTGCCGGCGCGCCGTGACTCGGGGTTGGTCCACGGCACCGGCCCGTCCAGCGCGTAGTCGACCTTGAACGATGCGCCGCCGCGGCGGAAGCGGGCGAACGATGGGACCGCGTCGCCAACGATCTCGTGCGCCGCCCACGGCGACGTGTCGAACACCACGGCGCGCGCCGGCGGGAGGTCGGCCAGCGCGTGCACCTCGCGGTCGCACTCGACGCGACCACCGAGTCGCTCCAGCTCGCGCACCATCGCATCGGCGATGGCCTGCGAGCCGCCCTTGGCGCACGGCCACCCGCCGACGGCGCCGGCGGCGAACAGGGCGATGCCGGCCGTCGACGACAGCGGCCGGCCCAGGTGGGTGTTGGCGTGCGCGGCCACGCCGACGAACAGCGCGCCGTCGCGCTCGCCCAGCCAGCGCGCCACTGCGGTGGCCGGCGGCAGCGAGCGGATGCCCATCCGCAGGAAGTCGAGCGGATGGTGCGGAACGCGCAGGCTGGGGCCGAGCATGTCGCTCGCGATGTCGTCCCACTCGCGCACGATCGGGTCGAACAGCGTGTGCCAGCGGGGCCCGACCGCCTCCAGCGAACCCGCCGTCCCGTCGTCCAGCGGGTGCGTCACGGCCACCTCGGGCTGCAGCCACTCGATGCCCAACGGGTGATCGCGGAAGAACGGGGTCGACGGCCCCATGGGATGGATGGCCGAGCACACGTCGTGCTTGAACCCCGGCAGCGTCAGCTCACGTGTGCGGGTGCCACCGCCCGGGGTGTCGCGGGCCTCGAGCACCAGGACCGACCGACCGGCCTCGGCCAGCGTGATGGCCGCCGACAGCCCGTTGGGGCCGGCACCGACCACGACGACGTCGACCGACACGCCGTTAGCCTTGCATCGATGCAGGTCCTCACCGTCACCGATGCGGCGCGTCGCGAGATCCTCGACATGCGCAAGATCGAGACGGCGCCGGAGACGCTGGCGCTCAAGGTCGAGGTCGTCGGCTCCACCGGCACGGAGTTCACCTACGACCTGACGTTCGAGGCCGTCGACAACATCACCGAGGGCGACGAGCTCGACACGTCATCCGAGCTGCCGGTCATCGTCCCCGCCGATTCGGTCGAGGACCTCGCCGGCGCCACGCTCGATCACGTCGAGCCCACCGGCCTCATCATCCGGAACCCCAACCGGCCGCGGCCCAAGGTCGTCACCCACGAGGAGCTCGAGCTCGTCGGGACCGTCGACGAGAAGATCAAGATGCTGCTCGACGTGGAGATCAACCCGTCGCTCGCCATGCACGGCGGGTACGCGCAGCTCGAA